>CAISZM010000071.1 GCA_903889965.1 uncultured Elusimicrobia bacterium
GCTCCAGAATTTTCCTCTAAGCCGTTAACCGGGCGAGGGGAATCGGAGCCGACAACGCCGCGTCCGGCGGGCAGAAAAGCGAACGCGGTGAGCGTGGAAGCGGGGGGATGACAAAAATAATTTCATATAACGCGCTCCAAAGTTCAGGACGCCGTTCACATTTGGATATATGACAAAATCAAAGATATTCTGGGCAGGCATGGCGTTCGTAAGCCTGGGTGTAATGGGTTTAGCCGGCTATTCCGTTTACGAGAGGCTCTCGCTGCATTTCTCGGGCGACAGTCTTGAAGTGCGGCCCTCACCTGTACCGTTGCCGAAGGAGGACGCCGCGGCGGAAAAGGCCGCGCCCGCAGCCCCCGCGCCGGAAGCCGAAACCAAACCCGCAACCGCGCCCGCGGCTCCGGAAGCCGCCCAGGAAAAGGTCAAGGCGGTTAAAAAAGTTTTTGAGTACAAGGACGCAAAAGCCAGGTCCGTCTCCATAGCCGGCAGTTTTTCTTCCTGGAAAGAAGTGGCGATGGCCAAAAAGAGCGGCGTCTGGAAAATAGAGATATACATACTTCCCGGCACGTACCCGTACCACTTCACCGTGGACGGCAAAAAAAAGCTGGATCCGGGCAAGCCGAAAGCTCCCACGGGAGATTCCCTGGTAAATGTAGTATCATTGAATTGAAATAAAATCGTAACAGGTTCCTGGTAAAACACTGTCGGCCTTTAATTATGCGTTTATTAAAAGCAATCCCCTTATCCCTGTTCGCCCTCTCCCTGTTAGCCCCCGGCGCCGGCGCGCTTGCCACCGGACGCAACGCACACACGACCACCCTGCTTCCGGACGGCAACATCCTGGTGCTGGGAGGTGTTATCGGTTCGGCAAACACGCCCACCGCGACCGGGGAAATATATTTCGCAAGCGCCGCGGCATTCGGGGTCGGCCCCACCCTTCCCGCCGCAAGGTCCTCCCACACCGCCACCCTTATGGGCGACGGCAGGGTCCTTGTGGCCGGAGGATTCAATTCCGGGACGCCGCTTAACACGGCTTACACGTACAATCCCCTGACAAAAAGCTGGTCCGGGGCTATAACTATGACTTCGGCCAGAGGGGCGCACACGGCCACCCTCATCAATAAAGGCCCTTTGTCCGGAAATGTCATCATCTGCGGAGGCCAGGCGCTTACCGCCATGACGACGGCCGGCGGCATAACCAACTCCTGCGAGGTTTTCTTCAGCACGGCCAGCGGCGGCGTGGGCGCTTTCGGCGCTATGCAGCCTATGACCAGCGCGCGCATGGGACATACGGCCAGCGCCATAGTGAACGGCCGCGTTTTCGTTTCCGGCGGCCTGCTGTGGGACTCCGTCAATTCCACTTTCACCTACCTCACCACCAACGAGATCTACGATCCTCAGACCAACCGCTGGGACCCGAAGGCGCCGCTCCTGCAGGGCAGGACCGGGCATACCGCGGTGGTGATGAACAACGGCAACATTTTCATCTCCGGCGGTTATAACGGCACCAACAGGATAGACTCTCCCGAAGAGGCATGGTACACCACGCCGGCCGGCGTGCTCGCGAACCAGGACCCGGGCAACAGGGGTTACCTGGACGGCCCCGAGATCTTCGACTCCAACGGCGGCCGCGTGACGGTAACGGGCACCTCTTATTCCGTCGCCCCGTACCGCAACGCCAATCAGGCCGCGGTACTGATGCCGGACGGCACGATCCATTTACACGGCGGCTACGGCAATATAGTTCCCACATACTTCACACAATCCCCGCTGATAAATCCGGGCTCCCAGATACACACCACAAAAACGAATATAACCACGGCCACCATAGACGGCAGCAGCAACATAAGCCTCGAGCTGGGGTTCAAGCTGTCCCGCGCGGTAAGCGGCCGGCTGGTGAACTCCAATATCTATTTATCGCTGCCGGCCGACAGCTTGTCGCCCGCGATAACCGTCGACAACGCGACCATATACCCTCAGCGCAGCACCAGCGCCGTTGACGGCATGCCTGTCGGCAGGGATATAGGCGGAAACTACGTGGGGGGGGATTTCTTCGGCGATGTCTCCCTGGCGTCTTCGGGCCGGGTAGTGTTCGCGCCCCAAGAGGCGGCAGCCGAGGACGCTGACGTCACCACACTGAATTTTGTTTTCGCCGGTCCTCTGGCCGCGGGCGCGAGCGTTTCGGGCACCGGTTCCATGACAGTTCCCATCTCTTTCCCCGTTTCGAAGGCGTTCACGGGCGGCGTCATATCCGGCTCCATGACCATACTCTCCGGTACCGTGTCCGACAACAGCGGCCGCTATACGTTGACCCTGACCGGCGGCGTGGCGAACACTTTCACGTCCGGCTCCGTAACCTACGACTCCCTCCTGGACCAGTCAATGGCCACCGCGTCGGTAACCTTCACCGGCCTCGTCGGCACGATAACCAACTCCACCACCACGTCGTTCAACTCCCCGGTTTCCACCGGGCCCTCCGGGGCCGCCATGTCCGCGGCCAGCGTCCGGGCGCTCTATACCTCCACCGTAGTGGACGTTTCAGGGCAAACCTACCAGATGGACGTATCCACCCTTGTAGTGAGGGAGATGATATTCTCGGATAACCTGTCGTACACTCCCAGCACCACGGGCGATGGAAGCTGGACTTTCGGCGACCCGCTGTTCCCGGTCTTCAACCAAAGCGCGGTAGTGACCCCGGCCGCTGACGTGGTGATATTAGGCGGCCGGAACTGCGAACCTGACCCCGCCAATGACTGCCTGCGCACCTCTAAAAAATTCACGTCCACAGGCAGATACAGCGCTTACATCATGACGTCCGCCGGCAAATGGACGGACTCGGGAGCGCTGAATACCAAGCGCGCCTTCCACACCAGCACGCTCATGCCGGACGACTCCATCCTTACCTGCGGCGGCTCCGATGGAACGAACACCCTGGCTTCATGCGAAGTGATGGACCCGGTCACCAAGCTATGGTCATACACCGGTTCGATGAATTACCCGCGCTCCGGGCACACGGCCACGCTGCTGCCTAACGGCAGGGTGCTTGTGGCCGGGGGAGTCACCAGCGTTTCCACCCAGGCCGCGTACGCGGCTGAAATATACTACCCGGAGACGCACCGCTGGGTACTCACCAGCTCGATGACCTACGCGAGGGCCAATCATACGGCCACCTTGCTGCCTGACGGCAATGTGCTGGTGGCCGCGGGCTCCACCGCCAACGCCTATTCCAACACGGCCGAGATATACATAACCACCGGGGCGGTATGGCAGCCCACCACTGGCAACCTTTCGGTCGGCAGGGCCCACCACACCGCGACCATAATGAAGAGCGGGAACGTGCTTATCGCCGGCGGCTCGAACGGCGGCGGCACGGACGGAAGCGACACTCTTAACTCCGTGGAGCTTTATAACTACGCTACAAGGACCTGGTCCACGCTCCCTTCAATGAACACCCGGCGCACGGCGCACTCGGCGACCCTCCTTATGGATGGGCGCGTGCTTGTTACCGGAGGGTCGGACGGTTCCGGACCGCTGGGAACGGCGGAGGTTTTTGACGGCTCCTCCTGGCGTTATACCACGCAGGTCGCCGGCGGCAACAACATGCTCACGAAACGGGCGCATCACCGCGCCACGCTGCTGCCTAACGGCAACGTCCTGCTGACCGGAGGCGAGATCGCCGGCGGCGCCGTCTCCGTGTCCGAAGGCTACAACGTCAACTTCAGCACCTGGCAGGACCAGGGCACGACCAGCAACAGGGCCGACCATACGACCGTTCTTACCTCCAGCGGCATGCTGGTGGCCATAGGCGGCTGGAGCGGCAGCCAGTACCTGAACACCACGGAAACCCGGTATTTCACCTATTCCCCTGATACGAACGGGTACGACCCCAAGCAATTCCGGAGGCCTGTCATATCCACGGGGACGCTGTTCTTCGACCGCGGGCAGAACGCCACGCTGATCAGCAACGCCTCGAATTTCCACGGCATCACCGAAGCCTCCGGCGGGGGCGCGGGTTCCGCGAACAGTTCTTTCCACAACCCCCGCGTGTACATACAGTCGATGGACAACCCCAGCGGCTTTCTTACCGACCTGACTACCAGCCTCTACACCCTCTACGGCGGCCAGAATTCCAACTGGGAGAACACCCTTTCCTCGATCACCGTGATAGCGCCGTCCAATCCAGGCGAACTGCCATACGGCTGGTATACCATGCGCGTGGATACTAACGGCCAGTTCTCCAACGGCCATGCTGTCCAGGTGACCATACCCAGGCCCACGGGGTACGTCTCGAACATCACCGGCACGGTGAACGGGACAAGCTCTATCACCTGGGGCTGGGACCAGGGTACCGTCTTTTCGGCGGACTCCTATTCGCTCTACTCCTCCAGCGATAACGCTTTCATAGCCGCCGTTCCCCTTGGCGTTTCGGGTTCCGGCTCATACACGCAGTCGGGCCTGGCTCCGAACACCGCCGCCGGGGTTCTTGTGGGCGGCTACAACCTGGGAGGGGGAGGCCCGCTCGCGCAGTCGGCCACCTACTATACGCTGGCCGCCGCTCCGGCCTCGCTGGCCGTAAAAGACGCCAGCTTCGAGAACGCCTCGCTGACCTGGGATTCCAGCGGGAACTCGGCCGACACCGCGTATGAACTATCGCTGTCGCCCGATAATTTCTCCGACCCCGCGCTGACCTTAACGCCTATCCCTTTCAGCGTCACCTACACCAGCACTTTCGCGGTGGTAAGCCAGCTCTCCCCGAACCAGATGTATTATTTCCGGGTCAGGGCCATCAACGGCGCGGGCCTCGCCACTGCCTACAGCAATACCGCTTCCACCATAACCGTAGGCAATATCAATAACTTCACCGGCACGGCCGTCAGCAGCTCCGCCATCAACTGGTCCTGGGACGCCTCGGAGGGCGCCACCTACTACAATATCTACTCCGTGGCCTCCGGCACCGATACGGCCTCGCGGATCTCCACGACCAGTGCGAACTTCTATACCCAGCAGGGCCTCCTGGCCAACAGGCAATACAGCTTAGCGGCCAGCGCGGTCAAGACCACCGTCGACGGACCGATAAGCGGGCCGATGGGTTATAGCGACGGCTCGATCTATACGCTTACGGTGTCGCCGCTTCCCGGCGTGCCCAACGCGTTCACCAATATCAGCACCGGCTCGCTGACCGCCAACTGGATAACCAACGAGAATTCCACCTGGACCGTTTACGCGGTGGCTTTCTCGGCCGACAGCGGCTTCAGCGGCGCCTCCACCACCACCACGATGGGTTCCAGCGCCAACTTCACCGGCCTGAGCCCCAATGTCCGCTATTACGCCAGGGTAACCGCGTATAACGGGAACAATATACCCTCCGCGCCCCTGGACCTCGGGTATAAGTACACGAAGGCGCGCGCTCCCGTAAGCGTCACCCCGGCTTCTATCTCCTTGTCCGGCGTATCGCTCGTCTGGAACGGGGGGGATAATTCCGCTTCGACCATCTACGAGGTGCGCGGCAGCACCACGCAGGATTTCTCCGGCGCCGTTACAAAATACAAGCCCTTCTCAAGCCTTTACACCGGGGCTACGCTCGACATCTCCGGCCTGCTGACCTCTACCACCTATTACTTCGACGTGGCGGCCTGCAACGGCGATGGAGTGCTCCTCGGCTGTACCGGTACCGGCGTGTCGGCCCGCATACCGTCCGTACCCGTAGTTTTCACCCTGCCGGGCCCTGACGGCGCGCCCGGAGGTTCCGTGGGCGGCACCGCCGACCCTTTGAACGATGTGTTGATCTCCGGCGACCTCCCCAATGGCCGCCACGTGGAGCTGTCCATACCCGCCGGCACCTTCACTTCGGCCGTGTCGGTGGCCATCTCCTCCTCGATCACCAACGCCTGCGACTACCTGGCCGGCGGCACCACGCCTATAGAGGTGGCTATATATTCGCAGAACAAGACGCAGCCGGCGCGCCCGGTCACGCTCACGCTAGGTTTCGGCAACGACACCACGGGCGTCATAGCCGACATAACCAGCCATCACTCCACGATGGTCATGGCCCGCTACAACCCGGTGTCCGGCCAATGCCTGCCGCTCGAAACCACCATAGACACGGGGCACCGCACCATAACCGCCGCGCTCAATCACTTCAGCGTCTTCCAGCTGATCATCAGGACCGCCTCGTCCGACCTGAATCATCTGCTCGTATACCCCAACCCCTTCTATGCCAACCGCGGCCATGGCTTTGTCACCATCGCCAATATGCCGGCCTCCGCCAAGGTGCGCATCTACACGCTGTCGGGCGAAAAGATATGGGAAGGCACGGCCGGGACCACGGGGATACTGACCTGGCGGGGAGTAAACAATTCCGGCCGCCTTGTAGCCAGCGGCGTCTACCTGGCGGTAATAGACTCGTCGGCCGGAAAAAAGATCATTAAACTGGCGGTCGAGAGATGAACATGAAAAACCCGGCCACCAACATGCGGATATCGGCGGCTTTGGCCGCGTCCCTGCTCTGCTCCTTCGCTGTCCCGGGGGCCTTCGCCGCCACCGACGCCGGCTACTATTCCTCCAAGGCCGCGGGCACCACTACGGCGGACTTCCTGAATCTGCCTATGGGCGCCAGGGCCGCCGCGATGGGCGGGGCCTACTCGGCGGTCAGCGACGAAGCGTCGGCGGTATACTGGAACCCCGCGGGCCTCGTGCAGATCCCGAAGCTTTCCGCCGTCTTCATGCGCGCCCAGTACCTGGACTCGATAAGCTACCAGTACGTGGCGTACGCGCAGCGGCTTTCATACGATTCCGTGCTGGCCGCCTCAATACTGATGACGGATATCGGCACCATCACGCAGACCGACATCAACAACAACGACCTCGGCGACTTCGCGCCGCGGGACCAGGTATTTACGCTCGCCTACAGCAAAGCCATACTCGAGTTCTCCGACAAGGACATGGACGTTTCCATAGGCGTTTCGGCCAAGTACATCAAGTCCAGGATCATAGAGTCCGCCGACACCTTCGCCGGCGACCTGGGCATAATGACCTATAATTTTTCCGACATACCGTACCGCCTGGCGGTCACGGTCACCAATATGGGCGGCGGCCTCCGCTACGACCAGGAATCAAACCCGCTCCCTCTCGCGCTGAAGCTCGGAGCTTCCATAAATCCTTTCCGCAACATGCTGCTTTCCACCGACGTGGTTTTCCCGAAGCAGAACAAGCCCAACATCCTGCTCGGCACCGAACTGGCCACTGCGCCCAACGAGCTCACCAGGCTCTGCGTGCGCGCGGGCCTCAATCTCCAGCAGATGAGCGACGGGATAAGCGGCTTCTCGATGGGCGTCGGCGCGACGCTCCACTTCTTCAGCCTGGACTACGCCTTCGTGCCCATGGGTGAACTGGGTTCGACGCACCGCATCTCCCTCACCTTCGACTTCCCTTTCCGCAGCCCCGTCTTCCAGCGCCGCGACCGGACCATCTTCACAAAGATGAAGGGCATCTCGTTAAAATAAAGCCAGGCCGGAGGCGGCGCAATTCAGCGCCCCGGGCCTTCGGCTGTTCCCCGGCGTCTTTTCCCCGATCTGCGGGAGCTTTAAAGGCGCCTGTTTGACACGCACCGGCAAATAATATAGATTGTTAGACCGGAAAACGTATATGAGGGGCCCAGGGCAGAGTCTTGTGCCGCGTTTTTCAGCGATCCAGGGCATTAACGGAGCAGAAAAATGAAAAAAATGAAAAAAGCCGTAAAGAAAGCCGCGCCTAAAAAAAAGCCGTCCAAGAAAGCCCCTGTCAGAAAGATCTCCAGGCCGGCGCCCCTTCCTTCGCGCAAGCCCGAGGGGAAAAACGCCCTTACCAGGCAGGAACTCGCCGAGGTGTCAAAAACCCTCAAAGAGATGAAAGCCGATATCGCCAAGAACGTAGAGGACAAGAAGACGCTGGACCTGCTCGAACCCGATGGCGGAGACTCTATAGACCAAGCGACACAGAGCCTGGACAAAGAAATACTTTTTGAACTTTCGGACAATGAGCGCAAGATACTGCGCGATATAGAGGCGGCCCTGCGGAAAATGGAAAAGGGAACCTACGGCCTCTGCGAGCACTGCCAGAAGAATATAGAGAAGAAGCGGATAAAGGCGCTGCCCTCGGCCCGTTACTGCATAGGCTGCCAGAGCGGATCGGAGCGCAGCCAGGGAGAGTGATCGCCGCCGCCGCGGAAAAGAAAAGCCCCGCCGGAAGGCGGGGCTTTTCTTTTCTGCCACCCTTGTTCAGGGCGCCGGTTTTGGCAGGGATGAGACCTGCACCTCGGTCTTGCGCCAGTTCCTGGCTTTGGCCTTGATCTCGTAATCCCGGCCGTTGGAAGATATCACAAGCGTGGCGGGATCGATCGTCCTGTAAAGTTCCGCGCGGACGGCGTTAACGTTCCCGGTCAGGTCCGCCAGGCTCTTAAGGTCATTGGTATAATGCCCTTCTTTTTTGTTGTAGATCTGCTCAAGCTTGCCCAGTTTGGACACCGTCCGGTACGCGGCGAATATCTGCCTCTTCTCCGAGGGTGTCATCCTCAGCACGGTCTGGCTGAGCCAGGAACCCACGAAGATGGCCATGAGTCCCCAGGACAGGGCCAGGATCAGGGTGTTGGCCAGGTCGCCCCGCTCTTTCAGGCTTATTACCCTGGTTCCGGCGATATAGTCGTGCAGGGCGCGCTTTTTCGGCGTGAACAGCGCCAAAAGATAGCCCAGATTCAGCGTGACCGAACTGAGAAAATACGCCAGCGCCCGCAGCAGGGCCCGGCCGAAAGAAAGATCGCCGCCTTCCTTGGTCCTGACGCGCAGGCCCATTATCAGTTTGCCCACGGTGGCCCGTCCGCGGCAGGTGAGGAGGGTTTCGTAGACCACGTAGGCGGCGGCCCACATGATCTTCCACTTTATTTCATTGCCGGGGGTATAGACTATAACCCCGTTCTTTACCGCGGCGTTGAGGGACCAGTAGGCCGCGAACAGGAAAGGCAGGGAATCTATAACATAAGCGATAAAGCGCGCGTTAAAACCGGCCGTGACCGGGGCAAGCGGCAGCTCCATCCCGTCCAGCGTATTTTCCGCGCCCGCCGAAGCGTCCGCCGCCGGCGCTGAGGTTGCGTTAAAGTCTTCGTTTTCCATATTTTATCCGTCCCCCGGCCCTCTCGAAAGTCCCGGAATATTATTATATCAACATTGCAGCCGGAAAGTCACCGGGAAGAAACCCGTGCCGTGAGCCCGCGGGCGCGCCTGCCTCATTGAACGCGGCATTAAAAATTGTTTAAATGTATCAGGCGTCCGCGAGCGGGACGCGCTCACCCGACCAGGACATGCTTCAATGCGCAGAATAACAGCTTCAATATCGACCGGACCGGCATACTGCGGCAGTTCCCGCGCCTCCGGCTGCATGCCGCCGCTTCCGCGGGCGGACGCGGCGGAAGGACGAAGGAAACCGGGGATCGGCTTTAAAAGGACAGAACTATGAAATGGTTTATAATGTTCCTGCTTTTCATCGGCGGGATTTACTATATTTTCCACCAGCACAGGCAGGAGGTAAAGCAGAGGGAACAAGTGGTCGTGTCGAAAAAAGAGCAGATCATACAGATGGTCGAACCGGCGCTTCCCATCATCCCCGAAAAGATCTACACGATGAGGTTCTCCATGCAGACCCTCCAGACCCTGCGCACCCTCACCGAGGACTCCAGCGACAAGGTCCGGTTCGCCGCGGCCGAACTTCTCTGGCAGCTCCAGGACGCCAACTCGCCCGCCATAATAAAGAACATGCTGCAGAACGAGACCGACCCGCAGGTGAAAAAACTTATCATAGATATGCTTGCCAAGGACAAGAGCAAACTCAGCCTTGCCCTTCTCAGCGAGGCCCTGAAGGATTACGACAAGGACACCAGGCTGCACGCCGTGGAAGTCATCGGGTCTTTTTCGAACAGGGAAGCCATACCCGCCCTTACGCGGGCCCTCCAGGACTACGACGAGGAAGTGCGTTTAAAAGCCCTCCAGGCCGTCAGCCGCATACGCCGCGACATAGAAGCCAACAAGGAACAGCAGCTGCGGGAACTGGAGGGGAAGCCTCTTTTCCAGGTAGAATAACCTGTCTTTTCGGATAATTCTGTTCGCTGCCGCGGCCCGCGTCCGCGGGCAAAGGGGAACAACATGGACTCGGAAATATCCAAACTCAACCAGAAGATACAGCAGGACGGCCTGTTCGTGCAGGACCTGCGCAGGGAAATGGCCAAAGTTGTCATAGGCCAGGAAGAACTGATAAACGGCCTGCTGGTCGGCCTTATAGCCAACGGCCACGTGCTGGTGGAAGGCGTGCCCGGGCTGGCGAAGACGCTCACGGTAAAAACCCTGGCGCAGACCGTCTCCGCCTCTTTCCAGCGCATACAGTTCACCCCGGACCTGCTGCCCGCCGATATAGTCGGCACGCTCGTCTTCAATCCCAAGGACAATATCTTCTCGGTGCGCACGGGCCCCATCTTCGCTAACATCATACTGGCGGACGAGATCAACCGCGCCCCGGCCAAGGTGCAAAGCGCGCTGCTGGAGTGTATGCAGGAGCGGCAGGTCACCATCTCCGACACCACCTTCAAGCTGCCCGATCTCTTCATGGTGCTGGCGACGCAGAACCCCATCGAGCAGGAAGGCACCTACCCGCTGCCCGAAGCCCAGATAGACCGCTTCATGCTGAAGATAAACATAACCTACCCGTCCAAGCAGGAGGAATCCCGCGTGCTGGAGCTGATGGCGCGCCAGACCCTGCCGCAGGCCGGCCAGTCCGTAAGCGTGGAACAGCTCCTGAAGGCGCGCCAGACCGCCGACCTCATCTACGTGGACGATAAGATAAAGAACTACGTGCTGGACCTGGTGATAGCCACGCGCGAACCGCAGAACCACGGCCTGGAGAAGCTGAAGCCCTGGATACTCTACGGCGCCAGCCCCCGCGCCACTATCTACATGATACAGGCGGCCAAGGCGTACGCTTTCATAAACGGCCGCGGTTATGTTACGCCGGAGGATATAAAGGCCGTCGGCTCCTATGTTATGCGCCACCGCGTGCTGCTCACCTACGAGGCCGAGGCGGAGAACATCACTTCCGAGGACATCATAAAGAGCATTTTCGAAGCGGTTGTAGTGCCCTAAGGGGGCGCTGGAGCGCTTAAATTGCCGGGGCCGGTTCGGCGCAGCCGCCCCGCTCCGGCGACAGCGATTATTCCATGAACACGGCCGAAATCCTCAAGAAAGTCCGGCAGATAGAGATAAAGACCGGGCGGCTGGTCAGCGAAACCTTCGCCGGCCAGTACCAGAGCGTATTCAAGGGGCGCGGCATTGAATTCTCCGAAGTTAGGGAGTACGTGCCGGGCGACGATATCCGCTCCATAGACTGGAACGTCACCGCCCGCACCTCCAAGCCCTTCGTGAAACGCCACATAGAGGAACGCGAGCTGACGCTGATGATACTCTGCGACATCTCGGCGTCCCAGAGTTTCGGCTCCGGCGCCAAGACCAAAAGCGAGGCGGCGGCCGAACTGGCGGCCATGTTCGCTTTTTCCGCGCTCAAGAACAGCGACAAAACGGGGCTGCTGCTCTTCACGGACAAGGCGGAACTCTACATACCTCCCCGCAAGGGAAAGAACCACAGCCTGCGCATCATACGCGAACTCCTGGCCTATACGCCCAAGAACCGCGGCACCAACATAGCTTTAGCCCTCTCCACGGCCAACCGGCTGATGAAACACCGCGGCATCGTGATACTCATTTCGGACTTCAACGCCCCCGACTACTCGCTGGAAGCGCGCCTCACCGCCCGCCGCCACGACCTGATCCCGGTGGTGATAACCGACCGTTTCGAGCGCGCCCTGCCGCCGGCGCGCGCGCTCCTGGTCTCCGAACCGCTGGAGGGCGGCCTTTCCTTCACCGCCGACCTCTCCAGCCCCGCTTTCAGGCAGGCCTACGAAACGGACGCCGCCACGAGGCGCGCGAAGCTGGAAAACGTGCTGCGCTCCGCCGGCGCCGACTGGATAGACATAGACCCGGCCCTGCCGGTTTACGGCCCCGTGGTAAAATTCTTCCGCCAGCGCAGGAAAAATTTACGGCTCCTATGAACCGCCTTACGTTCTTAATCCTCCTGACGGCCCTGCTGGGGGCGGCGCCGCTCCGCGCCCAGGAAGCGTCGTTCAAGGTCGCTCCGCCGTCCGGCAAGACCAGGCTGGCGGAGGTCTTCACGGTTAAAGTGGAGGCCTCCTTCCCCGGGAACTACTCCATACGTCCCGACACGTCCTCGATCGACGATTCCGCTTTTGAGCTTCTCTCCTTCACCCGCGAGGGGGCCTCGACGAGCGCCGGCGCGAAGACCGAGACCTTCAGCGTGAAAGCGCAGGCCTTCGCGCTCGGGGTCAGCACTTTTCCGGCTCTTTCCTGGACCCTTTACGACGGCAAGGGCGGGGAAACAGCGGCGCAAAGCCCGTCCTTCCAGCTGGAAGTGCTGCCGCTTTTCAAGATCCGCGCCGACCAGGACATACGGGACATCTACCCGCCCTTCCGCTATTTTCCCTGGTCCTGGCTGCTGGCCGGGCTCCTGCTCGCCGCGGCGGCCGCGGCGCTGATCTACAAGCTCAGGGCGCGCGGGGGGCAGCCTCCGCCTCCGCTTCCTGGACGGACTCCAGGACGCCCTACCAGCGGGCGCGGGAAAGGCTCGATAAGCTCAACGCCTCGCCGCTGACCGGCGCGGCCAGCCTGAAGGAATACTACATAGGGCTCACTTCCATACTTCGCTTCTACCTGGCGGAGGAGTTCCGTATAGACGCGGACCTGATGACGACCACCGACCTAGCCCGCGAACTCAAGCGCACGGGCGCGGACCTGAAGACCACTCTCCACGCCAGGGAATTCCTGCAGAAGGCGGACCTGGTGAAATTCGCCAGGCTTAAGCCCGCCGACGCCGCGGCGGACGCGCGGGCCCTTGGCGATATACTTATGGAATTCGCAAGGGCGGCCGAAAACGCCAAAGCCGCGGCCGCGGCGGCGGATTTGGCGGCGGCCGGGAAGGCCGCGGCCCCGGAGCCTAAACGATGAGCGGCTTCCACAACCCCTGGTTTTTACTGCTCCTGCCGGTACTCGGCCTGGCGGCGGGACTCGCGAGCGCGCAGAACTCCAGGCGCCTCGACTCGGCCGGGATGCCCGCCCCGCTGCCGCGCAAGGAAAGTCCCAGGTCCCTCCTGTTCCGCATAGTCCCGCTCTGGGGGCGGGTCCTCGCGGCCGCTCTGCTGATCTTCGCCCTGGCCAGGCCGCAGAAAGCCAGCCGGGGAGAGGTCCCGCCGACGGAAGGCATAGACATCATGCTGGCGCTGGACACCTCCTACAGCATGGCCGCCCTCGATTTTTCACCCTATAACAGGCTCGACGCCGCTAAAACAGCGGCGGCCGACTTCGTAAAAAAACGCGCCAACGACCGCATAGGCGTCATCGTTTTCGGCGGCGCCGCGCTCCTCACCTGCCCCCTGACCCTGGACTACCAGTCGGTGCTGGAACTGCTCGATTCCTCCTATATCGATATGACGCGCGCCGAAGGCACGGCC
>CAISZM010000072.1 GCA_903889965.1 uncultured Elusimicrobia bacterium
CCCACGGGATATCCTTCAACTCTATCTCACCCGCCTTTTCCCAACCCAATTTCCGAGCTTCATCCTTATCTTCAGCCAGCACTTCAACTTCAAACACAACGCCACGCTCAAGTGTAACTACATATTTATTTTTTGCCATAGGTTTATCCCAGCATTTTATTTTTTGTCTGCCATTTGCTACGCAGACATTGCTTTCATATTTCTGAATATATCCGTCGCAATATCCTTATTATAATCTTCGATCATCCCTCCGACCCTGAAGAGGTCAACAAACCACCAAATAAAGAACCCGGCAAGAGTTACCAGGAACAAAATAAACATCCCCCACTTGCCTAGATATGCATAGTGGAGTCCAAAAAACCAAAGTAAATACGCGGTTCCTTTGGATTTGCTTTTCCTTCTATATTCTTCTACAAATTCCTCTTGTTTCTGTGCGCTAAGTTTCACGAGTTCATTTCTCACCATTGAAGACAAATTATCTGTCACCGATCTCGGTAGTAAATCAGAATTGATTGTTGATTCATTTTCAGGCATTTTTAGCTCCTATCGCCCCGTGTTGTTGGAATTTTTCCCTAAGCCCAGTGTGACCTTTCTTATTATCACACTTATAAGTGTTTATGTCAATTATTGGCGTTCACACTGATATGTTGTGGCCAAAGGCGGGCGCATTCAATAGAATTTGTATGTAATGAACGGAGGCGATGTGGACACAGCTTTGCAGGTTTCGGTGGGTAAAAAGATAAGGCAATTAAGGCTGGAGAGCGGCCTTACTATAGAGGAATTGGCTTTCCGCGCCCACCTGCATCCCAACTACCTGGGGGAAGTGGAGAGGGGGAAACGCAACGCTTCCCTTAAGAATCTGCAGAAAATAGCCCAAAGTCTCAAAAAATCAGCGGTGGAGCTCTTTTCGGCGGTCCGTCCGGCTAAAGCGGGCTCCGTGTCCGAGAAGAACAGGGTTTATTTGTCAGCCGAACAGGATAAGGCGGCCCTGGCGCTTATCAAATCCCTCCGCGGCAATTCCGAGAAGGACAGGAATTACATAATACGGGTGGCGAAACACCTCAGCGCCAAACTGAAGTCCGGCAAGCCCGTCCGTAAGCAATAAAAATCACGTTTTTATAAATTTTATCCCGCCGGGCCAGCCCGGCGTTTTTATTTCTGCGGGGGCGTGGTTGTTGGCGTTAGTGCGTGTGCCGGAGTTGGATTATCAGGACGGTGTGCAGGACCGCTGCTATTCGGGATAGCGTTTTGACGGTCAGGTTCTGGTTGGCCCGTTCTATCCGTGAGATGACGGATTGCGTGGTCCCCACGGCTTTGGCGAGCTGGCCCTGGGTCATGCGGGCCTTCGCCCTGGCCTTCGCTATTTGTAAGGCGAGAAGCACTTCAATGTCGGCTTTGGCATAGGCGCCTTTCCACCGGGGATCCTTCTCCGCGCCGGCAAACACTTCGTCCAAAGGAATTCCGGCCCTTTTCTGTTTCATAAATTCTCCCATCCCCTGCGCGAAATTATGTAATATTTTATTGTTTTCATATTATAGCACATATGCTATAATTGTCAATAGCATAGGCTCTCCGGAAAGCATTGTTTAAATAATATAGCAGACGAACCCGTCAGCGTAGTGTCGGGTTGCCTAAGTCTGTCAGTTGGCTTTGTTTTTTATAGTCGGAGGATTTTATACACTTGGGTATGGCCGATATCGTTCTTGCCACTTTTAATGCGCGCTACGAGCACTGCTCCTTCGGGCTGCGCTGCCTTATGGCTAACCTGGGCGAGCTCGCGCCCCGCGCGGCCATGCTCGAGTTCAATCTGGACCTGCGAACGCCCGAGGCGGCCGAGGCGATATTGGCGCTGGAGCCACGCATAGTGGGCCTGGGTGTTTATGTCTGGAACGCCGTGGAATGCGGGAAGCTCGCGGCCGAACTAAAGCGGCTGCGCCCTGACCTGATCTTAGTCCTCGGCGGGCCGGAGGTCAGCTATGAAACTTCCGAACAGGCAATATGCCGGGACGCGGATTTTGTCATAAAGGGCGAGGGGGAAATATCTTTCGCGGTTTTGTGCCGCGGCCTGATTTCGGGTGAAAAACCCCCCGAAAAATTCATATCCACCCCGCCGCCGGACCCGGCTTCGCTTGCGCTGCCTTACGGCCTTTACACGGATGAGGATATTGCCAGCCGCGTGATATACGCCGAAGCCTCGCGGGGCTGCCCCTTCGCCTGCGAGTTCTGCCTTTCTTCGCTGGACAAAGGCGTGCGGTGTTTCCCGCTGGACCGCCTGTTCGCGGCCTGGGATAAGCTATTGTCGCGCGGCACGCGCGGTTTTAAGTTCACTGACCGCACTTTCAACCTGGACATCGAACGAGCCGCGGCCATACTTAACTTCTTCCTCGGGCGCTACAGGCCCGGCCTGTTCCTGCATTTCGAGATGGTCCCGGACCGGTTCCCCGAAGAACTTTATTCCATCGTTAAAAAATTCCCCGCGGGTTCGATACAGCTTGAGGTGGGGGTTCAGACCTTCAACGAGGCCGCAGCCGCGCGTATCGGCCGCCGTCAGGACAGCGCCGCCGCCGAAAAGAATATATCCCGCCTGCGCCGCGAAACCAGCGCCTACATACACGCTGACCTCATAATAGGGCTGCCCGGCGAGGACCTGGCCTCCTTCGCCGCCGGCTTCGACCGGCTTTTCGCGCTGGACCCGCAGGAGATACAGGTAGGCGTTCTTAAACGTCTGCGCGGAGCGCCTATAGCCAGGCACGACGCGGAGTGGGGTATGGTTTACAGCCCGTACCCGCCTTATGAACTGCGCCGCAGCGGCCTGCTGGATTTTTTCACCATGCAGCGCCTGCGCCGCTTCGCGCGCTACTGGGAGCTGATCTCGAACAGCGGCGTTTTTTCGGGGACTTCAAGGCTGATCTGCGCCGGGCCTTCGCCCTTCAATAATTTCCTGGCCCTGAGCGACTGGCTCTACGCGCGTACGGGCCAGACGCACGCCATAGCCCGCGCCCGCCTGAGAGGGTTGCTCGGGGCTTACCTCACCGAAGTGTTGAAATATCCCGCCGGCCAGGTTACCTCACTGGCCGAGACGGACGCAAAAAACGCCGCCCGTGGTTCGGGCGGCGCGAAGCGGCAGGCCAGACGGCTGGCGGAATGAATAAAGCTTCAGTTCTCCGGCTGCTGCGGACATTTTATCGGCCCGGGGGGGAGGTTCTGGTCCGATAGCGTAGAGAGTTTTACCCGGCTGGAGTCTTCCGTGGCGCCCAGGGCCCAGAGCACTTCTTTCTGGAAGCCCCCGAGGAAATGTTTAGAGGAAGGGCCGCGTTCGTAGCCGCCCACCACCACCACGTTCTTGCCGTTGAAAGAGGCCAGGAATTTGGTCCCGGGTTTTGGCATGGCCTTGCCGGACCACATCATATTGAATATCCACATTTCTTCTTCAGCGGACGGACGCGCGCTTACCGCCCCCTGCCCTGCTTTGCCGTGCTCGGGAGGGGTCCATTCCTTGGCCCATTTGCTGTCATAGACACTTCCGCAGTCCGTTCCCGGAATAAGCCGTGCCAGCATGTCGCAGGATTTGGCGATGTGCCCGGGAATATTTTCCCTCACATTCCGGGGAAAAGAGCGCGAGTTCGGGAAAGAATCTTCTTTGGTGGCCAGGTGCGATTCAAGGGTCCACAGGCCGGAAGCCGGGAGAGTCACGCTGCGGCCGCGCAGGCGCATTTTCAGGGAGTAACCTTCGCACGCGTTAGCGGATTTTTCCACTACGCGTTCCGCTACGGGCTCCTGGATATCCGCGCCCGCCGAGGCGATGGAACCCTTAAGATCGAAGCCGGAGGAAGAATCGAAATCGACCTGCGCCATCGCCGGAGCGCCCAGGAGGGCAACCAGAGAAAGGATTATAAGATTTGTTTTCATAATTCAGCCTTGTGCGGTTATATTCTACGCGGCTAAAGGCGGTTATAAAAGGGTAATTGGGCCCGGGTTGATATAGGCCCTCCGGCCCATTGGTTTTCGGACGGGGGAAAAGGCCCGGTTAAAAACCGTTCATTTCGAAGCCGAACGGGAGTGTTTGCCGGAAAGAGGAGGAAGACTTTAAGGATTTTGGCCCCGGGCGCGTCCACGACCCGGACCAAGGCAGTAATGCCGGTGCCCCGGCCTTCCCGCCCATCGCAATGCATACAGGACAGTTAACAGTTATTTTTTTATGAACGTGCCCTTGCGGTATTCGTCGAACGCTGTCTTAAGTTCCGACTGAGTGTTCATTACTATGGGGCCGCGCCAGGCCACCGGCTCTTTGAGAGGCTTCCCGGCCATCAGCATAAAACGCAGGCCCTCACGGGAAGCCGCGCAGGCCAGAGCGTCGCCCTCTTCCATCACGGCCAGCTGGCCAGAGCCTACAGACAGCGTCTTTTCTTTGTCGAAAGAACCTGCCCCCTCGAATACGCAGCAGAGCACTTTATCCTCCGGCCTTGTGTTCAGCGTGAATTCCGCTCCGGGCTCCGCTGTCACGTCAAAGAACCAAGGTCTGATTATTATGTCCTGCGCCGGGCCTTCCACGCCGCCGTATTCGCCGCAGATGATCTTTATTGTATAGCCTTCCCCCTTAACTTCGGGTATGTCTTCCGCCCTTATGTCGCGGTAGCGCGGGCGCGTCATTTTATCTTTCTTCGGCAGGTTGGCCCAAAGCTGGAAGCCGCGCATATTGCCTTCGCAGGCCTTCGGCATCTCCTGGTGGATTATGCCGGAACCGGCGGTCATCCACTGCACCTGGCCGTCAGCTATAACCCCGGAATTGCCGAGCGAATCGCCGTGCTCCACTACGCCCTCTATCATGTAGGTAATGGTTTCAATGCCGCGGTGCGGATGCCAGGGGAAACCCGCTATGTAATCTTTCGGGTCGTCGGAGCCGAAATTGTCCAGCAGAAGGAATGGGTCCGTAAGTCCGGTGTCGCCGAAACCGAAGACGCGATGCAGCTTAACCCCCGCACCTTCCATTACCCAGTTCCCTTCTATAACGGTCTTTAGCGCGCGAATTTTCATGTCCCCTCCGGAGAAACCAGCGGCTGGCTCTTTTAATTTATTGAACCCTTGTTTTTTTACCAAATACCCCGCTCATTTGCAACCGCCGCCGCGGTCCGTAAGGCGGGCGGTTCGGGACAAAGGGCCCAAAATACAGGAGGCATAAGTACTCAGGCGCTGTGCCGGACGCGGGAGTATACTCTACATTGATGAAAGATCATGCCCCGCGGCTTATTAAGATCGAAATACCGGCAGGTATAACAGCCGTCCTTTTGTCCGCCTTCTTCGCGGGGGCGGCTTTCGCCGCTGATTTAGATTTTGTAAAAGGCGGGGATATTCCCGCCATGATAGGAGAGGCCGGTGACGTTCCCAAGGAGTTCACGCCCGTAGCCGCTACCGAACCTCTTCCCGCCCAGCCGCTGCGCGACTGGACCGTGATGGTTTATATGAGCGGCAAGAACGATCTCACATTTTCAGTACGCGACGATCTGAACGAGATGGAAACTGTAGGTTCCAGCTCCAATATGAACGTGGTGGCCGAGCTCGGGACTATAGGCCCGAACGCCCGCCCTTGGCCGGTTTCGCGCGTTTTCGTGCAGAAGGACGACAATCCGTACTGGATAAGTTCCACGGAACTGGAAGCTCATGACGGGGCAAATATGGGTGACTGGCGCGAACTTGCCGGTTTCATAGCATGGGCCAAGACAAATTTCCCCGCGCGCAAATACATGCTTATAGTCTCAGGCCACGGTTCGGGTTGGTGGGCTTTCGGCCAGCCGTCCCCTCTTGAGGATAAAGGTATCTCTTTTGACGACCAGAGCCAGCAGCATATCAGTACGCAGGGCCTGCGCCTGGCGCTGGAACATGGCGGCGGGGTGGACGTGTACGCCTCCGACGCCTGCCTTATGCAGATGACCGAGGTGGCTTACGAGATACGCCGTCAGGCGAAGTTCATCGCGGGTTCGCAGGAATCCGAGCCGGGCTCCGGCTACAGTTACGACAAGCTACTTTCTAAATTCGCAGGCCTGGGGCAGGACCCCGCGCCGGAAGCCGTAGCCAGGGCGACGGTAGAGGCTTTCGCCGAAGCGTACCCGGCCGGCTTCCGCGGCGACGACGCCACGCAATCGTACATAAACTCCTCGCGGCTGGACGGGCTTGTGCCTGTTATTGACGCCTGGGTGGCGGAAGCGATGAAAGGCAAGGATAAAAAGGCCGTTAAGCTGGCCATCAAGGAAGTGAAGCGTTTCAGCTATTCCGACCACATGGACCTGGACGATTTTATGCGCCTCGTCGGGCTTTACGCGCGTACGCCGGAACTGCGCGCGGCCTCCGGAAGCGTAAGGGACTATCTTGCCGGCGGACTGGTGGGGCTTAACGCGGCTTCAGGGCCTAAGAGCGCGGGCGCCGCCGGTTTGAGCATCTGGATACCCTACGCCTACCTCCAGACCTATGACGCCCTGGCCTTCGCGAAGGATTCGCGGTGGGACGAATTCGCGGCCAGCCTTGTGAAGCACACGTATTACAACTAAAGCGCGCGCCGCCGCCCGGCCGTTCTTTTATATAATTTAGCCATGTACAACCGCATAAAGCGTCTTGAGGACCTGGTAAGGGACGCTTCCGAACTTATAGGCCGTCTCACCCAAGAGAACGAGGTGCTTAAAAAGCAGGTGGAATTGCTCGGCGCCGCCCGCGGCAAATCCGCCGCCAATTCCGCCGCGGTCAAAGAGCTGGCCGACTTCAAGGCCAGGACGCGCCGCCGGCTTGAACGCATCTGCGCCAGGATAGAGAAAGCCAACGACCTCCAGCCCGGGCTTTTCGAGGAAGACGATGAGCAATAATGATTTTGAGGCGACGGTGCGCGGCCGGGTCATAAAATTCCCGGTGGTGGACGGCCTGACTCCTTTGGAACTGTCTGTCATAGTGAGCCAGGTGGAGGAAAAGATAAAGGCAATAGAGGAGAAGACCAAGGTGGTGGATACTTCCAAACTGGCTATCATGGCGGCTTTTGATTTCGCCGTGGAACTGGATACCCTTAAACAGAGGTCAAACACCAACCTGGAAGCCGACACGAAGAAACTGGACGAGATGGTCTCCTGCCTGGAAAAATCGCTTGAAGAGAGCAAAGAGTAAGCAGCCGTCTTAAGACCCGCGCCTTCCTGCCATATGACCGATTCACTTTTCGACGAAAAACCGGAGGTCCCCGAAAGGGAAGGCGGGCCGGCCTATTCGCCGCTTGCCGCCAGGCTGGCCCCTAAGGACCTGTCCGATTTCGCGGGCCAGGAGCATATACTGGGCGAGGGCAAGCTGCTGCGCCGCGCCATAGAGTCCGACAACCTCAAGTCGGCGGTTTTCTTCGGCCCTCCCGGTTCCGGCAAGACGGCCCTGGCCCGCTACATCGCCTCCCGCGCCAACGCCAGGACTTTCGACCTCAACGCCGTGATGGCCGGCGTGGCCGACCTTAAAAAAATAATAGAGTTCTCCCGCGGCCTTGGGGCCGGGCTCGCGTCGAGCCAGCGCGTGCTCCTGGTCCTGGACGAGATACACCATTTCAACCGCACCCAGCAGGACGTGCTGCTGCCCTCCGTGGAAAAGGGCGAGATAATACTGATAGGCATGACCACGGAGAACCCGTTCTTCTACATAAACCAGGCCCTGCTCTCCCGCTTTATAGTGGTGGAGTTCAAGCAGCTTTCCGTCGGGCACCTGTCCGAGATATTCGACAGGGCGCTCACCGCCGAGGCGGGGCTGAAGGCGCTTAAGCCCGAGGTCACCCCGGAGGCGAAGCGCTACCTCGTGGAAAATTCCTCCGGAGACGCGCGCCGCCTCCTGAACGCGCTGGAGCTGGCCGTTACGACCACGAAGCCGGGCGCGGACGGCCGGCGCCTGATAGACGAAAGCGTCGCCAGGGAATCTATACAGCGCCGGAGCCTGCGCTACGACCGCAGTTCGGACGAGCATTACGACCACATCTCCGCTTTTATAAAGAGCATGCGCGGCTCCGACCCGGACGCCGCCGTCTACTGGCTGGCCAAGATGCTAGAGGCCGGCGAGGACCCCCGCTTCGTCGCGCGGCGCATACTGATATGCGCCTCCGAGGACGTGGGGAACGCCAACCCTATGGCGCTCGTGACGGCGCTGAGCGCGTTCAAGTCGGCCGAGGTGCTGGGCATGCCTGAGGCGCGCATAATACTGGCGCAGGCGGCCATCTACGTGGCCTGCTCGCCCAAATCCAACGCTTCCTACCTGGCCGTGGAGGAGGCGCAGGCCGAGGTAAGGGAAGGCGTTGAGCGCGCCGTCCCCCTGCACCTGCGCGACGCCTCGAAGGACGGCAAGGCCCTGGGGCACGGCAGGGGCTACAAGTACCCGCACGATTTCGATAACCATTATGTCGAACAGGAATACATGCCCGACCCTGAAACTTTCTACCGGCCCTCGGACCAGGGCTTCGAGATCGAAATAGGCAAGCGCCTGAAGAGGCTGCGCGGGAACGGCGAAGAAAAATAATTTTAATGGCACCCAAGATCTATACCGTAGGCGAGCTGAGCCAGGGGATAAAAGCCCTGCTCGAGACCTCTTTCAGGGAGATCTGGGTGGAGGGGGAGATCTCCGGCCTGAAAGTCTCTTCTTTGGGCCACACCTATTTCGACCTGAAGGACGCGGTTTCGAATATTTCCGGGGTGCTCTTCCGCGGCTTCGCGGCCGATCTTAAATTCGAACTTCAGAACGGCCTGCTGGTGCGCGTGCGCGGTAATATCACCACCTACGACAAACAGAGCAAGTACCAGCTCATGGCGAAGGAAGTCCAGCCCGCCGGCATAGGCCCGCTGCAGCTGGCCTTCGAGCAGCTGAAGAAAAAACTCCAGTCCGAAGGCCTTTTCGACCAGGCCCGCAAGCGCACCATACCCGCGCTGCCGCAGAAAATAGCCGTGGTCACCTCCCCCACCGGGGCGGCCATACGCGACATCCTTTCCATACTCAAGCGGCGCTACGCCAATATGCACATCATCGTGGCCCCGGTGAAGGTGCAGGGACAGGGCGCCAAAGAGGAAATAGCCCGGGCTATAAAGGACCTCAACGATAATTTCCCCGACATAGACGTTATGCTCGTCGGGCGCGGCGGCGGCTCCATGGAAGACCTGTGGGCCTTCAACGAGGAGATCGTGGCGCGGGCCATAGCCGGGTCCAAAATACCGGTGATCTCCTGCGTGGGGCACGAGACGGATTTTACGATAGCCGATTTTGTGGCGGACCTGCGCGCCCCCACGCCTTCAGCCGCGGCTGAACTGGTCGTTAAGAGCAAGGTGGAACTGGCCGCGCATATCGCCCAGCTCGAGAAGAGGCTGCTGCAGAGCCTGCGTATTTACTATGAGAATTTGTGGGGCAAGTTCCGCCGGCTGACCTCGAGCCGCATGCTGGTGAACCCGCTGGCGCTGCTGGAGCGCCCGACGCGCAGATTGGACGAGGCGGTGGAGGGTCTTTTCCTGGCTTCCGCCGACCGCGCGCGCCGGGCCGGCGAGCGGCTTAACCTGCAGACCGAAAAGCTGAAGGCGCTGAGCCCGCTTTTCCCGCTCAGGAAGGGCTACGCAATAGTAAAAAGCGCGCAGGGGAAGGCCGTAAAGGCGGCGTCCTCGCTCAGCCCCGGCGACAGGCTTTCGCTGCAGTTCGCGGAAGGCAGGGCCGAGGCGGAAGTGATAGGCACCGCCTCTTCCGGAGCGGCGGCGCCCGTCGCAGGTAATAAGTCGCAGGTCACAAACGGCTGCGCGGACGGAAAAAAACAAAAGCCCGGGTCTAAAGGCGCGGACGGCCCGAAACAGGAGACTTTATGGTGAAAAAAAATAATACCGGCGGTTTCGAAGAAAAGCTCGGCAAGCTCGAGGAGATAGTCGGCAAGCTCGAGGACGAGAATACGCCCATCGAGGAATCCCTCTCTCTCTTTGATGAGGGCGTCACCATTTCCAAGGAGCTTTCCGTCAAGCTCGAGGAAGTGAAGCGAAAGATAGAGGTGCTGAGGAAGGACGCCGAGGGCAAACTGAAGCTTGAGCGGTTCGAGGATGAAGAGGGACAGTAAAAGGGCGCGTCTCCGGCCGGATCTTCGGCAGGCGGTTTACCTGTTGCTTTTTCCATATAATTTTGTAGTATGACCTTGGGGGGACAACAGTTGTCCCGGAATATAATACTTAAGGCAGCGGAACCGCGTCTTCCAGACGCGGGCCTTCGCGCGCCTTCAAACGGGGGGAATATGAATAAAAACACAAGGACCACCACCACGGCCAGGCATTGCTACGCCGAGGCGTACACGAAATACCTGTGCGGAGGCAACCTGGAGGAAGCCACGCGCCAGGTGGCGCACGAGATATACGTAAACCGCGGGGCCGCGCCCGGCACCCAGCAGGGCGACTGGGAGGCGGCGGAGAAAATAACGCGGGAGTGGCCGCACACCATAACGGAGTCCTCGCAGTCGCACCTGTTCGACAAGGCCACGTCCAAAACCAGGACCTGGCTGAAGGAAATAGAGGCGGAGCTGGGTTTGAGCAATCCCAACGACGCCTACAGGGCGCTGCGGGCCGTGATGCACGCCATGCGTGACAGGCTGCCGGTGCGCGAGAGCGCCGAGTTCGCTTCACAACTGCCCATAATGATACTGGGCATGTACTACTCCGGCTGGACGCCGGCCAATAAGCCGGTAAAGATGCGCAGCATCGACGAGTTCCTCGACCGCGTGGCCGACCAGCTTCCCAAGGGCATGGACCCCATGCGCGTCACGCAGGGCGTTATCAGCGTGATAGAGCGGCACGTTTCGAGCGGGGAGATGCGGGACGTGCGCCGCAACTTCCCTCTGAAGATGCAGGAACTCTGGGAGCACGTTTCTCCCGCCGCGTTTTAGGGGCGCGGGTGTTTTGCGGTCCCGGGGGCCCTTTATGGGAGGGCCCCTTTTTATTTTTGTAACATATTGTGATGAAAAAACGCCTTGACGTAGCCTGCGTGGAGCGCGGCCTTTTCGAAAGCCGAGAGAAAGCGCTGCGCGCCATCATGGCCGGATCCGTCGTGGTGAACGGCCGGCCCGCCGACAAAGCCGGGCAGCCGGTCAAGGATGAGGACGCCATAGAACTCGCGGGCCCCGCCTGCCCTTATGTCTCACGCGGCGGCCTCAAGCTCAAGGGCGGCATGGACGGCTTTAAGATCGACGCCAGGGGGAAGATCTGCCTTGACGTGGGCGTAGCCACCGGCGGTTTTACCGACTGTCTCCTCCAGGAGGGCGCGCTGAAAGTCTACGCGGTGGACGTAGGGGACGGGCAGATACACGAGAAGATCAAGAACGATCCGCGCGTGGTCTTCATGCCGCAGACCAACGCCAGGTTCCTCGCGCCCGGGATGTTCGCCGAGCCGCCGGAGCTTTGCGCCATAGACGTCTCGTTCATTTCGCTGCGGCTGATACTCGGCCCGGTATTCAATGTCCTGGTTCCCGGAGGGGAAGCGCTTGTCCTTGTGAAACCGCAGTTCGAACTTGAGCCCGGCGACCTGAAGCGCGGCATAGTTAAGACGGAGGAACTGCGGCTTAAGGCCGCGGAAAACCTGCGGGCCTTCCTCAGGGAGAACATCCCCGGTTTTGAGGAGAAAGGGATGATGGATTCCCCCATAAAAGGGGCCAAAGGCAACCTCGAATTCCTGTGGTACCTAGTCAAGAGGGCCTGAACCTGCCCCGGCCCTGCCTGCCCGGAGTTATCCCGCTTATGTCTGAATGCGCATATAAACCGGCCTGCGTGGTGTGGGAACTCACGCTGGCCTGCAACCTGAAATGCCTGCACTGCGGCTCCACCTCCGGAGGCAGGCGTAAAACCGAGCTTTCTACCGCGGAGGCGCTCGGGCTCTGCGGCGACCTGGCGCGGACCGGCTGCCGGGGAGTTGCGCTTATGGGCGGGGAGCCGTTCCTGCGGAAAGACTTTTTTAAGATAGCCTCCCGCGTGCGCCAGCTCGGCATGGAGCTGTCTGTAATAACCAACGGCACCATCCACAGCGAAGAGATATTCGATAACCTGAAGGGACTCGCGCCGCGCGCCGTTGCCGTAAGCCTCGACGCGGCCCGCCCGGAGCTGCATGACAGGATACGCGGTATGGACGGGGCTTTTAAAAAGTCCTCCGCCTTCATTGACCGCTGCCTTAAAGAGGGTCTGCCGGTGAGCGTCATCACTACCATGCACAGGCTTAACATAAAAGAGCTTCCCGGGCTCCGCGATCTCATAAAAGGCCGCGGTATAGCCTGGCAGGTGCAGACCGCCGGCGCGGAGGGCGGGCGCTTCTCGAAAGACCTGCTGCTGGACGCGGAGGAGTTCTACGCGGTTGGCCTTTTCGTGGAAGCGTGCCGCAGGGAATTCAGCCCGGAGGAACTGCCCGTCATCGGCGCGCACGACCTGGGCTACAACTCCGGCCTGCTGAAAAACGTTTCGCTTTATGAAAAGTGGGAGGGCTGCCAGGCCGGAACTGCCGTGGCGGGCATCCGCAGCAACGGCGACGTGCTTGGCTGCCTTGCCATCAATGACGACAAGTTCGTCGAAGGGAACGTCCTGACAAATTCTTTTTACGACATCTGGAACGGGCCCGGCTCCTTCCGGTATACGCGCGGTTTTAGAAAGGAGCAGGCGGGAGGGAACTGTTCGGCCTGCGCGCACGTGGAAACCTGCAAGGGGGGCTGCAACGAGATGTCGCTGATGAAAACCGGGGCGATCCACAACGATCCGTACTGTTTCTTCCGGCTGGAAAAAGAATTATTCCGGGAAGATGGCCGCGGTATTTTCGCGAAAAAGGATTTGAAGCCGGGCGCGCAGCCCGCGGCCCCCGCGCTTGGCAGGCTGGCGCGGATCTTTGCGGGCGGGCGGGGGAAACGGGAATGAAACTGAACATCGGGTGCGGTTACGACCATCTCGACGGTTATATGAACCTGGACTCGAATCCCGATTCGGCCGCCGACAGGCTGATGCAGGCCTGGGACCTGAAATTCGCGGACGGCTCTGTTTCGGAAATAAAGGCGTATCACGTCATAGAGCACCTCGGTTTTTTCAGGGCCAGGTATTTCCTGGCGGAGTGCTGGCGCGTCCTGGGGCCCGGCGGGGCGCTTCTTCTGGAGACGCCGTGCATAGAGAAAACCTTTGAGGCCTTTCTGGGCGGGGACCTTGCGGCCAAAGAAGCGGCGCTGGGCTGGGTTTACGGCTCCGAGTCCCCGGGCATGAACCACCTGTTCTGTTTTCCCAGGGACCTCCTGGCAGGATCGATGAGCGAAGCCGGGTTCATCGACCCTGTTTTCAGCGAACCCCCCTCGATGCCCTCGCGCCCGTCGCTGCGGGCCGTGGCGGTGAAAGGCAGCGGAGAGCGGGCCGCCCTGAACTCCGCCCTGCGCCGCCGGCTTCTGGATTCGCGCCTGGCCCCTTCCGGTTCGGAAGAGGAAGCCGCTGGCCTTGAGCTCGCGCTGGGCGCCCTCATGTCCGCTGGTTCTGACCGCGGCGCCGCGCTGGCGGCGGCGCTTTACAGCGCGCCGGCGGCGTTGGAATATTTTTCCCTGCTTGAGGAGAATGAACCGCGCCCTTCGCGCGAGGGCGCGGCGGCGGCCAGGCTCGTCTCCGGAGGCCTGCAGGCGCTGCTTTTTTCGGCGTTCCGCGCCGCCCGGCTGACGGGGGCAGGGCCCGGCCCCGCGTACGAGAAGGCGCTGGAGGCCGGCCGTTGCGTTTTACGCTCGGTATTGTCGGGAGGCGCGGCGCCTCCCGAAGGAAAAGCCGGTGGGCCGGCCGTTTTTACCCCGGCCTCGGCGGAAGAATGGCTGCGCAGAGAAACGGCCCGCCGCCAGGCCGCGAATACCGGACCGTACCCGGGGGATTTGCGCGGGGGCGGGCAAATATTATAACCTTACAATAAGGGGCGGACTTCGTGTCTGCCTTTTTTGGGTCGGATTTGTAATTATAACCGCGGGTAAACCGCGGAATTTAACAGGAGACAATAATAATGAAAAAGACAGTAATGTTTGCTCTGCCCCTCGTGGCGATAATGTTAGCCGTGGCCTGCAAGAAGCAGGAAGCCGTTGAGACCGCCGCGCCCGCCGCGACC
>CAISZM010000073.1 GCA_903889965.1 uncultured Elusimicrobia bacterium
ATGTCGTCGCAGGCGTGGCCACGAAGCGCGGCCCCGCACTGCTCCTTGCCGCGAGAAGGCGGTTCGCCGGGCTCGGCACTACGCGCCTTCGCACCGGCTCCCAAGGTGTTCTGCATCTTATCAACACCCCCTATGCGCGGCCGGCCGGCTACAAACTGGCCTTACCCGGCCGCTCCCGTCCGCCGCAGGCGTCCGTACAACGCAGAAAATTATTTCCCGCGCCCATAAATCTTCGCTGTTTAAATTTCCCCCTACCGCTTTCCCTCCATATTATAACCTATTTTGGGTTATCCTCAAATAGGTTATATACTATCCTCATGGGCGAGTCAATACATTCAAAGGAATACCGGGGGATCATCCAGAAACTCAAGGCTGCCCGCCTGACCTCCGGCCTCACCCAGACCGAAGTAGCCCTCAAATTAAAAAAACCGCAGTCCTACGTCTCTAAAATAGAGCGCGGAGAGCGGCGTATCGATGTTGTGGAGTTAAAGCAACTGCTGAAAATCTACAAAAAGGGCCTTACCGACTTCTTTTAGCCCCTTTTAGTCTTTTAATCCACTTATCTATTCCTTAGCTACTTTATGTATGTTATAGGAATATGCGCTCTGACCTTTTAGTATTTCCTTCCCATCTATATTCTGACCTGCGGCACGGATATAATCTACAACGACCTCCTTTGTACTGACGCGCACACGGAGGTGCCCGGAATTGGAAAGGAAGACACCCTTTTCGTAACCGTACTCCTCAGCGTGATCGCCGCGTGGGTTCCGCTCAGCAGGCTGGGGGACGAGCTGATACACAACTCCATCCAGCTCCTGCCGGGCGAAGAAATGATCGTGCCCGTGGAAAACTATGTTCACGCCTGATTCGACCATAATTTTATGTATCGGTTCCCCCCACCCGGGACGGTTCTCGTCGAAAGTATAGGACCCGTCCGGTTCATGCCCGCCCCATTCGTAAAGCGGGGCGGCTTCCGAACCTCCCCGCCCGCCGCTGCCAAGTCCTCCGGTCAGCTGGTGTATGAAGACGAACTTGAATTTAGCCTTTGAAGTTTTAAGAGTTTTTGCGAGCCAGTCATATTGGGCTTTTCCCAGTGTCATATTCCACGGCTCGCTGCCGCCGCGGGTTTTCGCTGAGGTCCAGTAAGGATCGAGCACGACGAACAGCGCATCGCCCCAGGTCCAGGCGTAATAGTTTTGAAGGAGGCCTGCTCCCGGATATGGCGAGCCGTTGCCGGAATAGAATCCGTCCGGAACCGGGTTCGCGAAATATTTAGTCCGCATCTTATGCGACCACAGGCGCAGACTGTCAGCCCCCTCTTCTTCCCTGCGACCCTGCGCCTCGCCGTCGTGGTTCCCCAGCACCAGGAAGACCGGTGCTGACCTGCCGATAAGCCCGAAATAGTAATGCTGGGCAGCGTACTGCGCGGCCGCAGAGGCGCGGGCGGCGTGCTTCTCGGTCATAAAAGTATCGCCCAGATCTATATGGAAGTCCGGCTTCTCCGCCAAAGCGCTGAGGAGGACCGACCTGTACAGCTCAGGCGAAACAGCGCCATCCAGATGCGGGTCCGCCTGCACGGTAAAAGTAAAAGCGCCGCCGGGCGGGCGCGCAGTATGGAAAGAGCCCGGCGAGTCCTCAGGGAGCAACCGGGCTCTCGCGGACGCGTCCAGCAAGGCATAATAATACTCCTTGTCCGGGGCGAGGCCGGAAATTACGGCCTGTACCGGGACACCGGCTTTCAGGGACAGCTTCTTTCCCGTCGCCGGAAATTTACCGGGGTCGGTGCCCCAGACCAGCAGCGCTTCAGCGTCGGACGAAAGGACCAGGCTGAGCGTTACCGAACCGGCGGTAGGTCTGCCTGCCACCACGCTCCCGCCGTGTTCCGGGACCTCCGTATGGAATACCGCCGCTTCCCTGGGCGGGCCTTTTGGCGCGCGGGGACCTCCTCGCCCTTCTCCCCTGCCCCCGCCGTCCTTGGCGGCGGCAGCGCCACAGACCAGGAGTAATCCCAGGATGACAACGGACCTGAAGGTGGGACGGCACATAAGTATCGTTACTCCGCCTGCTTCGGCGCGAAGAAGAAACCGTTCAGGTTCCCCAGCTGCGGCTCGGCTTTAGCGCCGTCGGAGTAAATGTAGTACGGCGCGCTCGTATATCCGTCCAGATTGCGCAGTTTCACCAGCGCGGCGCGCTGTTCTTCCGTCAGCGTCCTGTTAATTTTAGCGAAGGCCATAGTGTAGTACCATGACACCTCGCCGTCCAGCTCGCCGTACTGGCGGCCCAGCGCCAGCACCTTCGCCTTATCCGG
>CAISZM010000074.1 GCA_903889965.1 uncultured Elusimicrobia bacterium
GCGCCCGTGGTGAAATGGATATCACAGGAGCCTCCGAAGCTTCTAGTGCAGGTTCGATTCCTGCCGGGCGCACCAAATTCTGGAAACCCGGAGCGGCCGCCTGTGGCGGACGCCCTGAAATTTTAGATTAAGATTTTTTATCGCGCTGATAAAGATCCCGATATCCCGACGCGGTTCCCAATGACAACTTCGAAAACTATCCTCGTCACCGGACCTACCGGTTACATAGGCGGCCGCCTTATCCCGCGCCTGCTTGCGCGCGGCTACAAGGTCAGGGCCCTGGCCCGGCATCCGGAGGACCTTGAGGGCCGGTCCTGGTCGGGCAGCGTCGAGATATTTAAGGGCGACGTGTTCCTCGGGCAGGGCCTCAAGGAGGCGCTGTCGGGAGCGGACGCCGCCTATTACCTGATACACTCGATGGCTGATGCCGTGGACTTCGAGTCTTTCGAGGAAACCTCCGCCAAGAACTTCGCCGCGGCGGCGAGTGAAGCCGGCGTAAAAAAAATCATTTACCTGGGAGGGCTGGGGGGGGAAGCCGCCGGGCTTTCGCATCACCTGCATTCGCGCCACCTCATGGGCCAGATAATGCGTTCGGCAGGCCTTAACGTCACGGAGTTCCGGGCCGCGGTGATAGTCGGTTCCGGAAGCATCTCATTTGAGATAATACGCTACCTGGTGGAACGCCTGCCTTTAATCCCCAGCTTCCCTCATCTTTGCGACACGCACTGCCAGCCGGTGGCCATCCGGGACGTGCTGGCCTACCTCTCGGCGGCTCTGGATAACCCCCTCTCGGACGGTAAAGTTATCGAGATAGGCGGCTCGGGCGTATATACCTACCGCGAATTGATGAATATTTACGCGCAAAGCCGCGGGCTCAGGCGCAGTTTCTTCAGCTTCCCCCTGTGGTCGCCGGAACTTTCCGCAAGGCTGGTCGGCCTGCTCACGCCGGTGCCAGCCGTGCTGGCCAAGCCCCTGCTTGAAAGCCTGTCAAACGACGTGGTTTGCTCATCCGACGAGGCCCTTAAGATATTCCCCGATATAAAGCCGCTGGACTACCGGACCGCCGTGCAGTACGCGCTCATGCGCGTAAGCGGGCACGATGTGGAAACTTCCTGGACGACGGCCTACAGGCCGCGTTACGCCAAGCGCAGTTCATTCATCGACACGGAGGGGCTGATACTACAGGACCATTACATGACTTTGGACGCGTCCGCGGAGAAGGTTTTCCGGGTGTTCACAGGCATAGGGGGCGAGCGCGGCTGGTTTTACGCGCAGTGGCTTTGGGACCTGAAGGCCCTGCAGGACAGGTTTATAGGCGGTGTCGGCATGCGCCGGGGAAGGCGTAATCCGGAAGTTATATGCCAGGGCGAGGCGCTGGACTTCTGGCGCGTTGAGCGCGTTATAGAAGGACGCATGCTGCTGCTGCGCGCCGAGATGAAACTGCCGGGCAAGGGCTGGCTGCAGTTCGAGGCTCAGCCGTTGAGCGGCAATTCCGCCGTGCTCCGTTTAACCTCGTATTTTGAGCCTCGGGGGTTCTTCGGCAATATTTATTGGTACCTGCTTTACCCGGTGCATACTTATATATTCCGCGGTCTGATGCGCGAAATACGCCGCCGCGCGCTCGAGCTATGAGCCGGAGCGGGAAGCGTATTCCCCTGAACTGGGCCTGGGGCGTCATTCATGGCCGTAAGGATGAGCGCGCCGCTTGCGTGCCGGAGGCGGATCAGGCCTTCGCCAACGATAAATTTATTTTAAATCAGAAGCGTCTGGCGATAGGCGATAAGTACACGGTGTCCGACCAAAAGGGCGACCATTTGATGTACGTCGAGAGGCCGCGCTATGTTCTTTTGGACGCGCTTGCCGTGCTTGGCGGCATAGTTCTGGGGATATTAAATTACATTTGCTTCGCCCCGCTGGCCGACGCATGGGGCAGCGAGGTGCCCGAAGGCGTAGGTCTTGCGCTGGTCACCACCGCCAGCATCCTGATAATGGCAATATCCGTCCTGTTATTTTTGAAAAAACGCAATATTACAGTATACCGGGATGAAAGCAGGGCCGAGATCCTGCTGCATATCCTGCAGGGCGGTAAGAGGCCGCTCTTTACGGGATCTTTTACCGTTGCGGACCCGAAAGGAAATACGCTGGCCAGGCTTACCTGTAAATCCGTGCGCAACCTTCTTGTAAAAAGCTGGGATTGTCATGATAAGTCCGGCAGGTTGTTGTTCACGGCCGGAGAAAACTCCATTATCCGCTCAGTATCGCGGCGTCTGGCGGGCGGGTCTCTCGGCCTGCTGCACGCCAGCCTGCTGTTTTACGGCCCGGATGGGAATATCCTGGGCAAGTTAAAGCGTAAAAAGACCGTTCTTGACCGCAAATCATCTTACGATAATTTCGTTGCCTGGGGCGCAACCAACCGCAAAAAGGCCGTTCTGGAATCTTATGTGCTCGATATGTCGGCGGACCGCCTGCATTCGGTGGATCGCCGCGCGGCGCTGGCTATGGCCGCGATATTCGACGTTGGCGAGAAGTGAACGGGATCGCGGCCGCGTGGGCCGGCCGGTTGGCTGAGCCCCGGCATATCCGCCGGCTGTGATGGGTCAGTTCAGGATATGACAGGCGCTGCGCAGCTTGTTCACCCACAGGGCTATTTCCACCAGGTCAAGTTCGCTTATCTCCGGGAAGCGCGCCGCTCCTGTAGAAATCAGGCCATTTAAGCGCGCGGTAGATGTATGCCGTGAGGGCGCCGGTCTTGCGCGCCCGATAGCTTTCGGTCAGCCACTCGTTAACCGTCCATTTCATAAAGCCCCCTTTTATGACCGCGGCAGCAGATAAGTGAGCAGGGAACGAAGAAGTTATGAAAATAGTGTAGCAGGCGTGCGCGACACCGTCCTGTCGGGTTGATAAACACTTATCCCGCATAATTTTCTAAAATATACGCTGATGCCGACTCTAAGAACGATATTCCCGGCGGTATTCGCGGCCGTCCTTCTGCTGGCCCCGGCCGTTTCCGCCCGCCAGCGGGGGGATGAGCGAAATGTCTTCAGATCCTACTATACGCCGGAATACCTCGCTTTCAGGGCGCGCATCATGGCGGAATTCTCCGGCGTCAAGGCGGGGAAATTCAGCGAGTTCGTGAAACCCTCGCGCAAGGACACGGCGAAAAACGGCGATCTTAAGGTGATGGCGCTTACCTTCGACGCCTGCGGCGGGCGTCACAGCGGCTACAACGCCGCTCTTATAGATTACCTCCGCCGCGAGCAGATCCCCGCGACCTTGTTCGTCAGCGGCATCTGGCTCGAGAAAAACAAAAGCACCTTCGCGGAGCTGGCGAAAGACCCGCTTTTTGAAATAGAAAATCATGGCCTTATGCACCGCCTGTGTTCCACCGAAGGCCGTACGATGTTCAAGGTCCATGCGACGCGGAACCTTAGCGACGTCATTGACGAGATGGAACTGGGCGCGAGAAGAATATCCGGGCTCAGCGGCCGCCGCCCGCTTTTCTTCCGCTCCGCGACCGCTTATACAGATGAGCTTTCCCTGAAAGTGGCGAAGCGGCTGGGCATGGAGGTGGTCAGTTATGACATCTTGTCCGGCGACGCAAGCAAGGCTTCCGCTAAAACAATGGAGAAAAATATTTTAAAAGGCGCGCGGCATGGAGCCGTGGTGATAATGCATTTTAATCATCCCGAATGGCACGAAAAAGAGGCGCTCGAGATGGCTGTCCCCGAGCTGCGCAAGCGCGGTTTTTCCTTCGCCAGGCTTGAGGATTTTACTATACAGTAGGGTCTTGCTCCCCGATTTCAGTTGGCGTCCCGGGCCGCATAAATTTGTGCGGCCCGCTTGTTTTTTGGCATCTTTAACGGCGGGCTTGACCACTGGGTGAGCGCGGCGAATAGCGCGGCGCGGCCAGGGGGGTTGACAAGTCAAGGTTCGTCTGTTATACTCGTAATGTAGTCTTGATCTTTTCAGAGCGCCGTCGGTGTTGTTGTTTCGGGGCTCCCGGTCATCCGGGCCCCAGGCGCGTATCCCCCGGTTCGCGGTTTATTATCGGCGCGTTCGCGGGGAGTGCCCGGACCGTCTCCCGCCCTTTAGGGCGGCGCGGTTTCCGGGTCCCGGTTCGGCTGGCCGCCTTGAGGCGTAGCTTGCTCCCGGGTGGGTGTTCCGGTCCGGCCGCTTAGGCGTCCGGGTCGCCCGGTCCGCCCCTTAAGTAAGCGGTTGTTGGTTCGGTTATAGCGGTTATGGCCCGTGTGCCAATTGAAGAGCCCCCGTTCGCGGGGGCTCTCATTTTTATGCCTGGAAAGACCGGCTGGCATCTTTTTAGCCATAAAATGCCGGTCAGGTGATCGGAAGGCGCGGTAAAATCCTCCGTTCCGCATGCTATAGTATTTCAAGCGCTTCCGGTTTCCCGCGGGCAAAAACGCGGGCCCGTATCGATATTTAACCGGAAGATCATCTTTTCATGACGCCAGAAAAAGTTTTAAAACAGCACTGGGGTTACACCGTATTCAAGCCGCTGCAGCGCGAGGCGATAGAGGCCGCGCTCTCAGGGCGTGACTGCCTCGTTGTCCTGCCAACGGGCGGCGGCAAAAGCCTGTGCTACCAATTGCCGGCCGCCATGGGCGGCGGCCTGGTACTGGTCGTATCCCCGCTGATAGCCCTCATGGACGACCAGGTGGCCGCCGCGCGCGAGGCCGGGCTGGCCGCGGACGCGCTGCACTCCAATCTGAAAGCTGCCCCCAGGCGCGAAGTCTACGCCAATCTCGCCGCCGGCAGGACAACCTTGCTGTACGTAAGCCCGGAGCGCCTGCTGGCCGGGGACCTGTTCGACCTGATAGCCCCGCGCCTGATACTTGCCGCCGTGGACGAGGCGCACTGCGTCTCACATTGGGGCCACGAGTTCCGCCCGGAATACCGCCGCCTTACGGAGGCGCTGGACCTTTTCCCGAAAGCCGCGCGCATGGCGCTCACCGCCACCGCCACGCCGGCCGTCCGGGAGGATATCCTGGCCCAGCTGGCGCTGCGCTCCCCCGCGGTGCTTGTCGGTCACCCTGACCGGCCCAACCTCGTTTACCGCGCTTTCCCCCGCCGCGACCAGTTCAAACAGGTGCTGGAGACGGTGCGCCGCCATCCTGGCGAGGGCGGAATAGTTTACGCCCAAACCCGCAAGGACGTGGAACGCCTGGCCGCAAAACTTAAAGCTGAGGGTGTTTCGAGCGCTCCGTACCACGCGGGCCTGAACGCCGGGGAAAGGCGCAAGGCGCAGGACGACTTCGTGAACGAGCGCCTGGATGTGGTGGTGGCAACCATAGCCTTCGGCATGGGTATAGACCGCTCGAACGTGCGCTATGTTGTGCACGCGAATACGCCGCGCTCGGTGGAGCATTACCAGCAGGAGAGCGGCCGCGCCGGGCGCGACGGCCTGAGCGCCGAGTGCACGCTGTTATTCTCGGCATCCGACCTGGCCACTCACCGCTGGCTGGCAAAAAAAGACGTAAACCTTTCGCCCGAGCGCGCCCGGACCATAGAGCGGCAGCTGCGGGACATCGGCCGCTTCGCGGTCTCGCCGGTCTGCCGCCACAGCCTGCTGTCGGAGCATTTCGGGGAGCCATACCCGGCTGACGGGACACCCGCCGGGGCGGGGGGGTGCGGGGCCTGCGACGTTTGCCTTGGCGAGACGAAGGGCCTCACCGAGGAGGAGGCCCGGCTTACGGCCAAAAAGGTTTTAAGCGCGGCCTGGCGCGCCGAGGGCCGCTACGGCACCGGCTACGTTGTGAACCTGCTGCTGGGCCGCGCAAGCGAGCGCATGGCCGCGAACGGGCACGATCAGCTTAAGGTTTTCGGCCTGCTCAAAGAGGCCGGCGAACCCGCCGTACGCTCGTGGATAGACCAGCTTATAGTGCAGGATTGCCTGGAGGTCACCGAGGACGGCGAATATCCCCTGCTGCGCATAACCGCCGCCGGACGGGCCCTCTGCCAGGACAAGGGAATGGTGCGCCTCGGCCTGCCCGCGCAGCCGGCAAAAGGCAGGAAAAAATCCAAAGCCCTCAAAAACGCGCCCGGCGTCTTCTTGAGGGAGGATGAGGAACTGTTCGAAAAACTGCGGGCGCTGCGCCGCTCGCTGGCCGACAAGGCAGGCATACCGCCCTATGTTGTCTGCCACGATACGGCTCTGCTGGAAATGGCGGCCTCCAAACCGCTGACCCTCGACGCCCTGCTCGGGATAAAAGGCATGGGCGAAAAGCGCGTGGAAAAATACGGCAGGCTTTTCCTCGGCGCTATAACCGCCCTTCCCGACGTGGAACAGGGGAATATGTAAAGGCGGGCGGCTCTTTTTCGGTGTCTTGAGCGGCCGGAGATTTGTTAGTATGATAGCGGCTGTAGTGTCCGTAAAAAAGGAAAAAATGAAACCCTATAAGAACTTAAGCGGGAAATCAACGGTGGCTTCTTACGAACTGGCTAAGGATTATGTGACCGTCGGTTTCAAAACGCAGGCTGTTTACCGGTATTCCAACCAGAGCGCCGGCAGCGAAAACGTAAGGCAGATGAAGACGCTCGCGCTGGCCGGAAAGGGCCTGGGCACCTTCATAGAAGCCAAAGTGAAAAAGCTGGCCGACAGGAAAATAAGGTAAGACGCGGCCGGCGGTATCCGGGCGATGGAAAAGACCATACACATATACTGTGACGGGGCCTGTTCCGGCAATCCCGGGCCGGGCGGCTGGGCGGCGGTGATCATATTTCCCGAAGGCCGCGTTCGCGAGTTAGGCGGGGGCGAGCGGCCCACTACCAATAACCGCATGGAGATGTCCGCCGCCATAGCGGCGCTTGTAGCGGTGCGTGAGCGGCCCGAACCGGTCAAGCTGTACACGGATTCAGGGCTTCTCGTTAACGGCATCAAGGGCTGGATACACGGCTGGAAACGCAAAGGCTGGATCACGTCCGAAGGCAAGCCAGTGGTCAACCGCGACCTATGGGAGAGCATAGACGCCCTGGCGCGGACCCGCGGCCGCCTCTCCTGGGTGCACGTAAAGGGCCACGCCGGCCAGGAAATAAACGAGCGCTGCGACGTCATAGCGGTAGCTTTCTCCAAAGGGCTGCGGCCTGACCTTTACGACGGGCCCGCCGTGGGCTGCGGCTATTCGCTTCTGGAGCCCGAAGCCGGGCATCTGCACAAGCCCGCGCCGCGCGGGATCCGGGGTTCCTCAAAACCGAAGTCAAAAACAGGCGGGTTCTACCTGAGCCTGGTGGACGGCCGCGTGGAACGCCACGCCACCTGGTCCGAATGCCAGGGGCGCGTCAACGGCGTTTCCGGAGCCCGTTTTAAAAAAGTAAGTTCCGCCGAAGAGGAACTGGCAGTCCTTAAGCTTTGGGGATCGGCCCCGGGCAAATAATATAAAAAGTCAGCGGCGCAGGCGCCCCCATTGCCCTTTATGCTTATGCCGGGGTGGGCCCAATGCCGCGAAATAACGGGGCTTTAGAACCTTAAGCGAACGGCCGCTAAGTCGTACAATATTAGAACAGCAAAAAATCAGGAGGCATTAAATGAAAAAGTTGTTTTTCTTCTCAGTCGCAGCGTTAACGCTCGTTTCCGCCAATTCCGTGTTCGCCGGGGCTTCCAAAGCCGCGGACCAGTTGGCCCTTCAGGCTCCCCAGCAGACGGAAGCCGCCGCGGTTCCGGAAGCCAGCTCGGACAAGCTGACCGTTATCATGACGGAGAAAGGCAAGCCCGTCAGGACCATTTACTTCGAAGCCGATAAAACCAACAAAGGGAATCCCTGGGTTGACGGTCTCATCGATGTCATCGCGAACAGCGGCAACAATAACAACAACAATTACCCGGGAAACCACGGCTACGGTGATATGAATTGCGTGGCGATGGACCAGGGGTATGAAGAGCACTGGGGCGGGCACGGCGGCGGGCCTGACTATATGCGTTCCTGCCAGGAATGCCTCTCTATACACGGCAAATGCCGGTACACGTGCTCCGTTCAGCAATTCGTCTGCACGGCCCAGTTCAACCCCGCTCAGACAACGGGGAACCCTCTCCCCACCTTTACCGGCGACCTGCGCGACGACGAAGGCAGCGCCAGGGACAGTGCGTCGCTGCATTGCATGCAGTCGGTCCAGGGACAGGCGGGCTATTGCTCCGTCACCGGCTGCAACCGCCAGGAACAGGACGTCCGGAGCGGTACCTGCTGGAAATAAGAGCAGTTAACTTTTAAAACGCGAAGAAGGCGGGCTGGGCCCGCCTTCTTCTATTTTTATACATGCCCGTCTTTGGGCAAATGCGTATTCAAGCGGCGGGATAATTTGACCGGTCGCACGGACAGCCGTTCCGGAGGCGAAAAACCGATAAGAACGCCGCCGCTTTTGGTATCATAGCGGTACAAGGACCTTTTCGCGGATCTGGCGGGCGGGAAAAGGGGGGTCCGGGGGGCGTGACAGCTGCGCTTATGTTCCCCGCTTGTTAACCTGTACGCCGTGCCGGTGATCAACATGAAAAACACGGGAAGCTTTAAGAATATCCTGTTCGTAACGGTCCCCGCTTTGCTGGTTATTTTTATTATCCTGGAGTTGTTTTTCAGGTTCGTTATCCCCGCCTCTGATCCTCCCGGGCAATATTTCGACGAACAGGAAAGGATGTACAGGTATTCCAGCGTGCGAAAAAGCGGGATGATAACGATCGGCAGATTCGCCGGGATCAAAAGCAAAGTGGGACATAAACAACATGGGATGGAACTATCCTGTCGATTATTCCGCCCGCAAAGATAAAAAACTTATCGCGGTAATAGGGGATTCCTTCATCGAAGCGTTCCAGGTGGACGCGGATAAAAATTATCCCTTTTTATTGAGAGGGAAGCTGTATCCGGATTATGAGGTATACGCGTTCGGAGCAAGCGGGGCCGCCTTGTCGCAGTATCTGCACATGGCAAGATATGTCGACAGGCACTTTGATCCTGACGTCCTGATAATCAATGTGGTGCACAACGATTTCGCCCAAAGCATTTTAGAGTTCTACTCCCAGAAAAGTCATTTTATGCGCGTCTCCCACGAGAAGGGCAAGCACGCTTTCGTCGAAATACCGCCGGTTTTAAGCGGCGAACAGGAGAGGTTTAACAAGATCAAGAGGCTGCTGGGCAGGAGTTCTTTGTTCCGGTATTTGTTCATAAATCTCCGGATCGCGGATATGCTGACAAAACATTGGCCAGGCGGGTATTTCGAGGCGAATGTACAGCCCGAGGAAGTCCGGAGCCACGAAAAGGCTATTTATGAGGCAACTGATTACCTGGTGCGTAAAATAAAGGAGGAAAATATCAGCAGAAGGGTGATCTTTGTGCTCGATGCTCCAAGGCAGGCGATATACAGCGGTTCTTTAAATTCAAGCCGTGTCCTGTGGATGCACGAAATGATGCGGAAGATCTGCGCAAAGCGCGATGTCGGATATATCGACCTGACGGAGCCGATGAAACTCGATTTCGCAAAAAACAACAAAAGATTCGATTCGGAGATAGATAATCATTGGAATGCATACGGGCATAAATTCGTGGCGGATATCGTTTATGAATATTTGAAAGGCCGGAAATAGCTTCGGGTCCTTAAGGACAATTAATTTACTGGGAATTCCGGAAGGGCATGAAAACATTATTTTTAACCGCATTGTCCGCTTTTACCCTCTGGCCGTGCCTGCCCGTTAACTGTTCCGGAGGCGCCGGGGCCGTGAGCTCCGTAGTAAAGACGGAGGTTAAGGTTATAGGCGGACATCCGCGGATACTGATCGACGGAAGGGACAGCGTAACTTTCGTGAACAGGATGGATTACCTCCTGTTCCCGGGGCGCTCCGACTACGGGGATGGAACCTGGCTTAAAGGCGTGAAAAAACAGATAGGGGCTATGAAAGCTAAGGGCGCCAATACCCTGATACTTGACATTTTCTGGCCGGACCTGGACCGTTCGGCGCGCCGCCCCGCGGATATAGGCGCGGCTTTGAATTTTGCGCCCCTGGACGAAGCCATGCGCTACGCCGCGCAAAACGATATTCACGTCATGATAGACCCCAAGATCGACACCTTCCTGGCCGGCTGGTGGCAGAGGGAGCGGGGTTTCCCGGAGGCCGTGAAGCGGGCGATGAACGAAGTTTGCATTCCCCAGGAAAAAGATTCGGACCACGCTTGCGTTCCCGAAGAGATCTGCGCTCCCGGGGACGACAGGTGCTGCGGTCAGCCCAGGGAGGCGCTGTACTGCTGCGACCTGGACAGACAGAACGGAGCGGCTTTAATGCACGAGAGCGGCCTGCCGATGTGCGCCCCTTTTCACGGGAACCCGGCCTATAGCCGGTGCTCCGACTGTGAAACAGATTCCTACGGCTGGAAATATAATGTGCCGTCGATGGGCTCCGAGGCGTTTAAAAAAGATTATTCGGCTTACCTGACCGCCCTGGTAAACCGGTATAAGAGCAACCCCGCTTTGATAGGATGGGTCTTCTCCCTCGGCCCCTCGGGCGAAGACGAGTACGGGCCCAGCTATATCGTGCTCAGCTTCGGCGTATACGGAGGGCTGAAGGGTATCTCGGAGCATCCCGGGCAGGTGGCTGATTATTCGGAGAGCGCGCAGAAAATGTTCCGCTCCTGGCTCAGGGGGAGATACGCGTCAGACTCGGAGCTGGCGCGGGCGTGGGGCGAAGACGGCCTGACCCTGGCGGCGGCTAAACTCCCGGACCCGAAAAAATTACTCAAGGAAGGCAAAGACGGGCCTTTCCCGGATAATTTCTTCACCGTGTTCTGGATAGATCTTAGCGATTTGACGCGGCAGGGCAGGGACCTGTACGACTTCAGGGAACACGTGCGCGACGAGTACAGGGCATACTTCACCGGGCTTATCAAACGTCTGGACGGAGGCCATATCCTGGGTCTTTTCGGCGGAAATAACGCCGCCATTTACCGCAGTCCGTACATAGACGCGGTCCTGAACTCGAACCATGTCGAATATTCAAGGGACGGCTACGCCGAATCCAACCTTATCGCTATACTCGGCGAACTGAGCAATAAATACGGGAAAGCCAATATCTTTACCGTAGAGAGCACCGGGCCCGGAGGGGCCGGCCTATCCGGGAGCAATCCCGACAAGGCACGGCAGAAAGCCGCGCTTCTGCGCTCCTGGAAAACGATAAAATGCCTGGGCGCCTATCCGGGCTATACGAGCGGCGTATTAAGATCCGATCCTGTGCCGTCCTGGGGAAGGACCGACATGCAGATCCTCGGGGAAATCGGCTCTTATGCGCCCCGCGGCGGCTGTATTTGCGACCTTGTTCCGCCGAACGCAAAGGTACTGAACAGGCGCACGGTAGCGGAACTCGCCCGCATTTTCGGGCTGCGGGATTACACCTGCACTAAAAACGGTGAAACCGGGCCGGATCTGCCGGATGAGAATGCGCCGGGCGCGGAAGGAGCGGAAGAGCCCCCGGCTCCCGGGCGGAGCCCCTGCATGGATTCCTGCACGAAGAAATACAGCGACCCTGTAAAGTGTTCGTCGCAATGCGGCGTCGTCCTGCCGGTTCCCGCTCAAAGCCCTGGCGGCGGGGCAGGCGGCAGCGGGGGAGGCGGGAAGTGCGGCGACGGGACCTGCGACGATTTTGAGAGATCGAACGGGATGTGCCCGCGGGACTGCAGGTAAGCTTGTAAACCGCGGCAGGCGGCATAGTGCAACCAAAAGTGTTCCCGGCCCGTAACGCTTATAATGGCTGAAAACGAAATAGAGCTGACGCGCCGCTGCCTTGGCGGGGACAGCTCCGCCTTTTCCGGCATCCTTGAGATCTATCAGGACAGGGTATATAGTTTCGCTCTGCGCCTCCTTAAGGACCCGCAGGCGGCGGAAGACGCCGCGCAGGAAACGTTCGTCAAGGCCTTCCGCGGTCTTTCCTCGTATGACCCGGCCTGCCCGTTCGCCCCTTGGCTTTTCCGGATAGCCCACAATGCCGCCATGGACGCTCTCCGCGCCCGCAATAAAACCGTTTCCATGGACGCTGAAGATTTTTCAGACCTTCCCGACGGCGCTGTCCCCGTTGAGGATGGAGTGGGCGCCGCCCTGGACGCGGAGCGCATAGAGGCCTTGCTGGCCTCGCTGCCGCCGCTGTACAGCGAGGTCTTGCTGCTGCAGTACCGCGAGGACATGGGCCCGGCCGAAATTGCCCGCGTAATAAACGCGCCGGAGGGCACGGTAAAGAACAGGCTGTTCCGGGCCAGGGAAATGATGAAGGCTAAAATGGCCGCCGACCCGGAACTGATGCAACCGTTCACGGGCCGGGGCCGTATTGAAGGAGAGACCGTAATATGAACGCCGACAATACTGAAAAACTTATAGCCAAGGCTATCGCCGCCCTGCCTTATAGCAGCCCCCGGGCCGGGTTCGGTGCCCGGGTGATGGCCGCGATAGAGGAGCAGGCGGCGGCTGAAACCTGGCTGCAGCGGGCATTGAAGGCAGGCGGTGTTATTGTCGCGGCCTGGTCAGCGGGACTGTCTTTCCTGGCGGCCCGCCTGATCCACGCAAACTTCGGGAATATCGCGGCCGCGCTCATAGAGCCCGGAGGCGTTTCGCGGGCGTTCAGCCTGCTGGCCGCGCATGGAGCGCTTATACTGGCAAAACTGGCCGCAGCTGCCCCGCTGATCGCGGGTTGGGCCCTGGATGCCATGCCCCCTTATCACGAAATGACGGCCGCCGCGATCCTCTGCGCGGCGGCCGTCGCCCCTTTGGCGCGTATCAGGACGGCCGCGGATAAAAACTGACGGTTATGGAGAGAATTGAAATGAAAAAAATTAAAAAATACGCATTACTTGCCTTAACGCTGGCCTGCTTTGCCACGGCCGCGCACGCGCGCCGGGACGAGCTGCGCCACGAGGACGTGCTTATTGAAAAAGGCCAGACCTTCAGCGGGGATGTGGCCACGGACAAATCCATAACCGTAAACGGCGTGCTGGACGGGGACGCCGTCTCCATAGGCGGGTCCTCGGTAACCGTCAATGGGGAGGTAACCGGCGACATCGTCTCCATGGGCGGCGCGATATTTATACCCGGAACGGCGGCGGGGGATGTCGTGAGCGTGGGCGGCCCCATCGGGATATCCGGTAAAGTTTCCGGCAATGTGGCGAGCGTGGGCGGCCGCGTATCGCTTTCCGGGGCCGGGCAGGTGGACGGCGATATATCGGCCGTCGGCGGTTCCGTGGTTAAAAGTGAAAACACGGTCCTCAGGGGCGAGGTGCGCAACCTGGACATTCGCGCGCTTCGTAATGTGCTGCCGCGGGTGCTGAGGCTGTCGCGCTATGCCTCGGGGGGGGACAGGCGTAAACTCAACCCCTGGCTGATAGGCGGCCTTATAGGGCTCGGATTCGCTATCTTATTCTCCATAGTAATTACCGTGTTCATACTGTTGCTTCTGCCGGCGGTCTTTTTCCCGAGGAACGTCGAGACCGTGGCCGCGGCAATATCCGGGGACATGTGGCGCGCCTGCGGCACAGGAGCCCTTATGCTGATGGGTTTTTTTCCGGGACTTGTCCTTATGGTCGTTTCGGTGCTGGGGATCCCCTTGGTCCCGTTCGCGCTGGCGCTGTTCGCGGCGGCCGGGGTGCTGGGCCTTAGCGCTTTCAGCGTGGTCCTGCAGAGCAGGTTCTTTGAAGGTATAAAGAAGGCCGGGCCGGCCGGGCTTCCCGGTAAGGCAGCCGCCGGCGGCGGCGTGATGGTACTGCTGCTGTTCTTCGGGAAAATGATACCTTTCATAGGCGGTATTCTTTCCCTCGCGGGCTTAATGCTGATGGCTTTCGGTGTAATGCTGGGGCTTGGCGCAGTCTGGATGACCAGGATGGGCACCCGCGGTCGTAATTCGCCCGCAGCTCGGCCGCAGGCGCAAGGGCCCGGCACAGCCGCGACCGCCTGAAAAAACGGAACAGGTGCTGATTTAAATCAGTTGACATCGCTCAAGGGCAAGCGGTAGAATTTGCCTTTAAACCTGTCGCCAGCGTTCAACAATTATAAAGAGGTAGACGAATGATCAACAAAAGATATATATCCGCGTTAGCGGGCATCTTCGTTTTGAGCGTATTCGCAGCGGCTTCCTACGCGCAGGAGCGCGCATCCGACGACGTTAAGGACCAGGTCGCCAGGGTGCAGAATGCCATAAAAGAAAAGGGCGCCAATTGGACGGCCGGCGAAACCGCCGTCGCCAGCCTTCCACGCGAAGACTGGCGCTACCTGGTAGGCTTGAATTTCGAGCCCGTGGGCGCGCCGCCCGCGCCGCTTGTCGCCGCGGCCGGGTTGCCGGTTTCGCTGGACTGGCGCGATCTTAACGGGAATTTCGTGACCGCGCCCCGCAATCAGAAAAAATGCGGTTCATGCTGGGCCTTCGCCATGACCGGCGGCCTGGAATCGTATATCCTGCGGACCCAGAACAAGCCCGGAACGGACATCGATCTTTCCGAGCAGGTGCTGGTCTCCTGCAGCGGCACGGGCTCCTGCGGCGGCGGGCGCCTGTCCGCGGCCTTCCTGAAGAAGACCGGGCTTCCGCTGGAATCCGCCTATCCCTACACCGCCACGAACGGCGACTGTTCCGCAGCCGCCCCCGGCTGGCAGGGCTCCGCATACAAGATAGGGAACTGGGGCTCGGTTCCCCAGGATCTCGAGTCTATAAAAGCCGCTTTGGTGAATTACGGGCCCCTGCCCATCGCCATGATGGTGTATGAAGATTTCATGTACTACAAGACCGGGGTTTATTCCTACACGACCGGGAAAAAGCTGGGCGGCCACGCCGTGCTGCTGGTGGGTTACGACGACGCCGGGCAATATTTCATAGTCAAGAACAGCTGGGACAGCGGCTGGGGGGAAAAAGGCTTTTTCAGGATAGCCTACTCGCAGCTTGAGAACGAGGTCTCCTTCGGCCTCAGCGCCATAGCGTACTATGACTCAAAGGCGGACGGCTTCCCGGCCTCAGGCTTCAATCCGGAGGCCGCATCCATGCGCACAGCCCCGATATTCGAAACGGCTGCCGGCTGGACCCGCTGACGGAGCCCGCGCGGGTCCTACAAGGATCTGCCCTTAATACCCATGCGTGGAGAGCTTCCTCCATTTATAATTTAACAGTGACCCGCCGGAGCCGGGTTTCGCGCGCATATAGCTGAAATGGAGCTGAAAGACCACCTCATGAAAAAACTCAACTTATTCACCGCATTGTTCTTCGCCGGACTTTTTTCCTCCTCCGCCTTTGCCCTGGATCTGAATAAACCCCTTCCAAACTGGATAGACGCCGGCCGTGAGAGATCGGACGGCAGGCCGCCGTCGATAATTCCCGGCGAGAAAGCCGCGCCTCCCGCGGATTTCCGCATACCGGCCGAATACGAGCCCGTGGGCGCGGTGGTGATCGGCTGGGCCGGCTATACTGACATGCTCTCTTTAATAGGCAAGGCGGTTACCGGCCCCGGCCATGCGCAGCTCTGGGGCGTGTCGGCCCCGGCCAGCGTGCCGGGGGTTCCCGCCGCCAGCTACTCAAGGATAAACGCACCCATAGACACTGTATGGATGCGCGACTACGGTCCCTTCGGTGTCTCCGCGGGCCAAGGGCGCCCCGGCATAGTGGACACCATTTACCGCCATTACCAGTATCGCCGCAACGACGATGCCCTGCCGGCGAACCTGGGGAAGGTCAAAAAAATTGAAGTTTACAGCATGCCTATCATACTGGACGGCGGCAACCTGATGGTGGACTCCAAGGGCGACCTGTTCATGACTAAGCGCACCTATATCTGGAACTCGGGCATGTCGCCGGAAGCGGTGGACTCGGCGCTTAAAAGCTACTTCAACGTGCGCAATATCTACGCCTTTGAGTACGCCGGTTACCCGGGTGAGCCGGCCGACGGCACCGGGCACATGGACATGTTCATGAAACTGCTTAACGACCACACGGTCCTTATTTCCGTGGCCGAAACCGAACCCTTCAAGACCAACGCGGAAAAGGCCATCGCTTTCTTCAAGGGCCGCAAGGCCGCGGACGGCGAGCCCTTTAAGGTTATACAGGTAAAGGGCTGGCAGGATTCAGGCACCTGGTACACCTATACGAACTCCCTGATAGTGAACAAGGTCGCCATAATACCGTCTTATTCCGGGCATCCCGAAGAGGAAGCCGCGGCCAAGGCCGCTTACCAGGCAGGGATCTCCGGGGTTACCGTGGTACCCGTGCCCTCCGAAGACAGCATCAGGGACGGCGGCTCCATACACTGTGTGACGCAGACCATACCCGTGCTGCCGGGCCGCGCGCTTGACGCCGGCGAAGTGTTTACGGCCAAGCCTGAATTTACCGGCGTGGATATTTCCGGTGCCATAGTGCCGCTGAGGTACTCAGGCGGCTCCAAGGCGCTGGATCAGCTTATAAACGGTTTGTAAGGCGTTCTTGCCCTCAGATAAAAACCGCCGGCATACGCCCGGCGGTTTTTATTTCCCATGTAAAAATACTTAATAAGCGGCGCGTCGTACGCGACACTACGTTGTCGCGTACGCCTGCTACACTATTTGTGAGCGGGGAGGCCGGATATATGGGGAAAACGCGTTCAGTCTTCGCTGGGTTCTACCGGTTCGGAAAGGCCGTCCACGGAAAATTCCTGCGTGCCGTCCAGGTCGCTTCGGAATACGGAGGCGCCTACTGCTTTGATGCGGTCGATCGAGGATTGGGCCGGGTGCCCGTAGTTGTTCTTGCCGACTTCTATGAAGGCTTTCTTGGGCATTACGGTCTCCAGGAAGGCTTGGCTGGAGGAGTATGGGCTGCCGTGGTGTCCGACCTTAAGCACGTCGGACTTGAGTTCAGCGCCGAACCGCGCCACCATGCGGGCTTCCGCGTCGCTTTGATCGTCGCCCACAAAGAGCATAGAAGCGTTTTGATACGTGACCTTTATAGTAAGGGAACAGTTATTTATAATGCTTCCGTCGCTGCTTTGCACGGGCTCGGGGCAGGAGTTGAAGACTTTTACGCCCAAGCCGCCGGGACCCCATGAAATATCGTCTCCGGGGGCCGGGTAGAAGGTATTGACGCCCAGGGCTTTAACCTGGCTGCGCAGCGCCTCATCCCCGGTGGCGGCGGTGTTATCCATGCGCGTATCGTAAAAATTGCCTACAGTGATGGCCGAAAAAACATACTGCAAGCCTTTATAGTGGTCCGCGTGGGGGTGCGTGAGCACCACATAGTCTATCTTTGAAACTTTCTTCTGGCTGAGGAACTGGGCGAGGGCGCCGGTGGCGGACTTGGAGGGGCCGCCGTCTATAAGGGCGTTCTGGCCGTTGGGCAGTTCCAGATAAATGGAATCGCCCTGCCCGACGCTGAGGAAATAAACGTTCAGCCCGGGGGCCGCCGTATAAAGGGTTGCGTTTCCCGGGACCGGAGCCAGCGGTATTTCGACGGCCGGAACGGAATTATTCAGCTGATCGAGGGATTGGGCGCTGGCGGCGGGAGAAAAACGAAATACGGATAAAAAAAGTATTACAGCGGAGACGGCTGCTTTGCGTGCTGTGGATGCGGGAGGGTTCTTGTTCACGTGTTGTAATCCATCTCCACTTGCCGGGGTCCGTCCGAGCGCAAACCCGATTGCCGAGCCCCTTCCGTGGTGAATCCGGATTAAGGTCCGGAGGTGGATGCTCCCCAGCCAATCCCGGGGATTACACGTTAGCACGCATAGTTTACAGCCCGGGATGACTTCACTCAAGGGCCAAAGGACCTATGTGTCTATAGGTCTAAAGGCCTAATCGTTATCGCGTGAACGGCGGCCGGGTTCGCCGCCATTAACCGCGTTGAAGAAGCACCTTTATGTGTCCGGGCAAATGGTAAAATTGAGATTAAAGCATGACCGAAGATACGCATATAGAATTTAACGAGCAGTTCGCCAAGGCGCTGCATCTGCTGCAGCACGGCAGCCGCAACCTGTTCGTGACCGGCAAAGCTGGTACCGGCAAGAGCACCCTCCTGCGTTATTTCCGCGCCCATACCTCGAAAAAAATTGTGGTGCTGGCCCCCACGGGCATAGCCGCCCTGAACGTGGCCGGGGAAACTATACACGCCTTCTTTGGCTTCAAGCCCGGCATAACCCCGGACAAGGTTAAGCGGGCCCGCAAAAAGGATGCCGAGGTATACAAGGCCCTGGAAGTTATAGTAATAGACGAGGCCTCCATGGTGCGGGCCGACCTGATGGACTGCGTCGACGCCCACATGCGGCTGAACGGGCGCGACCCCTCCCTCCCCTTCGGCGGCGCGCAGCTGGCCCTGTTTGGCGACCTCTACCAGCTTCCGCCGGTGGTTACCGGCGCGGAACGGGAAATATTCTCCTCCTATTACGATGGCCCGTATTTCTTCAACGCGATGGTTTTTAAGAAGGCCGGGCTTGAATATCTTGAGCTTGAGAAGATCTACCGGCAGAAAGACCAGGGCTTTATAGATATACTTAACGCGATAAGGAACAACTCTATAAAACCGGCGCAACTGGCCAGCCTGAACCGCCGGACCGGCGCGGACGTGGAAAGTTCGGGCAGGGGCGTGGTGGTGAGGCTCCTGACCACCAACTTTGACGCCGCCCAGATAAACAACGAGCGCCTGCGGAGCCTTGACGGACGCGCGCACGTTTACCGGGCCGGGATAACCGGCAAGTTCACCCGCGATTCGTACCCCGCTGACGAGGAACTTCACCTTAAACCCGGCGCCCAGGTTATGATGCTGAATAACGACGCGCACGGCCGCTGGGTGAACGGAACCATGGCCGCGGTCCAGGATATCATGAGGGGGCTGCCGGGTGAGGCCGACGTGATACACGTCCGGCTGGACGACGGCTCAGTGGAACCTGTAGAGGCCGTTTCCTGGGAACTCTTTCATTTTACCGTGGATAAAGAGGCCGGCAGGATAAAAACCGAGACCGCGGGTACCTTCACGCAGTATCCGCTCAAACTGGCCTGGGGTGTTACCATACACAAGAGCCAGGGTAAAACTTTCGAGCGGGCTATAATAGATCTTGGGCGCAGGGCTTTCGCCGCTGGGCAGACCTACGTGGCGCTCAGCCGATGCGTGTCGCTGGAGGGGCTGTCGCTCGCGCGCCCGGTTCGTCCCTCGGACGTGATGACCGACTGGCGGATAGTGCGCTACGTGACCGGCCACCAGTACGGGGCAAGCGAGCTGGCTATGCCGCTGGCTGAGAAAATCAAGCTTATAGAGCAGGCTATAGAGGACGGCAGCCTGCTCGAGATGACCTATCTTAAGGCGGCCGACGAGAAGAGCCGCCGCACCGTAAGGCCCGTAGCCGTGGGCGACTGCAGCTACATGAATAAAACTTTCAAGGGGCTTGAAGCCCACTGCCTTGAGCGCGGCGCCAGCCGTGTTTTCCGGGTGGACCGTATACTGGAACTTAAAGTGGTGTGCGGCGAAAGTCCTTCCGACGTCTAAAATGCGCAATTAGGCCCGCCGGCCCGGGGGACGGCAGGTCCGGACTCCGCGGTTCGCCTCCGGCACTGGAATAAAAAAACCCGGCGCCTTGCGGCCGCCGGGATTTTTTCTGGCTGCGTTGTTATTTCAGGTCAAAGCTCTCTATGGTGCTGGCTTCGGCGCCGGTTGAGAGCGGGCCGCGGCGTGTGAACTTTATGGTTATCATGTACTTGCCGGGCTTGGGAGCGTTCATAAGCTTGATGTCATACGAAGGGGCCACGTCGAAGGAGCCCTGAGCGTTTATCTCCACGAACGAGTTAGCAATACCCTCCGGGGTGAGCTGTGTCATATCCGGGATGTTCATGCCGCTTACGGATATGTCTATCTTCTCGCCCTTGAAGTACATGGCCCGGTTGTCGTTCAGCACCAGGCGCACGTCGCCGGCGGCAGTTACTCCCACGCTGTTAACGGAGAGCTCTTTTGAATCCGGGTTGGACGGCTTTTTCAAGCCTGGCGTCAGGTCGAAGACGGTGGCATGGCCGAAGAAAAATCCGTCATGGTCCTGGGAGTTTACCGTGTACTGGTAAAGCATGTCCGAGGTGTCGACGCGGGGCGAATTGCCCGGGTCAAGGCAGACCTTAAGGTTCTCTTTCTCCCAGGTCTCAAGGGCGCGGGGCCCTATGTTGACGGTGATCTTCCTGGTGAAGTACCGGCCGGTATGCCTGCAGTACTGTACCCCGTTGTTCATATAGCAGTCGAAGCTAGGCTCTTCGCCGCTGAGTTCCTCGGTGCGGGTGTTGGGTGTTTGCGCGGAGAATTCCCAGGTGCGGCAGTTCAATTCGGGATAGACGGGTGAATAGGGGTAACCATCGTGGCTATCCCAGCCGTCGTGATTGCCGGGGTGGTTGTCCCAGCCGTCGTGGTTGCCGGGGTGGTTGTCCCAGCCGTCGTGGTTGCCGGGGTGGTTGTCCCAACCGTCATGGTTTCCGGGATGGTTATCTATATTCCCGGGGTGGTTGTCCCAACCGTCGTGGTTTCCGGGATGGTTGTCAATGTTGCCGGGGTGATTGTCCCAGCCGTCGTGGTTGCCGGGATGGTTATCGATATGTCCGGGGTGGTTATCGATATTTCCGGGGTGATTATCGAAGTTCCCGGGATGATTGCCGATATTGCCGGGGTGGTTATCGATATTTCCGGGGTGATTATCGAAGTTCCCGGGATGGTTGCCTATATTTCCGGGATGGTTATCAAAGTTCCCGGGATGATTATCGTTGTGGCCGCCATTATTAACCGGCTGGAAATGGCCCGGTTGGGGAATCCCGCTATACTGCTGGGGACCAAGCGTATTAACGATATCCAGCACATCGTCTATTCCCTTGTCGAAATCAACCTCCGCGGCGTATGCGCCGGTAGAAAGAGCGAGCGCGGCCGCTACCGCGAGCAAACTTGATTTTTTCATTGTTCCCTCCCGTAAGCAGGCGCCGTGAATAAAGCGCCTTGAATGTATTGTAGGTTAAACAGAGAGATCCCGAATGAGGCAATAGGACTATCCGGAGGATGTTTAACGGCCTATGTCATTTTGGGTCTTTAGGGTCAATTCTTAACCCGACAATACGGTGTCCGGCTGGCCTGCTATGCTATTTATCGGCGGTTCGGGCCGACGGTTTGCCGTCTAAGGGGGGGCTATGAAAGGCGCTGGGACGATACAGGATATGCCGAGGGTGGAACGGCCGAGGGAAAAAATGATGCGTTATGGCCCGGAGAAGCTGGCGGAGGAGGAGCTGCTGGCCATAATACTGCGCACCGGCGCGCGTGGGAAAAACGTGCTGGACCTGGCCGGGGAACTTTTGAAAAAGTTCGGCAGGGGAGATATCGCGAAGGCCGGCTTTGGCGAGCTGAGCTCCACCCCGGGCCTGGGCCCGGCCCGCGCCTGTGAGATACTGGCGGTTTTCGAACTTGGCCGCCGCTACCTTAACGGCAAGAAGGGGGGGATATATCTGAAACCGCGCGACATCTGGGAGGAGCTGCGCGACATACGCGAACAGAAAAAGGAGCACTTTATCGTTTTTTACCTTGATACGCGAAATCAGGAGATAAAACGCGATATCGTTTCAGTGGGCACGCTCAATTACAACCTGGTGCACCCGCGGGAGGTTTTCGAACCCGCGGTAAAAAACCTGGCCGCAAGCGTAATAGTGGCACACAATCACCCCTCGGGTTGCCTTGAGCCGTCCGATGAGGACCTGTCGCTTACAAAGCGGCTGGTTCAGGCCGGGAAGCTTTTGGGGATAGAGGTGCTGGACCACGTGATAGTCACAAGGGAGGGTTTTATGAGCTTCAAACAAAAAAACCTCATGTAGTTTCCCCCGGCTCCGGGCGGAGTGTTGAATATAACTTTTATTATATTTATAATGTGGTATCAGCTCAGCGAACAGGAGAACGTAAAATGGAAAAACCCGCACTGAAACCCGTATGCCCCAATTTCTCTTCCGGCCCCTGCGCCAAGCGCCCGGGCTGGACCGTGGACGCCCTTAAGAACGCGCTCGTGGGGCGGTCCCACCGCTCAAAGGAAGGCAAGGCCAGGCTGCAGGAAGTTTCAGACCGCATGAGAAAGGTCCTGAACCTGCCCGCCGGCTACCGCATAGGCGTGGTGGCCGGTTCCGACACCGGCGCGGTGGAACTGGCGATGTGGACCATGCTCGGCCCGAGGCCGGTGGATATATTCGGCTGGGAATCCTTCGGCAAGGGCTGGATCACCGACGCGGTAAAGTACCTGAAGCTCCAGAACGTGCGCGAATTCAAGGCCGACTACGGTAAGATCCCGGACCTTTTGAAGGCCGACCCATCCCACGACATAATCTTCACATGGAACGGCACCACCTCGGGAGTGAAAGTGCCGAACCTCGACTGGCTTCCCGCCGGTCACGACGGCCTCGCCATCTGCGACGCCACCTCAGGGATCTTCGCCATGGAGATGGACTTTTCCAAGCTCGACGTGATCACTTTTTCCTGGCAGAAAGTGCTGGGGGGGGAGGCCGCGCACGGCGTGATCATCATGTCGCCCCGCGCAGTTAAGCGGATGGAGGAGAACGAGCCCAAGGCCGGCTGGCCCGTGCCCAAGATATTCCGCCTGGCGGCCGAGGGCAAGCTGAAGCCGGGCGAGCTTGAATATAATACCGTCAACACGCCCTCCATGCTGTGCGTAGAGGACGCGATAGACGCTCTGAAGTGGGCCGAGAGCATCGGCGGCTGCCCGGCGCTGGTTAAGCGCTCGAACGCCAACCTGGCCGCTTTCGAGGAGTGGGTGGCTAAATCCGAGTGGATAGATTTCCTGGCCGAATCGAAAGAGATCCGCTCCAACACCTCCGTCTGCTTCAAGATCAAGGCGGGCTGGTTCCAGAAGCTTTCCGACGAGGAGAAGACCAAGGCGGCCAAGAAGATAACCTCTATGCTCGACAAAGAGGGAGTGGCCTACGATATCAACTCCTACGGCAAGGCCCCGGCCGGTATCCGCGTGTGGTGCGGCGCCACCGTGGAAACCTCGGATATAAAAGCCCTGACCCCGTGGCTTGACTGGGCCTATGGCGTTGTCGCCAAAGAATACTCGAAGGAGACACTGAAATGATGAAAGTCCTGATCGCAGACAAAGCCGACGCCCTGTGCGAGAAGGTGCTGAAGGAAAAAGGCCTTGAGCCGGTGGTCAAGACCGGGATGAAGCCGGAAGAACTGAAAGCCTGCGCGGCGGAGTTCGACGCCATTATAGTCCGCTCCGCCACCACGCTTACCCGCGACATCATTGCGGCCGCCTCGAAACTGAAAGCGGTCGCCCGCGCCGGCTCCGGCGTGGACAATATCGACGTCGCCGCCTGCTCGGAAAAGAAAGTGCTGGTGATGAACACGCCGTTCGGCAATACAGTATCAACGGGCGAGCACGCGATAGCCATGATGATGGCGCTGGCGCGCCACATACCCCAGGCAAACGCCTCCACCCACGCCGGGAAATGGGAGAAGAAAAAATTCGAAGGTGTGGAGATAACCGGGAAGACCCTGGGCGTAATAGGCTGCGGTAATATCGGCGCGGTGGTGGCGGACCGCGCGCGCGGCCTTAAGATGAACGTGCTGGTCTTCGACCCGGCCATGACGTCCGCCCGCGCCGTGGAGCTGGGGGTTAAAATGGCCACGCTCGAGGAATTGTACGCCAAATCGGACTTCATCACCTACCATGTGACCATAAACCCGGCCACGAAGGGCATGCTGAACAAGGACGCGATATCCAGGATGAAGAAGGGTGTGCGCGTCATCAACTGCGCCCGCGGCGGCATTATGGTCGAGGAGGATATAAGATCCGCCCTCCTCGGCGGTCAGATGGCGGGGCTTGCCTGCGACGTGTACGCAAAAGAGCCGGCCACCGAGCATATTTTCTTCGGCATGGAAAATGTGATAGCCACTCCCCACATAGCGGCTTCCACGAAGGACGCCCAGGTGACGGTGGCAAGGCAGGCAGCGGAGCAGATAGCCGACTACCTGCTCAACGGCAAGCGCACCAATGCCGTCAATGGCGATAAGGTCTGACCGTCCGCAGGCGGCGGGCTTGAGAGGCACAATGGCAAAACTTCCTTTATTCACTCCGATCTACGGCATACGTCCCGCCCCTGGCAGGGCGCAGGAGATAATAGCCCCGCCTTACGATGTGATGAACTCGGATGAGGCCCGCGAGCTGGCCAAAGGCAAGCCGCTGAGCTTTTTGCACGTTTCCAAGGCGGAAATAGACCTTCCCCCCGGCACCGACCCGCATTCCGAAGCCGTTTATAAAAAAGCCGCGGAAAACTTCAGTAAAATGCTGGAGCAGGGGGTGCTTATAAGGGAGGGCAAGCCCATATTCTACGTATACCGCCTGCAGATGGGCGGGCATATACAGACCGGGCTGGTGGTCGGAGCCTGCGTGGACGACTATGACGCCAACCGCATTCGCAAGCATGAGTTCACCCGCCCCGTCAAAGAGGACGACCGCGTTAACCAGATAAAATTCGTGCGGGCCCAGACCGGGCCCGGGCTCATAGCCTACAAGCAGATACCCGCGGTGGACGCCATCATAAAGAAGACGGTGAAAAAACAGCCCGAGTTCTCCGCGACCGGCGCCGGGGGCGTGATACACACCCTGTGGACGCTGGATGATGAGGCCGATATAAAGGCCGTAGTGTCCGCCTTCGAGGAACAGAAGGCCGTCTATATAGCCGACGGCCACCACCGCAGCGCGGCCGCGAGCCGCGTAAAAAAAATGATGGCCGCCGAGCGCGGCGCCGCTCATACCGGCACCGAGCCCTATAACGCCTATCTGGCCGTCGCCTTCCCCGTGGACGAGATGAAGATCTGGGACTATAACCGGGTCGTGAAAGATCTTAACGGCCTTACGCCGGCGGCCTTCATGGCCAGAATAAAGGAAAGCTTTGAGGTGCGGGAGGCGGCCGGCCAAGCGAAGCCCTCCGCCCGGCGCGAGTTCGGGCTCTACCTGGGCGGTCATTGGTACCTGCTTAAACCCTCCGTAAAAACCCCGGCCAGGGCGGATGACCCCGTCAAAGCCCTGGACGTCAGCGTCCTTTCCGACCTGGTGCTCGACCGCATACTGGGCATCAGGGACCTGCGTAAATCAGACCGCGTGGACTTCGTGGGAGGGATACGCGGACTTGGGGAGCTTGAAAGGCGCGTCAATTCCGGGGAGATGGCCGCGGCGTTCGCGCTGTTCGCCACCTCTCTGGACGAGCTGATCTCCGTGGCGGACGATAACCAGGTTAGGCCGCCCAACTCCACCTGGTTCGACCCGAAGCTGGCCGACGGCGTAGTTTCCAACCCGCTGCTGTAAGGTCAGGAGCTCCCGGCGGGGAAATTCCCGGCGCAGGGATCACCTGTCCCATAGGCGGGGCGAGATGCGGCGTCCGTTAGCGGTCAAAAAGCAAGCATGATAAGAACGATATATCGCTTCTTTGCGGGTTCCGGCTCCCGGGCCTTAGTCTCGGGCGTGGCGCTGTTCGTGCTGGTATCCGGCTTCGATTATTCACTGCGGAACGAGATCTCCCTGGACTTTTTTTATTTCCTCCCGATCTTTATCATGACATGGAACGGGGGCCGCCGCTGGGGCCTGTTAGCGGCTTCCGCGGGGGTGGTGGTGTGGCTCACCGACGAAAGGGTATTCCTTCCCGGTTTCGCCGCCCAGATGCATATCGTGATATGGAACGCCGCGGTGCGCCTGGCATTCTTTTCCACGGTAGTTTTACTGACGGATAAGATCAGGGTCCTCCTGGCCCGGGAGCGGGGCGTGGCCAAGCTGAAGTCGGGGATGATACATATCGTCAGCCACGAGTTCAACAATGCCCTGACCGGCCTTTCCGCCGGGCTGTACCTGCTGAGGGAAACGGACCCGTCGGCCGGGGACGAATCCCGCTCCGCGCTTTACACCGCCATGGCATCTTCGCAGAGCCACCTGACGCTTTATGTTAAAAATATCCTCAACGAGGCCCGCATGGAGGGGGGCAGATTCAAGATAGAAAAGCAGCCTCTGGCGCTCAGGGAACTGGCCACTGCGGCGGTGACATCCGTGGGAGAGCTGCTGAGGCAGAAGGAAATAAAAATTTCGATGGAGATGCCGGAAATGCCGCTGCTGGTCAGCGTGGACCAGGAGGCGCTGGCCCTGGTAATAAGCAATTTGCTCGGCAATGCCGTGAAATATACGCCCCGCGGAGGGGACATAACCGTACGGATAGAATCGCCGGAAGAAAGGCGGGGAACCGTGGTGTTCTCGGTTGAGGATTCCGGCATAGGCATTTCCCTGTCCGATCTTAAGAAGATAACGACCGGTTTCTACAGGACGGCGGAAGCCCAGGCCCAGGCCGGAGGGTTCGGCCTGGGGCTGAAGATAGCCCACGAGCTGCTGGAGCTGCACGGCAGCCGCCTGGAAATAGTAAGTGAAAAAGGAAAAGGTTCCTGTTTCTTTTTCGAACTGCCGCTGCTTTCCGGCCCCGGAAAGAGGATTTTACCCGCGGTGGCGAAAAAGGCTTCCGTATAAAGCGGCGCGCAGGATATGCGCGTGTTTCCTGGAATAGAATCAGGTGCGGGTAAATAGGACCAGCCGCGATGAAACATAAAATACTGATCATTGATGACGATGAAAGCGTGCTTTTCGTCGTCAAAAAGATATTCGAGGAATGCTGCGAGGTGCTTACCGCGTCCGGCGGCGAGGCCGGCCTTGAAGCGATACGGCGCGAAAACCCGGTCTTCGTTTTCCTTGACATAAAGATGCCGGGGATGTCCGGCCTGGAGGTCCTTGAACTTCTAAAAGACACCGTTCCGGCGCCGCTTGTCTGGATGCTGACCGGCGAAGAAGACATGGAGACGGCCATGCGCGCGATGGAAAGCGGGGCCAGCGGCTACATCACCAAGCCTTTCCATATAGACCAGCTGCGGCATATCGTGATGAGCGCCATCGCGGCCCGGGAAACAAAGCGGCATGGCGGCACTCCCCCGGACGATAAACCATGGCACTTGGCGCAAAAGAAGACCGATAAGTGAAAGCGCCCGGGATTTTCTCGCGCTTTTCCAAAGCGCAGCGCGCCGTCCTGCGGCGGTTGGACAGTCCCCGCAAGGTCCAGGATTTTCTCGATTATGAAATTTCCTACAACGACGCGCCCGGCACCTGTTTTCCCCCGCTGGAGGTCTTAAAACAGCGCAGGGCGCACTGTATAGAGGGGGCGATGCTGGCGGCCGCGGCTTTCCTCTACCGCGGAAGGAGGGCGATGCTGCTTGACCTGCGCGCCAACCCTCGCGACGACGACCACGTGATAGCTCCTTTCCGGGAAAAAGGGCTTTGGGGAGCCGTGGCCCATTCCCATTTCTGCGGCCTTCGCTACCGCGAGCCTGTCTATAGGTCATTCGCCGAACTCGCGCGCAGTTACTTCGAGTTCTATTACAATAACCGCGGGGAAAAGACGCTGCGCGAGTTTTCCGACCCGCTGGATGCCAGCACTCTCAAGCCGGAGTGGCTGTATTCCGACAAGAACGTTTTTTTTGTGAGCCGCAGTCTGGACTCCCAGCGTCACCACCGGATAGCCGCGCATCTGCAGGAAAAGGATCTGCGCGGGGCCGATTCGCTGCTGCTGGAAGCCGAGGTCCTGGGGGGCTCGCGCCTGGCGCTTATGCGCCGCCGGCCGCGGCCTTATTCCAGCCTGAAGCTGCCGCGCCGGCCGCACTGAATTTATGACCACAAACACCGTCCTGGAAGTAATTAAAAGCCGCAGGAGCATCAGGAAGTATCTCCCCGAACAGGTAAAGGATGCGGAACTTAAGGCCATACTTGAGGCCGGGGCTTACGCTCCAAGCGCGCACAACGACCAGTCCTGGCATTTCACCGTCGTAAGGAACAAGGACCTGCTGGACCAGATCAGCGCCAGGGCCAAGGAGATCATGGCCGGGCAGGGGACGGATTGGGTGAGGGCCATGGGGACGAACAAGCTGTTCCATGTTTTCTACCACGCGCCGGCGGTGATAGTTGTTTCCATGCGCTCGGACGCGCTGTCGCCGCTGGTCGATTGTTGCGCCGCCATAGAGAACATGCTGCTGGCCGCGGAGAGCATGGATATAGGGACCTGCTGGATAGGTCTTGCCCGCTACTATTTTGCCCTGAAGGACGAACTGGCCCCTCTGGAAATACCGCCCGGCTACGAGCCCTGTTACGCGGTCGCGCTGGGCTACAAGGGCCAGCGGCCGTCCCGCGCGCTTCCGCGGAAAAAAGGCGCGGTAAATTATATAGATTAACTCCCCCGGTACGATGAGAAATATTAAAACACACGGTTTTACGCTGGTTGAAATGATGGTGGTGGTGCTGATAATAGCCATATTGGGCGCCGTTGCCATTCCTAAATTTGCGGACCTGGTGAAGAAATCCCGGGAGGGGGCCACGCTCGGGCATCTCGGCTCCTTACGGAGCGCGCTTTTTGTCTACTACGGGGATAACGAGGGCACATTCCCTTCCGGGCCGGCCGGCTACAATACGACCTTCCTCGAGGGCGCCATGGTGCCCAAATATCTTCCCCGCTGGCCGGAGGCATACACACCCGGGTATCACGGCAGGACCGGAGCGGTAGATACAATAAACGGAGGGGACCCGGCACTCTCCGTCCCGGACGACAGCGGGGGGTGGGTGTATGTCAGCAGCGCCGGCGCCACCGATTGGGGCCGCATAAATGTGGAGTGCTACCAGGCCACGATCAGAGGCGATATCTGGAGTACGTATTAAAGGGGCTGGCGTCTTTCGGCTCGGCATTTCTTTACAAGGGAAAAAATGGGAACTCCTGATAACGTTATTGGCGGGGCGGCGCGCTCCTGCTGGTCCTGCAAGGCCGTGATCGCTGCTGAAGACAGTTACTGCAGGGTATGCGGCAAGGGGCAGGGGAGCCATGTGCCGTGGCAGTATAAGCATTGGGGCATAATCGTCATTACGCTTTTCGGCCTGGGCCCGTTCAGCCTTTTTTACCTCAGGCGCTCCCCGGTAATTTCGCGCAACGCCAAATTCGGCTATACCGCGGTCATACTTCTGCTGACCCTCTTCGTGCTGGACCGGATCTATAAAGCGTGGGTGGTTTTCCAGGCGTTGCTCGGCAGCCTGCCGGTTTATTAAAGTCCGGAGTTCGCGCGGTTCGGTTTACGGCGCTCCGGGCGCCGGAGGGCGTGGATCTTTTGCCGGTAAAGTTATTTATTGGATAAAATAATATCGGCATAACACATCTTCCGCATTCCTGCGGGCAGCGGTGTTAAATGCTGAAACCTGGTAAAAATGCATGGTCAGAGACCGGACCGGTGCGGGGTGCCCGGAATTCCGGTTTAAGCGCGTGAATATGGCTAAAAAACATATAAAGATATTGGTGGGCGGCGTACCTTACGGCTGCGATAATGTGGGGGATGAAGCTATCCTTCTCGGTATTGTCGATTCTCTCAAAAAAGCTTTGCCATCAGCTGTCATTACCGTCAGCACCCGCACACCACTGGAAACAGCGCGGAAACTCCGGGTCAGGACCGTGCCCTTGTACGGTTTTGTCCCGCCAAGATACAGTCATATCGGACTATTGAGGGAATTATTCTCAACGGATATCTTTCTCTGGGGCGGGGCGACCGGGCTGTCGGATTACCCCGGAGTCCCGCTGTACCTCGGGCGGCTGGCTAAACTGCTGGGCAAAAAGCTTGTACTGTACTCCGTAGGGATGAACGACGAACTTAATCCAAGTTTCTACAAGCTGCGGCCTGGCGGCAAGACGACCATATTGCGGTTTCTCGGGAGGTTGTTCGATCTTAAAGAGGATCCTGTAAGAAAATATGAACAGGCATTAGCCGGTCTTACGCGAAAAAAGATAAAACGCCTGCTCAATAAAGCCGATCTGGTCATCGTCCGGGATGAGCAGACCAAAGCGCTTCTTTCCGCCATCGGAGTTACCGCGGACGTCCATGCGACGGCTGACCCGGCGGTGCTTATCGAACCGGTCTCCGGTATCAGGCTGGACCGGATCTGGAAAGGTCAAAAACTTTGGGAGGACGATAAACCGATCGTCGTGTTCGGCATCTCTTCGCAGTCCAAAATAAATCAGGTCCAGGACGTGGCTTTATTGGCCGACCATCTTATTAAAGAGCGCTTTTGTCACGTTTTGTATGTATCTATGGGGCGCAATGACCGGTCTGTAAGCGACGAGATCATGAAAAAGATGCTTTGCGGGGACGAGGCCAGGGTGCTCGAGGGCTTTTTCGAGCCTGAAGAGATAGCGGGCATACTCGGCAAGGCCAGCCTGGTGATCAGCTCCAGACTGCACTTATTGATCCTGGCCAGTATTTCAGGCGCGCCGATCGCCGGGATCTCCAGGGGGAGTAAGATAGATAATTTTTTAAGCCTGTTCGGGGAAAGATCCTGCGGCGGGTTCGAGTCATTCGATCCCGAGGCCCTTAAACGAACCGCCGTGCGCTTGTTGAAAGACCAAGCCGCGTACCGGAAAAAAGCCGGGGCGAAATTAGAGGAACTTAAGGCAAAGGCCAGGGAAAATATCAGGCTGCTGGAAGAGTTCGCCGGCAAATCGTTTTAGCGTATTTTTGTGTAAAAAGGCCGGAGCGAATATGGGCTTTGAATTGCTGAGGCGCGAGGTCATAGACAAGAATTTATGCTGCAGGTGCGGCAGTTGCGCCGGTATTTGTCCCAGGGGGAATATCGTTTTTACGGATACGCGCGGAGCCTGCCTGCCCCAGGGCTCCGGTAATTGTCCTGAAACATGTGATCTGTGCGGTAAGGTGTGTCCCGGAGGGCATTTCGACCTTTCACCGCTGCGTCAGATCAGCGGGCTGTCTTTTGCCACCGGGATAGGCGCCTGCCTTAACATATCCCTGCTGAAGGCCGCGGACAAGACGCTAAGGGAAATGTCCACTTCCGGCGGGGCAGTTACCGCCCTGCTTATCGCATTCCTTGAAAAAGGCCTGATAGACGGCGTGATATCGATCGGCCCGGACCCGGAAAGTCCGACCGGATCCGCGGCAAAAATACTGTCATCGGCGGAAGAGATAAAAGCCCATACACAGAGCCGGTACTGCGTATGCCCGCTCAACCAGTTAATGCCGAAACTGGAAGCTGGTAAGAAATACGCTTTAGTCGGTTTGCCCTGCATGGTCGACGGCCTGCGCAACATGATGGAGGTCCGGGAATCCCTGCGCGGGCAAGTAGTGATAACTTTGGGTCTTTTTTGTCATTCAACCATGTTTTATTCAGCGACCGAAAAGTTGCTGGAACTTTACAGGCCCCCGGTGGCCCGCTCTTCGGTAAAGAATATCCGGTACCGCGAGGGCAAATTCCCCGGCGGTTTCGCGGCCCATGACGGCAAGGGTGGTGCGACAGAAATTATTCCGCTGCCCGACTATATGCAGCTTTTTAACCGTCATTCTCTCAACAGGTGCAGGCTATGCATCGATCATTACAGCGCCTTTTCCGATCTGGCTTTCGCCGATCCGTTCCCTTTCCTCGACGAATTAGCCGAGAATGACCAGAAATGGACGGTTGCCATCGTCAGGACCGCGGCGGGGCAAAAATTCGTTAACGAAGTTCTCGGGAATGACGATCATGTCGTGTCTAAAAAGGTTACAGAACGGAATATCGCCAGGTTAAATGACAAGTTGAGGGCCATCCAATCCGTTCACCTTAAGCAGGTGGCTATGACAAAACAAATAGGCCTGCCCGCGCCCGGCTACAATATCCCGTTGCCCAGATCCACCTTGCCGCGAGCGGTCGTTAACTTGTTCAGGGTATACTTGTTCGGGAATATAATGCTGTCCTGCAGGCAAATGCTGCTAAAGGTCTGTACGCTTAATCAGGCCGGCGCGGCGCATACAAAACTTACGAAGCGATACAAATCATTTTAACCAGGCGCTGGCCCCGGTCACGGTCGTCAGGTCAGGTCCGGGCAGTAACGCCCGTTCCCGGTGCGGCGGTCTGACGCCGCTTAAAAGCGAAGTCCGATCCATACATGATCCCGGTGCCCTTCCCGCGGGATCGGTCCGCCAATAAAAAGGGCGCCCGTTTGCGCGGACGCCCTTTTTACAGGTTCAGAATACTTTACACAAGGCCCTGGGCCATCATGGCATCGGCGACTTTTTTGAAGCCGGCGATGTTGGCGCCCATGACGTAATTCCCGGGGTGTCCGGCCTCTTTGGCAGCCGTAACGCACGCGGTGTGGATGCTGACCATGATGCCGTGCAGGTGCTTGTCCACTTCTTCCCTGCTCCAGCTCATGCGCATGCTGTTCTGGCTCATCTCGAGGCCGGAGGTGGCAACGCCGCCGGCGTTGGAGGCCTTGCCGGGGGCGAACAGTATCCCGGCCTTCTGGAACACCTCGACCGCTTCCGGAGTGCAGGGCATGTTCGCGCCCTCGGTAACGCAGGTAACGCCGTTCTTCACCAGTTCCCTGGCGTTCTCCTCGTTAAGCTCGTTCTGCGTGGCGCAGGGCAGTGCGACATCAACCTTTACGCCCCAGGGCCGCTTGCCGGCGTGGAATTTAGCGCCGAACTTGGCCGCGTAGGGAGCCACGACATCCTGGCCGGAGGCGCGCAGGTCAAGCATATATTCCCATTTCTCGCCGCTTATACCGTCCGCGTCGTGTATGAAGCCGTCCGGGCCGGAAATGGTCACCACTTTCCCGCCCAGGTCGTTGACCTTTTTTACAGCGCCCCAGGCCACGTTGCCGAAGCCGGAGACGGCCACGGTCTTGCCCTTGAAGTCGGCGCCCTTGGTCTTAAGCTGCTCCTGCGCGAAATACACCACGCCGAAGCCGGTGGCTTCGGGGCGTATCAGCGAGCCGCCCCAGGAGAGGCCCTTGCCGGTCAGCACGCCGGTAAACTCGTTCTTCAGGCGCTTGTACTGGCCGAACAGGTAGCCTATCTCGCGGCCGCCCACGCCGATGTCGCCCGCCGGCACGTCGGTGTCGGGACCTATATGGCGGAACAGTTCGGTCATGAAGCTCTGGCAGAAGCGCATCACTTCGGAGTCGCTCTTGCCTTTCGGGTCGAAATCGGACCCGCCCTTGCCGCCGCCCATCGGCAGCGTCGTCAGGGAGTTCTTGAAGATCTGTTCGAAGCCAAGGAATTTCAGTATGCTCAGGTTAACGGAGGGGTGGAAACGCAGGCCGCCCTTGTAGGGCCCGATGGCGCTGTTGAATTCCACGCGGAAACCGCGGTTGATCTGGTATTCGCCGTTGTCGTCCTGCCACGGTATCCGGAAGGTTACCGCGCGCTCCGGCTCCACTATCCGGTCAAGTATCCTGGCCTTGACGTATTCGGGGTGCTTTTCCAGCACCGGGGTAAGGGTTTCGAGCACTTCTTTAACCGCCTGGTGGAATTCTTTCTCGCCGGGGTTCTTGGCGACCACGTTGGCCATCACGCCGTTGACATAATCATGTACGGACTTCCTGCCTTTCTCCGCCACCGCTGAAGTTGTAGACATAAGTTCCTTCCTTTTGGGTTGATTTTTGGCTAGACTTGAGAACGAAACAGACTAAAATCCTATAAGTTCATGTTACAAACCTAAATCCGGATTGTCAACACGCGCGGGACAGCTGAAAAACGGGGAGCCGCCGCGCATTTTTGTTAGAATTCAGGCATGAGTTATATCATGGCCCTCTCCGCCGCCCTGCTCTTCGCCGTATCTGTTCCGGCCGGGAAACTGCTGCTGGTTCACTTGAAACCCCTGGAGCTGTCAGCGTTCTGTTACCTCGGGAGCGGCATCGGGCTTGCAGCCTGGCGCGCTTTGGCGGGGCGTCCCGGGGCGGAGGCCGGGCCGGGCCGGGGAGATCTTCCGTACCTGGCCGGTTTTGTGCTGTCCGGAGGGGTGCTGGCGCCGTTGGCTTTGTTCACGGGGCTAAACCTCACCCGCTCCTCTTCCGCCGCCATGCTGCTGAATTTTGAGCTGGTTTTCACCTCCCTGATAGCTATCTTTTTCTTCAGGGAGCATGGGGGGAGGCGCTTCTGGACGGCGGCCGTCCTTGTCACGGCCGGGGGGCTCGCCCTCGCCCGGGAGGGCGCCGGACCCGGGGCCGACGCCGGGGCCCTGCTGGTGCTGGCCGCCGGATTTTTCTGGGCCGTTGATAATAACCTGACCGCGCGAGTTTCGATAAAGGACCCCGTGACGCTGGCCGCCGTAAAGGGTCTGGCCGGGGGTCTTATAAACGCCGCTTTGATCCTCGGGGCACGGGGTTCACCGCCCGAGTTCAGGTGGGCCGCCGCCGCCATGCTGCTGGGCCTGGTATGCTACGGTTTCAGCCTGGTGCTGTTCATACTGGCCATGCGCGGCATGGGCGCTTCGCGCGCCGGCGCTTTTTTCGGCGCTTACCCGTTCATGGGGGCCGCGCTCAGCGTGGTCCTGCTCGGCGAGCCGGTTACCGCGCGGCTGCTGCTGTCGGGCGGGCTTATGCTGGCCGCCTTCGTGCTTTTGGCCGCCGAGAAACATTCCCACGCCCACAGCCACGAACCTCTTGAGCACGACCACGGGCACACCCACTCCGACGGCCACCACTGGCATGTCCACGCGGCGGTCGCCGCGGAGCCTCATTCCCACCTGCACACTCATGCGCCGGGGGAGCACGCGCATCCGCACCTCCCCGACGCGCACCATCGGCATCGGCACGCCTGAACTCACCGTATGCAGGCCGCAGGCTGCCAAGCCGGGCCGCCGACCGCGGAAGGGACCGCGCCTCGTCCTTTAACCCCGCCCCGCGTCTTGCGGCCGCGTAAGCCGGTAAGGGCGCGCAACGTGTGACTTTGGCGGCGACAATATCCTATACTCTAAAGTTGCACGAGGCTATGAAAAAATCGCTTATCATCTGCGCGGCCTTGCTTTTCGCCTTATCCCCGCGCGTCCCGGCGGGCGAGTTCAGGGATAAGGGGGAAACCATAGCCGTGGATTTTCCCGCAGGATGGAGCGTCGGGAGCAGCGACGATTCCGCTGTGACCCTGAAGCTGGAAAAAGGCAAGGCGTTCTTCGAATTTTCCAAACAAGACTCTGAACTGGGAGATTGTTACCTGCAGGCCCGCGTGCGGGAACAGGTCGATTCCCTGCGCAGCAAGGGTACCGCGTTGACAGGGGACATACGTTCCGCGGGCATACGCGGAGTTTCCAAGGCCTACTACACCTCCTATGAATCCATGGGCTCCGAGGCGTACATGGCCTTCTTCACTTACAATGGCGCGTCGTACGCTGTTTCCGCCAGCGGTCTGGACGAGGGGGATTTTCGCGCCATAGTTTCCGGCATCAGGAAGCCGGGAGAGAAGATAGAGACTCCAAAGCCCTATAAAGCCAAGACCTCGCGCGGAAAGAAAGGCAAAAACGAGGATGAGGAGGCGGGTTTCTCCGGGCAGAAGCCCGCTGAGCCGGGGCCGGAGATCCCCGCCGCGGAGATCGATGTCTCTACCGGCTCCATACTGAACGCTTTCGCCCGATCCGAAGGCCCCGAGGTTCCGCGCCGTGATTTTCTCGATGTCCTCATAAAACTGGCCGGGGAGCGGGAGGGCGGAAGCCTGCCCCCCTATCTGCCGCGCCGCCCGCTGCCCCTGAAGTTCTGGGGGATCCTCGCGGCCCTCTGGGTGGCGGGGGCCTTCTACGCAAAAGCGGCGGCCGCCGCTTACCTCAACCCGAAGCAGCCTCCGCGGCCGGCCGAAGTGCCTCCGGACTTTTTTTTCCCCTTCGTGGTTTCCAGGGCGGCCACGCTCAGGAAAGTTACTTACAACATACTTACCAGGCAGAATCAGCTGCTGCTGGCCGATTTCCCCTGCGGGTATGAGTCTTACGCGGCCGTGTCGTTCTACGGCTGTCTGTTCTTCCACGCTTTCTGGAGCGTGCTCGCTCATGCGGGGCGGGGCGGGCTCGTGGCCGGCCTTCTCCTGCGCCTCCCGTTCGGCAGGGCTTTCGCCTCGCTGCCGGAGATATTTTTTATAGTGCCGTTCGTCATCGGCGCCGCCATGTATTTCACCAGGCTTCACCCGCTGCGCCTTTATGACGCGCAGTCCAACCTCCTTATGGAGGTGAAGCCCGACGCGGCCTATTGCATCATCAGGGATGGCGGAGGCAAGGAGGTCGCCCGACTGGTGCGCAAGGGCGGGTTCATGAACAGGCGGTGGGAGTTCGTGGACACCGACAACCAGGTGGTTTTTTCCATACGCGACGATTTCCCCAGAGGTACCGTGATGCGGAAACTTTTCGGCAATCTGGGGGGCGTTCTGCGCTCCCATTACGGAATTTTCGCGCAGGAGCGCCGGGCCGGTTTCGTGTTCCTGGACCCCACCTCCCCGGACCGTTTCCAGGTGCACATGGATTTTGCCTTCGCGCGTCTGAGCCATCCCGCGCAGATACTGGCGGCCATGCTCTACGTGATTTCCAGGGAGAGGGACCCGTTGTACCCGTCGCCGTTTTAGTCCCGCACGGAGGGCCGTGTCCATACGCTGCGAGAGTTTACGAGGTGATCATGAAAATAGGTATTCTTACGGGCGGAGGGGACTGCCCCGGTCTTAACGCGGTGGTACGCGGCGTAACGAAATCCGCGCTCAGGCGAGGCTGGGAGGTCATCGGTTTCCGCGACGGTTACCGTGGCTTGGTTGAAAAGGATTTTGTCCGGCTGGGGGATAGGGACGTTTCCGGCATAATTATCCGGGGCGGCACGATACTCGGTACCTCCAATACGGCGAACCCGTTCGCCTATACGCTCGAGCCGCTCGGTTCCAGCGAAAAGCCGAAGGACCTCTCCAGGCTGGCCCTGGAAAATTTCCGCGATCTGGGCCTTGGCGCGCTTGTCGCTATAGGCGGCGACGGCACCTTGACGATGGCCGAGCAGCTTTATAAAAAAGGGATGCCGGTAATAGGCGTGCCCAAGACCATAGACAACGATCTTTCGGCCACGGACATAACCTTCGGTTTCGACTCCGCGCTGAACGTGGCTACGGAGGCGGTGGACCGCGTGCACACCACGGCGGAGTCCCATCACCGTGTCATGATAGTGGAGACCATGGGCCGGTACGCCGGCTGGATAGCGCTGCGCGCCGGTATAGCCGGCGGCGGCGATATAATACTGCTGCCGGAGATACCGTACCGCGCCCGGGATATCGTGGGCGCCGTCCTGGAGCGGAAGCGCTGCGGTAAGAAATTTTCCATCGTGGTGGCGGCGGAAGGCGCCCGGCCGGAAAAAGGGGAGATGACCGTCACCAGGGTGGTGAAGGGGTCTCCCGACCCGGTGCGCCTGGGCGGGGTTTCCTACAAGATCGCGGAACTGCTGGAAGGCAAGGTGGGGCTTGAGACCCGCGTGGTGGTGCTCGGCCACGTGCAGCGCGGCGGCGAGCCCACTCCCTTCGACCGGTGGCTGGCCACCGGCTTCGGGGTTAAGGCGGCCGAACTGCTGGCTAAAAAACAATTCGGGCAGATGGTCTCGTTCAGAAATTACGGCTTCACCTCGGTCAAGATAGCGCAGGCTGTGGGGAAGCTGCGGCGCGTTTCTCCCTCGTCGCAGGAAGTGAAGGCGGCCCTGGCGGTCGGCACCAGTTTCGGGAATACCCGTGTTACGGGCTAATGCCCCGGGGCATGGCGGCTACGGCGCCGCGGGCGCCAAAGGCGTATCGGATATATGACCACTGAATTCTTATACGGGGTTAATACCGCGGAAGAGGTCCTGAAGGCCGGGCGCCGCAGGGCTCTTCGCCTGGTGATAGCCCGCGGGGAGAACAGTCAGCGCATACTGGGCCTGGTGTCGCTGGCCAGAAAAGGCGGCGTAAAAGTCGAATTTTGCGACCAGCGGGCGCTGGATAAGCTGGCCAACGGCGGCAATCACCAGGGTGTGATACTTGAAACAGAGCCCCCGCGCAGGATGGACCTGAATTCCGCGCTGGAGTCGGAAAAAGACCTGAAGAAGACCGTCTGGGCGGGCCTGGACGGCATAACCGACCCGATGAACCTGGGGGCGATAATACGGTCAGCCGCCTGCCTGGGCGTCTCCACGGTCATACTGCCGGAACGCCGTTCAGCCGGGATAACCCCGACAGCGCAGAAGGCGGCTTCGGGGGCGGTGGAACGGATCAATATTATCGAAGTGGTTAACATGAACCAGACCATCATAAAGCTGAAGGAAAAAGGTTTTTGGGTTTACGGTATGGATATGGGCGGCAAGCCGCTGCCCCAGGTGGATTTTGTTCTCCCGGCTTTCATTATAATCGGTTCCGAGGGTGAAGGGCTGCACGCGAAGACCAGGGAACATTGCGACGAAATAGTTTCCATCCCGCAGAAGGGGGGGGTGGAAAGCCTGAACGCGGGCAATGCCGCGGCGGTGGTTTTTTACGAACTCTCCAAAAGGATCTAGGCCGTTCCGGGTGCGGCTCCCCCCGAAAAAACGACAACGCGGGCACTGGCCCGCGCTGTCTCCCTCAGAAACTTATGGAGCGGAAAGCAACCGTCGATAAGGTGTTCCGCTCCGGGGATAGTATAACAGATATTATCGGTTTGTCAAGGGGTAATCTCTTGACAGGTCAAGGCCGCGCTCTTGCCCCGCTTTTTATGCGTCCGCCGCGCCGGGCGCCGCGAAGCCGCAGGAGCGGCAGTAGGCTGGCATATCCGTGCCGCCCGCTATTCTTTTCCGCAGGGCCAGGGCGCCGGGGCCGGATAGTATCTCGGCAAGCGGCCTTTCGGCTATATCGCCGAGGGTGAGCGCGCCGTCAAAGTCGGCGCAGCACGGGACAACGCGCCCGTCGCTCAGTATGCCGAAATGGTGCTTCAGGCCGAGGCAGCCGTGTTCGGTCCCGGACCCTCCGGCGCCAGGCCAGTCGAATAAACCGCCGAAATTCAGGAAAACACCCTCCCCGAGTTTTACGAAATCCGCGCCCGGGTTTGCCGCCGCGCCGAAGGCGGCGAGCATGACTTTCAGCGTTTCCCTGAAGAAATCGTCCGCGCCTGCGGAGCGCAGGCGGAACCCGACTATAAGCCGCGGCGGCTTCGAAAGCGCGAACTCCGCGAGCCGTTTCACCTCGCGCGGGCGCTCGGCCGCGGGCAGGCAGGAGAGGGCGTGCAGCGAGATGGAGATCTGCGACAGGCAGTTTTCGTTAAAAAGCGACGGCGGGAACCGTCCCAGCAGGACGCCGTTCGTCACAAGGTTAACTTTAAGCCCGAGCCTCGAGCATATGCGCAGTATTTCCGGGAAGTCCGGGTGGGTAAGAGGCTCTCCAAGTACATGCAGCGAAATTACCCCGGCCAGCTTAGCGGCCTGCGCGGCTGCGCTTTCGAACAAAACGGGTGACATGGAGACCCCGGGCCTGGACGAACGGGCGCAGAAACCGCAGGCCAGGTTGCAGCCGTTGGTTATTTCGATAAAGGCCCGCCTGAAAGGTTTCTTCATCTAGTGGATTATAGCAGGCAATTCCGCCCTTTTCATAATTAAGCGTCCTTGTTTAGCATAGGTACGGGCCAGTCATGGGGTTGCCCATTCCGCCGCGCAGTTCCCCCCGAAGCGGGGCCCCCCTCCCCAAAGCGGCCGTATGATACGCATAGCGCCTGGCCGTCCGTTGCGCATAGCGCTTTTATACGGCACAGGCATAGCCCAGTTACGGCACAAGATAGCGTCCGATGACACATTGCAAGCGTAGTA
>CAISZM010000075.1 GCA_903889965.1 uncultured Elusimicrobia bacterium
GCCGGGCATGGGGTTGCTCTGAAGCCAATGCTTGTGCATGCGGATTCGACTGGGCTGCCAGAGTCTGCTGCGGAGAACAGCGGAGCGATACTACGCTTGCAATGTGTCATCGGACGCTATCTTGTGCCGTAACTGGGCTATGCCTGTGCCGTATAAAAGCGCTATGCGCAACGGACGGCCAGGCGCTATGCGTATCATACGGCCGCTTCGGGGGGAACCGCGCAACGGTTCCTGCGCGGCGGAATGGGCAACCCCATGTCTGGCTCTCTCGATATCAATAATTGCAATTGATTAACATTAATATCCTTAAACATTTGGCAAATGGGTATTGCATGAGAAAAATAAATATCGCGGGTTCAGCCTGGAAGGCCGAGGACTGGCGCGGCTTGATCGTAAGTAGCCCGCGTCCCTCAGTCGAGCTTGGGCGGCTTAAAGCCGGGGGCGGGCTGGCCCCGCACCCGGAGCTGCTGGCGCTGTCCGGGTGCCGGCAGGACCCGCTCTGGCATCCGGAAGGCGACGCCTGGGTACACACGCTGCTCTGCCTGGACGCTTTCGCCGGCGAGCGGCTCGGCGACGCGGAGGAAGACCTGATCGTCGGGCTTGCCGTGCTCTGCCACGACTTTGGCAAGCCCTTGGTCACGGCAGTGCGGGACGGGCGGATAGTTTCGCGCGGGCACGAAGCTGCCGGGGAGGCGCCGGCGCGGGCTTTTCTGTCCCGCATCGAAATGGCGGCGGCGGACATCGAGGCCGTCATCCCGCTCGTGCTCTGCCATATGCGCCCCGAGCAGCTTTATGACGCCGGCTCCGGGGACGCCGCCGTAAGCCGGCTTGCGCGGGCCGTGCACGGCCGCCTGGACCGCCTCGTACGCGTAGCCAGGGCCGATAAAGGCGGGCGGGGGCAAGCCGGGAAAAAATATTTTCCGGCCGGCGGGTGGCTCATTGAAAGATATCGTCTTATCGGCACTAGATAGTTACAGGCTGTTTTGCTGAAGGCGCCTGTGTTTGCTGAAAAGGTATAATAGGAGGCGGATAAAAGCCGGGCTGTGTGGGGGATCGCTTTTTGCGCCCGCATCTGGCGGCGGAATGGGTGCTGCGGAAAAACAAGGAGATCAATTATGGGGAACTTGAACAAGGTTATGCTTATCGGTCGTCTGACTCGGGATCCCGAGATAAAAGAATTCAGCAACGGCGGCAAGGTGGCCAATATCGGCTTCGCCGTAAATAACAGCCGCAAGAACCAGCAGACCGGGCAATGGGAAGACGTCCCGGTATGGGTAGAGCTTAAGGCGTTCAACCGTGAGACCGGGCGCAAGACGGCCGATATAGCCGCTAAATATCTGCGCAAGGGCCAGCAGATCTACGTGGAGGGACACCTCGTCCTTGAAGAGTGGGCCGGCAAGGAAGACGGCAAGAAGCAGACCAAAATGGTCGTTTATGTCGACGACTTCCAGTTCCTGGATAAGCGCGAGGAAGGCGCGGACAGCGCCGCCGAACCTAAGCCGCGCGCGGCCAAAAAAACCGCTCCCGCTGAGGAAAATATAGAAGACGTTCCGTTCTAGGCCGCGGCCTCTGCGCCGCGGCTGAGGCGGGGACACGATACCGGTTATCGTGTCCCCGTTTCGTTTTAAAATACTGATCGCCCCTCGAATACGGCCCGGATTTCCCCTGGCCGTATGTGTCCAGTGGGGGGGCTGTTTTGCTGTGTGCGCGCTCTGTGTAAAACAGGCCTCCTGCCTGACAAGCCGCCGAACCCGGGTTGTATCCCATCTATATAAGGTAAGTAAGCGGCCGGGCCCGGTGTATCCGGGGAGGCCGTACCCTTGACCGCCGCCGTCTCCCTGCGGGATCCAGGTATGTAACGCAGCTCCCGCGTTCATGTCCGGGCGTTAAATCTCTTTCTTCAAAAAGCAGTTGACAAATCTTTAACGATGATGTAAATTATATGGGTAGTCAACGTTAACGGCGTAACGCTAATAAATAACGATGCGACAAGCACCGTTACATTTGTAACGACATCTCCGGAGGAAAGTATGGCAAAAATAATCTGCATAGACGACGACAAGGATATCCTCGACACCTGCGAGGTGGTACTCACGGGCCTTGGACATGCCGTTGTAACGGCGAATAACGGCAAGGAGGGGTTTGATAAAGCCTCCAAACAAAAACCGGACCTGATAGTCCTGGATGTTATGATGGATAACACCACCGAGGGCTTCCATACGGCGCAGAAGTTCCGCCGCAGCGAGGCGCTGAAATATGTCCCCATATTGATGCTTACCTCGGTCAACGAAACTTCTCCCCAGAAATTCAGCGATAAGGACGGAGAATTCCTGCCTGTGGACGCTTTCATGGAAAAACCGATAAAACCCAAGGAATTCATCCTTAAAGTTAAAGAGCTGCTGGCGCTCAGGAAAGACCAGGTAAACGTAGAGGGCCGGAAAGGATAACAGGCTCCCATGACACGCATACCGCAGCGCACCGTAGAAAGGTTCTTCCGTTACACCCAGTTCCTGCATACAAAGCTGGAATCCGGCTCGGAGTTCGTCTTCTCGCACGAACTTGCCGCGGCTGTGGGTGTTTCTCCGGAACAGGTCAGGCGCGACCTTATGAACTTCAAGCTGAGGGGTACCCCGCAGAGGGGGTATCCTATCGGCGACTTTATGGCAGAGTTGTATTCCCACCTGGAGTCCGCGTCGCTGACCAAGATGGTGCTGGTCGGGGTGGGTAACCTCGGGAAGGCCATACTTTCCTACTTCCTCAAGCGCAGGCCCAACCTCTCCATAGTGGCGGCTTTCGATCAGGACCAGGAGAAGATCAACAGGGTCTATTCCGGCTGCCAGGTTCACCATGTGGCGCAGCTGGAAAAGATAGTTTCCCGCGAGAAGGCGGCGGTGGGCATCGTAACGGTGCCGGCCGCCTACGCACAGGAGACGGTGGACGCGCTCGTCCGCGCGGGAGTGCGCGGTATAGTCAACTTCGCCCCGGCTCAGGTAAAAGTGCCGGCCGGAGTCTTCCTTGAACAGCTTGATATCACGCTTTCAATAGAGAAAGCCGCCTATTTCGCCAGGCGCATGAAATACCCAAAGGAGCCGATAAAATGAGCACGCAGACAAAAATAGACAAGATACTCTCGGCGCACGCGTTCGCAAAGCGCGACAAGATAATCCCGATACTCCAGGAGATCCAGGCGGCTGAAGGATACATATCGCAGGCCGCCGTGGTAAAGGTATCCAAGCATCTCTCCATGCCAGCCTCTAAGATATACGGCGTAGCCACTTTTTACAACCAGTTCCGCTTTAAGGCCCGCGGCAAGTACCACATCATGGTTTGCCGCGGCACCGCCTGCCACGTGAAGGGCTCGCTTTCCGCCCTGAAACTGGTGGAAGAATGCCTGAATATAAAGGCGGGGGACACCACCCGCGACGGCCTTTTCAGCCTGGAGGTGGTCGTCTGTATGGGCGCCTGCGGATTGGCCCCGGTCATCAGCGTAAACGGGGAGTGCCACGCTAAGGTCACCCCGGAAAGACTGAAGAATATCGTCGAAGAGCTTAAACTAACGGAGGGAAAATGACATCACGCACCGACAATTTCATCGATACCGCCCTGGCCTGCCTGCCGGAGAAGCAGAGGGCCGCTTTCCTGGCCGCCGCTTTCGGGAAGGGCGACTGGACAAAAAAAGCCGCCGAACTGCGCCATGAAACAGTGCGGCGCCCTATCGTTTACGTGGGAGCCGGTACCTGCGGGCTTGCCGCCGGGGCCGGGAAGACGCTTGAGGAAACGAAGGCCTGGCTGAAAAAGAACAAAGTGGCCGCCGACGTGGTGGAAGTCGGCTGTATCGGCTATTGCGCAGCCGAACCGCTGATGGACGTGCGCCTGCCGGACATGCCCCGTGTTTCCTTCGAAAGGGTCAGGGGGGAGACCGTAGGAGCGATACTCGATTCCGTTTTCAAAAAGCGGGCCCCGCTCAAGGAATACCTGCTGGGGCAGTTCGACCCCGCCGGAGGCGCGAAATGGCCCGGGGTGCCGCTTATGAGCGAACACCCTTTCTTCAAGGACCAGATGCGCTTTGTGCTGAAGAACTGCGGCCTGGTCAACCCGGTCTCCATAGAGGAGTACATAGCGCGCGGCGGCTACAGCGCGTTCCTCAGGACCCTGCATAGCGCGACCCCGGCGCAGGTCTGCCAGGACGTGGAGACCAGCGGCCTGCGCGGCCGCGGCGGCGGCGGCTTCCCCACAGGCAGAAAGTGGAAAATGGCCCTCGCTTCCGACGCCGACCAGAAATATATCATCTGCAACGCCGACGAGGGCGATCCGGGCGCCTTCATGGACCGCGCGGTCATTGAAGGGGACCCGCACCGGGTCCTTGAAGGCCTGGCCATCGGCGCCTACGCGATACACGCCTCCAAGGCCTACGTCTATATCCGGGCGGAATACCCCCTGGCCATAAAGAACCTTAGAACAGCCATCGAGGACGCGCGCAAGATGGGCCTCATCGGCGAGAATATTTATGGCAGCGGCTTCGACCTGGACGTTATTATAAAGATGGGAGCCGGGGCTTTCGTCTGCGGCGAGGAGACCGCCCTGATGCACAGCATCGAGGGTAAGCGCGGCATGCCCAAGCCCCGTCCGCCGTATCCGACCGTGCGCGGCCTTTTCGGCAAGCCTACCGTTATCAATAACGTGGAGACTTTCGCCAACGTCGCCGCGGTCCTCGAGATGGGCGCGGACAACTTCGCAAAGATCGGCACCAAGACCAGCAAAGGCACCAAGGTTTTCGCTCTCTCGGGCATGGTGCGCCGCACCGGCCTCGTGGAGATCCCCATGGGCACCAAGCTCCGCCAGGTCGTCTTCGACATCGGCGGGGGCATACCCAACGGTAAAAAATGCAAGGCCGTGCAGATAGGCGGTCCTTCGGGCGGCTGCATACCGGAAGCGCACCTGGACCTTGAATGCGATTACGAGGCCCTCAAGAACTTCGGCGCCATCATGGGCTCCGGCGGGCTGGTAGTGCTTGACGAGAACACCTGCATGGTGGACCTCGCCAAGTATTTCATGGAATTCATACAGAACGAGTCCTGCGGCAAGTGCATTCCCTGCCGCGAGGGCACGCGCCGGATGCTGGAGATCCTGCAGGCGATCACGCGCCCGCGCCGCAAGGAAGACGGCCTCGACGCGCTGTTCCGCTTCCAGGGCGTCATGCTGCTTAAGGAACTCGGCGAGGTGATCCGCAAGACCTCCCTGTGCGGCCTCGGACAGACCGCTCCGAACCCCGTGCTTTCCACGCTTAAATGGTTCCGCGACGAGTATGAAGCCCACATCTTCGAACGCCGCTGCCCGGCTGGAGCCTGCCGCGAACTTGTCGGAGCCCCGTGCCAGAGCGGCTGCCCGGTCGGAACCGAGGTCTGGCGCTACGTGGCCCACGTGAGCCGCGGGGAATACGAGGACGCCTACCGCGCCATCCGCTCGGCCAACCCCTTCCCGTCGGTCTGCGCCCGCGTCTGCGACCACCCCTGCGAGTCGGTCTGCCGCTGCGGCACAACCGGAGGCGAGCCTATAGCCATACGCACTATCAAGCGCTTCGTGGTGGAGAACGTTTCTCCGTCCGCCTACAAACGCGCCCCGGCCCCGGCTAAACCCGGCGCGGCGAGCGTGGCCGTGATAGGCGCCGGCCCTTCGGGCCTTACCGCCGCGCACCAGCTCTCCATGCAGGGCTACAAGGTGACGATATTCGAGAAAGAGAAAAAGCCGGGCGGCATGCTGGTCTGCGGCATACCGCAGTACCGCCTGCCCCGCCCCGTACTGGAAAAGGAAATAGCCGCCCTTATCAACGAGAACGTCAAGCTCAAATGCAATAAGGCCCTCGGGAAGGACTTCGCGGTGGAAAGTCTTTTTAAGGACGGCTTCAAGGCCGTCTATGTCGCGCTCGGGGCGCACAGGAGCAAGAAACTCGGTCTCGAAGGCGAAGAGTCGGAGGGCGTGATCCCCGGTATTAAATTCCTGAAAGCCCACAATCTCGAGGGCAAGGCGCTCGCCCGCGGCAGGGTAGGCGTTATAGGCGGGGGGAACTCCGCGCTAGACGCCGCGCGCGTGGCAATACGCCAGAAAGGCGTAAGATCCGTAACGGTTTTCTACCGCCGCACCCGGGCTGAAATGCCGGCTTACGCGGAAGAGGTAGAGGCCGCGCTCGAGGAAGGTGTTAAGCTCGAGGTCCTGGAAGCTCCGGCCAGCCTTATTATTAAGAACGGCCGCCTGACAGGCGTGCGGTTTACCCGTAACGAGCTCGGCCCCAGGGATTCCAGCGGCCGCGCCAAGCCGGTACCGGTCCCGGGAAGCGAGCATGCCGTAGAACTCGACACGCTTATCGCCGCCATCAGCGAGGAACCCGAGACGCAGGCGCTCGAGGGCCTGACAGTATCCAAGTACGGGACCCTCGTGATAAACGGCCAATCCTACTCTACCGGCAAGGCGGGCGTATTCGCCGGGGGAGACGTGACCACCGGGCCCAATACGGTCATCAATTCCGTAGCCGCTGGCAAGAACGCCGCGGTCATGATAGACCGGTTCCTTACCGGCCGCCAGCTCCGGACCGTCAGCAAGGTCCGCCTGCCCTCCGTGTACGTCGAACCCGCGCAGGCCGCGCAAGACGGCGGGGCGGACGGACGGATAATTCCGGCGCACCTGGCCGTCAAGGCCCGCGCCAAGAACTTCAAGGAAGTCGACCTGTGCGTGCCTGAAAAGCGCGCGCTATGCGAAGCCGGCCGCTGCCTGCGGTGCGACATCGAATTCACCAAGCCCGAGTGATCCCGAGGAGAACAACATGCTAAAGATCGAAGTTAACGGACATACCGTACAAGCCAACCAGGGGGAGACCATCCTGCAGGCGCTTACGCGCCACGGGATAAAGGTTCCCACTCTGTGCCACCTCCCGGGCCTGGCGCCTTCGGGGGCCTGCCGCATGTGCGTGGTGGAGGTTGAGGGCGCGCCCTCGCTGATACCTTCCTGCTCCTACCCGGTGGCGGACGGGATGAAGATAAAAACCGCTTCGCCGCAGGTGCTCCAGGCGCGCAAGACCGTGGTGGAACTGCTTCTCTCCAACCACCCGCAGGACTGCCTTTACTGCGTGCGCGGCGGCGACTGCGACCTGCAGCGCCTCGCCAAGCAGCACGGCGTGCGCCAGCGGGTCTTCACCGGCGAACGCACACGGCGCGAGAAGGACATGTCGAGCCCGTCCATCGTGCGCGACCCCGAAAAATGCATACTCTGCGGCAAATGCGTGCGGGTCTGCGAAGAGGTCCAGGAAGTTTCAGCCATAGACTTTATACAGCGCGGTTCCAGGGCCTTTGTCGGCACGGCATACGACAAGGGGCTTAACGTTTCAAGCTGCATCAACTGCGGCCAGTGCGTGCTCGTCTGCCCCACCGCCGCCCTCTCCGAGCACAGTTATGTAGACGAGGTGCTCAGGGCCCTTAATACACCCGGGAAGTACGTGGTAGTACAGCACGCCCCGGCGGTTTCGGTCTCTATAGCGGAAGAGTTCAACTACAAGCCCGGCACGGACTTCGACGGTAAAATGACCGCGGCCCTGCGCAAGGTGGGGTTCAAGAAGGTGTTCGATACCTCCTTTACCGCCGACCTGACGATCATGGAAGAGGGCTCCGAACTGGTAAAGCGCGCCACCGGAGGCGGCGTACTGCCCATGTTCACCAGCTGCTCCCCGGGCTGGATAAAGTTCGTCGAGCAGTTCTACCCGGAATTCATGCCGAACCTTTCGACCTGCAAGAGCCCGCAGCAGATGATGGGCGCCCTGATAAAGACCTTCTTCGCCCAGCGCGAGAAGATCGACCCGGCGAGCATCGTAAGCGTCTCCATCATGCCGTGCACCGCGAAGAAATTCGAGTCCGGCCGCCCGGAGATGGGGCGCGACCGCCTCAGCGACGTGGATTACGTGCTCACGACGAGGGAATTCGCGGAACTGCTGCGCGTTACCGGGGTGGACCCGTCCGAACTTGAGCCCGAAACCCCCGACACGCCCTTCGGCGAACGCTCCAGCGCGGGCAAGCTCTTCGGGGCTTCCGGCGGCGTCATGGAAGCGGCCGTGCGCAGCGCCTACTTCCTGATCACCGGGGAAGAGATGAAGGATTATACTATCCAGGAACTCCGCGGGATGAAGGGGTCGAAGGAACTGCGGGTAAAGGCCGGCAAGATAGAGCTCGGCGCCGCGGTAGTGTCCGGCCTCGGCCAGGCCCGAAAGCTCGTCGAAGAGATAAAGGCCGGCCGCAAGGACCTCCAGTTCATAGAAGTGATGACCTGCCCCGGCGGCTGCATAAACGGCGGCGGCCAGCCGCGCCGCGCGGACATCGAGTCGGTAAAAGCGCGCATGAGCGCCCTGCACCAGATAGACAAGGACTCGGCCCAGCGCGTGAGCCACAAGAACACCCAGGTGAAGCGCCTCTACGACGAGTTCCTGGGCGCCCCGCTCGGGCATAAGAGCCACGAGCTGCTGCATACCCATTACACCAAGCGCGACGTTCTCTGCTGAGGCGCGAAAAGCGAGGAATAACATGACAACAACGAAGAAGAACATCCTTGTAGTAGACGACGACCAGGACATGCTCGAGCAGGTGTCGCTGACCATGACGGCGGAAGGCTATAACGTGGCCACCGCCAGGGGCCAGGAGGAAGCCGAGGAGACCCTGCTGCAGTTCATCCCGGACCTTGCGATAATCGACCTGATGATGGAGCATATGGACTCCGGCTTCGCCCTGTGCCACCACATCAAGAAGCTCTACCCGGAAGTGCCGGTGATACTGCTCACGGGTGTGGCCGCCGCGACCGGAATCGACTTCTCCACCCGCCAGGGGGACGCCTCCTCCTGGATGAAGGCCGATATATTGCTGGATAAGCCGGCCAGGCCGGAACAGCTCAGGGCCGAAGTTAAACGCCTTATGCGCGTTTAAACGGCCGCGATAAACCCCGCCGGTGCGGCGGGCGGACACCCAAGGCTTTTCAACATGAACATCGCTCCGCTGGTAACCACGATCAAGGAAAAGTGCCGGACCTGCTATACCTGCGTCCGCGGCTGCCCCGCCAAGGCCATCCGCATAGCCGGAGGCCAGGCCGAGGTGATAGTGGACCGCTGCATAGGGTGCGCCAACTGCACGCTGATGTGCAGCCGCGGCGCCAAAGCTATACGCAGTTCCCTGGACGCGGCCCTTAACCTGCTGGATTCCGGCGCCCCGGTGGCGGCCGCGCTGGCCCCCAGCTTCCCGGTGGAGTTCGGCTCCGTAGACCCGCTGCGTTTCGCCGGGATGCTGAAGGCTGCGGGTTTTAAATACGTCACCGAGGTGGCGTTCGGGGCCGACATGGTGTCGCTTAAATACCGGAGGCTGGTCAACGAGAACCCCGGCAGGAAATACATAAGCACCGCCTGTCCCGCCGTCACTTCCTACGTCGAAAAATTTCACCCGTCGCTGGTAAAAAACCTGGCGCCCCTCGTCTCGCCGATGGTGGCGCAGGCCCGCATAATAAAGGCCAAGTACGGCCCGGCTGTAAGAACGATATTCTTAGGCCCCTGCGTGGCCAAGAAGGACGAGGCCCTCAAGTACAGCGGGGAAATAGACGTCGTGCTGACCTTCGCCGAATTGCGGGAGCTGTTCGCCCGCAAAGGCGTGAAAGAGGATAATTCGCTTAACGCCCACTTCGACCCGCCTCATCCCGCACGGGGAGTTCTTTACCCGCTTGGCGGGGGGCTTCTCGACGCGGCCGAGTTCGACGGCGACCTCATGAGCGGCCGCTTCATGGCGGCGGAGGGGCTTGAAAATTTCACCGAAGCCCTGCGCAACCTCGAGCACGGCGACGTGGACGCCGACTTCCTGGACATCCTCTGCTGCAACGGCTGCCTTATGGGGCCGGGCGTCACTTCCCGCGCCTCCCGCTATTCCAGACAGGCCGCGCTGCGCCGCTACGCCAATAAAAGTTATAACCGCATCAGGATAACAGAGTGGGAAGACGAGGTGCAGTCTTTCCGCAACCTGGATTACGCGGCGGGTTTCGCCCCCGAGGACAGGAGGCTCCAGGCGCCCGACGCCGAGGGGCTGCGCGAGATACTTTCCCGCATGGGGAAGCAGGGCCCGGAGGACGAACTTAACTGCGGCGCCTGCGGCTATACCAGCTGCCAGGAACACGCTTCCGCTATCTACAGGGGGCTTGCCGAAAGCGAGATGTGCCTTCCTTATACCATAGACCGCCTGAAAAAGACCGCCGGGGAGCTGACGGACTCATATAACCAGCTCGCGAGGACCCGCCAGGCGCTTATGCAGTCGGAGAAGCTTGCCAGTATGGGACAGCTGGCGGCCGGAGTGGCCCATGAGCTCAACAACCCGCTCGGGGTAGTGCTGCTTTACGCGCATCTGCTGGCGGAATCCTGCCCGCCGGACTCCCAGGTGGTGAAAGACGTAAAGATGATAACCGAGCAGGCCGACCGCTGCAAAAAGATAGTCGGCGGGCTTCTGAACTTCGCCCGTAAGAACAAGCCATTTTTCAAGCAGACCTCCCTGCGCAAGCTGGCCGAAAATTTTTTCAAGAGCGCCGCGCTGCCCAAGTCCGTCAAGCTCGAGATCGTCCACGAGGGTCCCGAAAAGGAGACGGAAATGGACCCCGACCAGATAGTGCAGGTCCTCTCCAACCTGGTAACAAACGCCGTCGAGTCCATGGCCCAGGGCGGAAAACTTTCGATAAAGACCTTTTCCACGCCGCGCCATTGCAGCTTCAGCGTGACCGACAGCGGCTGCGGGATCAGGGAAGAGAACCGCAAGAAGGTCTTCGAACCTTTCTTCACCACAAAGCAGATGGGCAAGGGCACGGGCCTGGGCCTGGCCGTGACTTACGGCATCATCAAATCCCACCGCGGCGTGATCACCCTGGACAGCCAGTCTGACCCCGAAAAAGGCCCCACCGGCACAACCTTCACGGTCTCGCTGCCGCGCCAGGAGACGAAAGCCGCCCGCCAGGAAGGCGCGGCGGGCGCGAAACGCGAAACCAATATGACGGCGGAGGAGCAGCTATGAACCTTAAAAAGAGGGCCTTCCATGCATAAACTTAAAGTCCTGGTGGTGGACGACGAGGAGGGGATGAGGGGGGGGGCCGTGCGTTCCCTCGAATCCTTTCGCGTGCAGCTGGAGGAATTCAGCGATATTGTAGGCTTTGAATTGAAGACCGCCGGGGACGGCGCTTCGGCCATCAAACTGGTGCAGGAGTGGTCTCCCGACATACTGCTGCTGGACTACAAGCTGCCGGACATGACGGGAATAGACGTGCTCTCCGAAACCGAAGGGAAAAGGGACGCGCAGGTCATAATGATCACCGCTTTCGCCTCGCTCGAAGTGGCGGTAACGGCCACAAAGCGCGGGGCTTTCGATTTCCTGGCCAAGCCCTTTACCCCGGACGAACTGCGGGGAACCGTGCAAAAAGCCGCGCGCCACGTTTACCTGCACCGCAAGGCCCGCAAACTGGAGGAAGAAAAACGCCAGGTGCGTTTCGAGTTCATTTCGGTGCTGGCGCACGAGCTTAAATCCCCGCTGGCCGCCGTCGAGGGCTATATGCACCTCATGAGGGAGCGCATGAAAGGACCCGAACTGGCCTCCTACGATTCCATGGTGGGGCGCAGCATAACCCGTTTGGGCGGCATGCGCAAGCTGGTGCTGGACCTCCTGGACCTCACCCGCCTGGAGTCGGGCAAAAAGCCGCGCGCTATCGACCGGGTGGACCTGGCTAAGGCGGCCGGGATGGCCGCCGAAAGCGTAGCGTCAGCGGCCGGGGCTAAAAACGTAACGGTGGAACTGGAAGTTGCGGAGGGGCTGGCCATGACCGCCGACCCCGGCGAAGTGGATATGATACTTTCCAACCTGCTGACCAACGCCGTCAAATACAACAAAAAAGGCGGCAGGGCCGTGCTGCAGCTTTCGCGCAAAGACGGCGAGGTCGCCATACGCTGTTCGGACACGGGCATCGGCATGACCGAAGCCGAACTGTCCAGGCTCTTCGGCGAATTCGTACGCATGAAGAACGAGCACACCCGCGATATAGACGGCAGCGGCCTTGGCCTGTCCATACTGAAGAAAGTAGTGAAGCTTTACGGCGGGGGGATAAAGGTCCGGTCCGTGTACGGGGAAGGTTCGTCCTTCGAAATTACGCTGAAGGACGCCTCTGTATCCGCGCCGGCCGCTGAGCCGGCGAAAGCTTAGGAGAAACCTTATGAAGACCGCTGCCGCCAATGCCGGCACTTATTCCGATTACCTTAAAGACGGCAAAGACTTTATAGACGACGCCGCCCTTAAAGCGGCCCTGTCCGCCCCGGCGCCCTCGGCCGTGCGCGTACGGGAAATACTGGCCCGTTCGCTCGAAGTTTCCGAGGCGCTCCCGCCCGAAGATGCCGCGGCGCTGCTGGCCGTGACCGCTCCGGACCTGCTGGAGGAAATTTACCAGGCCGCGCGCGACGTGAAGCGCAAGGTCTATGATAACCGCGTAGTCACTTTCGCCCCGCTCTACGCCTCCAACTTCTGCGTCAACAATTGTCTCTATTGCGGCTTCCGTACGGGGAACGAAGGCGCTGTACGGCGCAAGCTCTCCATGGCCGAAATACGTTCGGAAGCCGAAGCCCTGGCGGGCAGGATAGGCCACAAGCGTATTGTCTTCGTCACCGGCGAACACCCGGCCACGGGAGCGGAGTACATAGCGGAGGCGATGAAGACTATCTACTCCGTAAAGGCGCCCACGCGCCGCGGCTTTGGCCAGATACGCCGCGTAAACGTAAACGCCGCCCCGATGAGCGTGGAGGACCTTAAGATCCTCAAGGCCGCCGGCATAGGCACCTACCAGGTTTTTCAGGAGACCTACGACCGGGCACTTTACGCCAAGCTGCACCCGGGCGACACGCCAAAGGCCGATTACCGCTGGCGCCTACATGTAATGCACCGCGCCTTCGCGGCGGGTATAGATGACGTGGCCATAGGCGCCCTGTTCGGACTCAATCCCGACTGGAAGTTCGAAGTACTGGGTCTCGTGGCGCACGCGCGCGAACTGGAAGCCCGCTTCGGTATAGGCCCGCATACTATCTCTTTTCCCCGCCTGGAGAGCGCCGACGGCACCAGCCTGCCGGCCGAAAGCCTGAATAACGTATCCGACGCGCATTTTAAAAAATTGGTCGCCGTTCTGCGCCTGTCCGTCCCTTACGCCGGCATAATAGTCACCGCCCGCGAGAGGCCGGAGATCATACGTGAAGTTATAGGGATGTGCACGCAGCGCGACGCCAGCACCCGCATAGGCATAGGCGCCTACTCCGAGCGGTACGGCGGGCAGGAGGCCGAGCGCCAGCAGTTCATGCTCGGCGACACCCGTTCCCTTGACGAGGTCATCGGCGAGCTGGCGGACCTGGGCCACATCACATCCTTCTGCACCTCGGGTTACCGCTGCGGCCGTACCGGCGACCATATCATGAAACTCCTCAAGAGCGGACATGAGTCCCGCTTCTGCAAGCTCAACGCCGTGCTCACCTTCCGCGAATGGCTCGACGACTTCGCTTCGGACGCCACGAAGGTTAAGGGAGAGGTCCTGATAAAAAAAGAAATAGCCGAGATCCGCGCCCGCACGGCCCATTTCCCGCCGGATACAGTGAAGATGCTGGAGGCCTACTACGCCCGTATCGGGGGCGGCGAACGCGACCTCTGTTTTTAGCCTTACAGTGCCGCGCGACTTCGGACAGCTATATGACCAGGGAAGAAATAATCAAAGCCCTATCTCCGGACACCGACCCGGCGCCGCTATTCGCGCTGGCGGACAAGGTGCGCCGCGAGAACGTCGGCGACGGCGTACACCTGCGCGGCCTCATAGAATTCTCTAACTACTGCCGGCGCGGGTGCTATTACTGCGGTATCAGGGCCGGCAACGCGAAAGTCCGCCGCTACCGCCTTTCGCACGATGAAATACTGGATTGTGCCCGCACCGCCGTCAGCCTGAATTATAAAACCGTGGTCGTCCAGTCCGGTGAAGACCCCCTTTGGGACACTAGGGCGCTTGCGGCCCTGGTAGAGAAAATAAAGGCGGGAACGGGGCTGGCCATCACGCTTTCCGTGGGAGAGCGGACGAAAGAGGATTATAAAGCCCTGCGTGCGGCCGGGGCGGACCGCTTCCTGCTGCGCTTCGAAACTTCGGACCGCCGCCTGTTCGGCATGCTCAAGCCGGATTCCGACTATGATAACCGCTTCCGCTGCCTTGACTGGCTGAAGGAAGCGGGTTTCCAGGTAGGTTCCGGCGTCATGGCCGGTCTGCCGGGCCAAAGCCTGGAGAGCATGGCCGACGATATACTCCTCTTCAAAAAGCTGGACCTGGATATGGTCGGCATAGGGCCTTTTATCGCCAATCCCGATACCCCGCTTGCCGGCGCCGACAGCGGCACTCTTGAAGCCGCCTTGCGGATGGTGGCGCTGACGCGCATAGTGACGAAGACAACGCATATCCCGGCCACAACGGCCATGGGCAGCATCGACCCGCAGGGCAGGCAGCGGGCCCTCCGTTGCGGAGCCAATGTGCTGATGCCCAATATCAGCCCGGCGGGGCACAGGGCCGACTACAGCCTTTATCCTGGCAAGATCTGCGTAAATGATAAGCCGGAACAATGCGCCGGGTGCGTGGACGCGATGCTGGAGACCCTGGGCCGCCGCCGCGCGGAAGGGTACGGGCACAGCCTTAAGGCGGTTATATGAACACCACTCCGAAGTCGCTGCGCCTGCAGATAGCCATCTTCGGCCGCACCAATGTCGGCAAGTCCAGCGTGCTCAATATGCTGGCCGGCCAGGACGTGGCCATCACCTCGCCCGTCCCCGGGACCACTACCGACGTTGTTGAAAAGTCCATGGAACTGCTCCCCGTAGGCCCCGTGGTCTTCCTGGATACTGCGGGCCTCGACGACAACAGCAGCCTCGGCGAGCTGCGCAAGGAGCGCGCGCGCAGGATCTTCGACCGTGCGGACGTGGCGCTCCTGGTGACCGAGCCCTCCGGCTGGGGCGAATGCGAGGATGAAATAGCCGGGGCCGCGAAGGCAAAGAACATCCCGCTGATGATCCTCGTAAACAAAACGGATATATCCGCCCCCTCTCCCGAACTGACCGCCGCGCTCAAAGTGCGCGGCCTGGAGCCGATACTTTGTTCCGCCGTGGATAGCGGCCGCCGCGAAGCTGCCGTTGCCGCCGTAAAAGAGCGTCTCCTCCGTATAACCTCCCGCGCGGCCGGGGCGCACGATACGATAGCGGGGGATATCGTAAGGCCCGGCCAGACCGTAGTCCTTATCATCCCGATAGACAAGGAAGCTCCCAAGGGCCGCATAATACTTCCGCAGGTACAGGTTATGCGCGACCTGCTGGACCACGGCGCCATGCCGCTGGTTTGCCGCGAACACGAATATCTCCGCGCCCTCGCCGCCCTTAAAGAACCGCCGGCGCTGGTTATCTGCGATTCCCAGGTAGTGGACTTTATGGTCGGGAACACCCCGCCCGGAACGCCATGCACCACATTTTCAATACTCTTCGCGCGGTTCAAGGGCGACTTGGCGGTCTATGCCGCCGGGGCGGCCGCTATACGCGGCCTGCGCCCGGGGGACAGGGTGGCGGTGCTGGAGGCCTGCTCACACCACGCGATAGAAGACGACATCGGCCGGGTAAAGCTGCCCCGCTGGCTGAAGGAGACGGCCGGGGGGGAGTTGAGGATAGACACCTTCTCGGGGCGTGACCTGCCCCCTGACCCGGGCGTGTACAAGCTGGCCATACAGTGCGGCGGCTGCATGCTCACCCGCACCGAAATAGTAAACCGCATGGGCAAGGCCGCCCTTGCCGGCGTACCCATAACCAATTACGGCACAGCCATCTCCGAATGCAAAGGTGTGCTTGAACGGGTTATATCGCCTTTCCCGGGAGCCCTTGCCGCCTACCGCGCCGCCCTCCCCGTTAAGACCTGAAAAACCGCCGGCCTGAAATCGTAAGAACGAGCGACAGGTGAAAGATAAGCCTGTTTGCCCGAGCTGTATCCATTTTGCTTATTCCCGCCCGGGCGGCCGAAGAATGCCGCCAGGGGCCGTGCTATTTTATCGTAAGTTTTGAATTATCCCTTAAATTACTATATAATTACACTTCAGTCTGCCGAGGTAGCTCAATGGTAGAGCATTCGCTTCGTAAGCGACAGGTTGTGGGTTCAAGTCCCATCCTCGGCTGAAGAATTTACTATCGGATGGGACTTGAAGCCGACGCCCACGCATCCGGTGGATGAAAAGCGAAGCGAC
>CAISZM010000076.1 GCA_903889965.1 uncultured Elusimicrobia bacterium
ATGTATTTTTTCGGCCCCGGGCCTTTTGAATGCGGCGGGGCGTATTCCACCCTGCCGTTCACGCTGTTGTTCCCCAGCTTACCCACGTTTTTAACATTCTTCGGCAGGATCTTCACTTTTGCCGGTATGTTGTAGATGATCCAGTACCACTTGGTCTTGTCTGGCGCGATATGGTGCATGATAAGAGCGAAGCTCTTAGTGCCCGCCGGAGCGCCGGTCCATTCAAGCGGGAGCGTGGAGCTTTCCCCGTCGCCGGTATATTCCACCGGCAGCTGCCCGCCGTCTTTGACAGCCGGGCTGCTCAGAACGAAGACGGGCCCGGAACTTGTATTAACTGCGTTATTTTCCGCCTCCGCCGCGGCGACCCCGGCAGGAATTATCAGGGCCAGCACCCAGCCCAGCGCTATTATTGATGACCATTTCATGTTTTCTCCAGGTAATTAAACCGCTTTGACCGCAATAAGTCCAGCCGGATATAATTTTCCCGCCCGCTGAAAAGCTTGAGGAGGGGTCCCGCACACCGGGGGGTTGGGAGACCGTGCGGGACCCCTCGGAGTTATGGCGCAGTATAGGTCAGCGTCATTGTCGCCGAACTTATGGTAATGCCGGAGAGCGCTGTAGTAAGGACGGAACCGGTCACCTGCGCCGGGGCGGTCGGGAGCGAGGGCGCACCGGATAGTGCGTAGAGCCTGTACGTATATAGCCTATTGCCGCCGCCGCAAGGCGGGTTGTAGGCCGTTCCCGCAGGCCCGTCGCTCAAACCGACCGTCCCGCCGCCAGTGGTGTTCTTGGCGAAGCCGGAACTGCCTGACGGTATCCCATAAAGCACCCAATTATATTTAGTCTCTAACTGCGGAGTTAGTTCGGAAATAGTCAACGCGAACTGCTGCGTGCCGGAAGGCGCGTTGGTCCAGGACATAGCCGGGGACGACCCGGCTCCGGAACAGGAGTATTCCAGGGTCATGGCCCCGCCGCTGGTTCCCGCGCCGCTGGTCAGCGTAAATGTCCCCTGACTGACGGTTACGGCATGGCTTACGCTGCTGGAGCCGGCGGAGTTAACAGCCGTAAGCGAGACTGTATAAGTGCCGGACAAAGCGTAGGCGTGCGCCGGGTTCTGGGACGTGCTGGTCCCCCCGTCGCCAAAATCCCACGCCCACGAGGCCGGGGGTCCGGCAGAGGCGTCCGTGAACGCGACAGTCTGGCCGGGTGTCGGCAGGCTCGGCGAGTAGGAGAATTCCGCCGTGGGGGCATCAGTGGCGAACAGGAAGTCGGTATTGTTTATATAAGGCGCTATCTGGGCCAGGACGGCGGGGTCTGTGGTGGTGTCGGAATAGAGATAAGTGGATTTGCAGACCGCATAATTGTAAGGGGTCCCGTTGGAATAGGTGCTGATAAGCAGACCGTCCCAGAAATCCGTCTTCAGTTTGGCCCGCTGGCTGGTGCTCAGCGAGTCGGCGACCTGCTTGAAGGTGGTCGCATAGTAGTAGTTGTTCCTGCCGTCCAGCGTCCCATAGGTTCCAGAGGACAGCGCAAGTACCTGCGCCCTGATTGTGTCGCTGGAGGCGGTGGAGACCAGCAGGGTGCGCAGCAGCGCCGCTATCTGCGCGCGCACCGCGACAATGCCGTCCATGTTGCTCTTCTGGACATTTATGAGGTTAGTCATGATGCCGGCCTGGGTGGACGTGACGTAACCCAGAGAACTGTTCAGGAGGGCGGCCCCGGCGTTCCCGGTCAGTGCCGAGTCTATGGTGTAGCTGACGCCGTGCGGCGCGTTCATGGCCGGCGCGTCCTTGATGTAGAACCCGCCGTAATAAGTGCCCTGGCGCTCCGGGCAGAAGTAAACGTCCGCCTCCACCGTTCCGGAATACCAGCTGAAGAGGTCGCCGGCGTAGGTCATCACCAGGGTATTCATCGTCGTGTTGGATGCGTTGGCCCCCAGCGCGGCCTCTACCCTGGCCTTCATATAATTAGCGTCAGTTACGGTCCAGGACGAAGCGCCCACCCCTTTAATGGCGTCCAGGGAGGCCAACTGCGCGCGCGTCATGGACTTGTAGACGTTGGCGTAAACCAGAGCTCGGTCAAAGGCGATCTGGCCGTCCATAAGGTAAAGCTCCTGCGAGACGGACGTCACCGCGCTCATGCTCAGGCCGGCGGCACCGGCCGGGATATCCCCGTCCATAAGGCGCCGGAAAGCCTTTATAAGCGTGAAGCGGTGGTAGCCGTACTGGTTGACCAGGTCCGCCTGGCTCACGGCCAGAGCCGCCAGGGCCGCCAGTTGGCTGTCGGTGAGTATCCGGATGACGCTGTTGGAGGTCAGGCCCGTGAAATCCGGGTTGTGGCCCATATTGCTGGGGTCGCTGTCGCG
>CAISZM010000077.1 GCA_903889965.1 uncultured Elusimicrobia bacterium
CGCCCGGCGGCGGGGCCGCTTTCGTGGTGGAGCTTCCCTGCGGCAAGAAGCCGGCGGCGGGGCTTAAAACGTCGAAGAAAAAAAACAAGATCATTTCCTCCAGGGAGATACTAGTGGTGGACGACGACGACCGCGTCGCCTCCATGCTGGCGCGCGCACTTGCCGGCCGCGGCAACGAAGTCTCCCGGGCGGCCTCTCTTGCCGAAGGCAAGGAGCTGCTCCGCACCAGAAAATTCGATGTGGTTATAAGCGATATCGTGCTGGGCGACGGGACCGGGCTGGAACTGTTCGAGGCCTGCGGCCCTTCCGGCCCGCCTTTCCTTTTCATGACGGGCAACGTCATGGACGCGCCGCTGATGAAACATTTCGAGGACAATAAACTGGCCTACCTGAAGAAGCCTTTCGACCTGGCGGACCTGTTTTCCGAGATAGCCAGGATCCTGGGAGCGCCCGCCGTCTAGGCGTCGCGCTCCCGGAGCCGTTAAAGCGCCCCTCCCGGGGCGTTTTTTTTTATCTTTATAGCCTGATCATGCCGCCCGTAGGCGCAAGCCGCGGCCCGGCGCGGAGCGGTGAACGGTTTGGCCGCCCCGTAAATATTTGTTGAAACATGAAATGTTGCAATACATCGTATTGGAGGTATTGACATAATGCGAATATTGGTGTATACTTTCAATAACGCCAATACGCAGTATTCATGGCAAAGGGTTCGGAGGGAGAAAAAATGGGAATAAAAAACTCAAATCTCGTCGGAGCGGGCACCGGGACCCCGGTTCAGGCGTGGCTGAAAAGAGGGGAATCGTTTTTCGCCTGCGGCAAGCGGGACGGCGTTCTTAACCGGTGTTCGGTAGAGCGCATGGACGGGGACGGGACTAGTTTTTTTTCGGACAGGAAATACAGGCCGGGCGAGGAAGTGGGGCTGCAGCTGAGCGTTGACCTTGGCCGCAACGAGTTCGCCACCAGGATACTTAACGGCCGCATCAAGGTCTGCCGCGCCGTAAGGTCCGCGCTGGGCGGGAAACTCTGCAGGGCGGAAGTCAGCTGGACGCCCGGGGGGTACGCCGCCGGAGCCGCTTTATGAACGATTCCGTCACTTCCTTAATAATAAGGCAGATGGATGTGGCCGCCGCCAGGCAGAGCGTGCTGGCGCACAACCTGGCGAACTTCGGTACACCGGGGGCCATCCCCAAAGGCGCGTCCTTCGAGGCCGCCCTGAGCGCGGCTAAATCCGGAAACAGCGGGAATACCGCGGGCAAGGCGGCCGCGGGCGCTGAAAAAGCGGCAGCGGATACCTCGCCGGAGGTTCCTGCTGAGGACGGCACTCAAGCCGCCGACGGCGCTGCGGCGCAGCCGGAAACTGCTGAAGGGCTGGAGATGCAGATGGCCAGGCTCGCCGACAATAAGGACCGCTTCAGCGCCCTGGCCCGCCTTCTGACGATACGTGAAAAAGCTTACGAGAACGCCATACGGGGGACCTGATGAGCATGAATTCCGCCATTGAGATCAGCGCCAGCGCGCTTACGGCCCAGCGCCTGCGCATGGA
>CAISZM010000078.1 GCA_903889965.1 uncultured Elusimicrobia bacterium
GGTCGGGGTGTACAGCACCGCCCTGTTCTTCTCCATCAAGGCGAATATAATAGAGGATTTCGAGGACCGCTTCGAGCAGGTGGATGTCCGCAGCAAGGCCGTTGTAAGCACCCTTGATATTCTCGAGGAAAAAATAATTCTGGCGGACATGGTGGTCCTGGGTTTAATGGGCCTCTTAAGCTATCTGCTTGCCGGAATGACCCTGAAACCTATCGCCGTGGCCCTGGAGGAGCAGCGCAAATTCAGTTCCGACGCCTCGCATGAGCTGCGCACGCCCCTTACCGTAATGAAAACAGAACTCGAGGTGGCGCTGAAAGGCGGCGGCATCCGCCCGGAGGCCGCCCGGGATATCTTCAAGAGCAACCTGGAGGAGATAAACCGCATGTCGGCGCTTATCGAGGACCTGCTGCTCGTTTCCCGCGGGCAGGCAAAAAAACCGGTTTTTGGAAAAGTGGACCTGGCGGAGCTGGCCCGCGGCGTTGCAGGGAAGATGAACGGCCTGGCGGAAGAAAAGGGCGTCTCGCTGTCTTTTTCCGGGGAGGACGGCATGGTTCGCGGCGAGCGCCGTTTCCTTGAAAGAATGGCCATAAATATCACCCATAACGCCATCTCGTATACTCCCCGGGGCGGTAAAGTGGAGGTCGGGGTAACAACCGGGGATGGAGGCGTCGTATTCCTGGTGCGCGACACAGGTATAGGCATAGCCCCGGAACATATCCCTCACGTCTTTGACAGGTTTTATAAGGGCGCCGGCTTTCACGAAAGCGGCGGGACGGGCCTTGGCCTGTCCATTGTAAAAGAAATAGTCAGGCTTCACGACGGGAAGATCCTCCTCGCCAGCGCTCCGGGCAAGGGAACGAAAGTTAAAGTGACGCTGCCTGAATTCAGGGCGTGAGAACGCGCGGCGGTAAATCCTTTAGCCTAATTCATTTTCTCTTCACTTTCATATTCTAAACTATCTTGTCCGCGAAAGCGGGAAGCTCCCTCGCACGCGGCTGACGCGGGCGGTTGTACCGCGGGGATGCCGGATTTACGAGAGGTATAATGATGCGCTGCTTGAAAAAATTTATCTTTTCCCTTCCGGCCTTGCTGCCGCTGCTGGCTCCTCCCGCGGCGGCAGCACAGGCCTTAAACACTTTTCCCGGCGACACGCTTAAAGAGACCGGACGGGTGTTTTCGGCTCCGTTCCGGCTCACTACGGAGGGAGCGGAGCTGGCCGGGGTGCTCGCGGCCGCCGGCCTTCTGGTCTACTCCGAAGACGGACAGATACGCAGGCTGGCCTGGAAGAACAGCTCCTCTTCCTCCGACAGCGCCGCAAAAACGCTGGAGAAGTTCGGAAACGGCGGATATGAAGCAGTTTTCCTGCTGGTATACGGAGGCGCCGGCCGTTCTGCCGGGAACGTCTACATGGAAAATACCGCCGTGCTGGCCGCCGAATCCTTCCTGGCGGCCAACGCCGCAGGCACGGTTCTGAAATATGCGGTGGGACGTTCCCGACCGTATACCGGCGACGGGAAAGGCGGCTTTTCTCTGTTTAATATGAAAACCTCCGGCACCTCTTTCCCGTCCGGGCATACGATGAGCGCCTTCTCTGTGGCTTCTGTTTTCGCCGCGCGCGCGGATTCGCGCTGGGTGCAGGTCCTTTGCTATACGCTGGCGTCCGGCGTGGCCGCGCAGCGCGTTTACGCGGACAAGCACTGGGCTTCCGACGTGCTGGGCGGAGCCGTTATAGGTACGCTGGTCGGGAGGGATGTGGTCGGCAACTATGGGAAGAATTCGCCTCTTACTTTACTGCCTTCGCCGGGAGGTATCGAACTGGCCTACAAATTCTAGGCTGCTGTGCGCCGATAGGCATTGAAGAAAAACCCTGATCACGTACGAAGTTGAAAAAGATGAAAAACCTGATAATATCGTTTCCCCTGCTTCTTTTGTTCTGCGCCCCGTCCCTGCGGGCGCAGGAGATCTCCACCCGGACCTATCAGTTGAAAGACGGCTTATCCCTCACTTACTCAAAGCCCGGTTTTTTTCATACCATGGGCGCATTGCCTTCTGACCTTGGCGTGTTCGTAAAACAAAGTCTCAAAAAAGAAAATCTGCCGTGGCTGGCCGCTATCACCGCGTCTACGCTCATCCTTATAGAATACGACCAGAAGATATACGATCATGCAAAAAACTTCGGGGAAAAGCTGGAAATATCCGATGCGGACAAGACAAAAGCCTCTCTTACAGTGCATAAAATGTCGCTTATCCGCCTTCCCAGAGACCTGGGCTCGTTTTTTTATTTCATCGGGGACGGCTGGATCAATATGTCGCTGTTTGCTTCTTTTGAGGCATATGGCAAGATCGGCGGTGACTGGCGCGCCCTGCAGACCGGCCACCAGCTGGCGGAGGGCCTTATAGCCACCGGTATTGCTACCGAAGGCCTTAAGAACGTTTTCGGGCGCGAAACCCCCACTTCCGCTACCGCGCCGCGCGGCGTGTGGCGTTTTTTTCCGGGGCCGAAGGAATATATGTCACACCGTACCCGCTACGACGCTTTCCCTTCCGGCCATCTCGCCACGGCTATGATGACTGTCACCGTCATCTCCGAGAATTACCCGGAAAAAACATACATAAAGCCGCTGGGCTACGCGCTGTTGACCGCGTTGAGCTTCCAGATGGTGAACAACGGCGTGCATTGGGCCAGCGATTACCCGCTGGGCCTGGCCGTGGGCTATGGCATAGGCAAGGCCATAGCCGTCCATGGCCGCACCGCGGCGTGCCGTACGGAGGCCAAAGATGTCCCCGCTTTAACCTTCGCCCCCTACTTGTCCCCGGCGGGGGGTATGGGCGCGTCCCTGACTTACAGGTTTTAGGGCGGACCGTAGCACGTATAGTTTGCTGCGCTCGACCCTGAAGGCAATAGGAAATGCAGCTTCAGGCCCCGCGCCGATCCTTTGCTGATAACCAAAACTTCCTGATGAACATGTTAGGTCGAAGAAAAGCCTGCGGCGGTTAGCGGGGCAGTTCCGGATCACTGCCGCTCGTTCAGGAAGGCGGAGCGGCTTTGAAATTTATTACCATGTATGGACGGGGCCCCCGGGTGGGCGGAACGGCGCGGATGTTTAAGGATCTTATGCGAACGGATAAATTTTTGTTCATTGCCGCGTTCCTGGCTATTTGCCCGGCGCAAGCCTTTGCTCTGGATCTCGACGGCTGCGTGAGCATGGCCCTGGCCGCCAGCCACGCCCTCAGATCCTCCGAACAAAAAATAAACTCCGCGCGGTCGGCCTACAGCCGCGACCGCAGGTCCCTTTTCCCGGTCCTTTCCGTGTCCGGGGAAGACGGCTACAACCGTTACCAGGCGGGCTCCGGCCTGCGCGACGGGCTGACGGGAACGACGGGCGCGCGGTTCTCTCTGGACCTGAAGAAAAACCTGTCCGACTATCCGGAATTGAGCCGCCTTGAACTTGAAAAAAGCCGCATACAAAGGGACCTGGCCGAAAAGGATATCGTAAGGAGCGTAACGCAGGATTACTACAGGCTGTATATACTGCTCGGCAAGCGGGCCGATTACAGCGAGGCGCGCAAATATTTTTCGTCGCACATTGAAGATATCGAGAAACTGGAGAACGCCGGACTGGACCTTAAGCTGGACCGGGTAAGGGCCGAAATACAGCTTAAATCACTCGAGCTTACGGCACGGGACCTGGATACGGATATAGACGGCGTCCTGAGATCGCTCTCCTCCGCAACCGGCGCGGAACTGCGCGCGGAAGACCTGACCTTCCAGGGCGGACCCGAGTCTTTCGGACGCCTGCCCGGTCAGGACGGAATTGCGGCCATTTCCACCTGCTGCGCCGGCGCGGAAGGGGTGTTCTCGGCCAGGCTTGACCGGCTTGAAACGAATTCGGCGTATGAAACCTACAGGCAAAGCCGGTTCTCTTACGCTCCCACGCTCGAGCTCGGAGTGGCGCGGAACCTCGCCATCATAGACCCGGCCACCGAGCTTTACAGGACGTATATCGCGGTAAGCCTGGATGTATTCGACTTTGGCGCGCGCGCGGAGGAAAGAAAAGCCTATCTGCACGATTATGAGGCGCGAAAAGAAGCGGAACTCGAGAACCAGAAGCAACTGCGGCTCTCCCTCGACCGCCTGGCGGCCGAAATGAACGGCGCGGCTGTTTCCTACGACGGCCTGAAAAAAAATTACGAGGCCGCTGCAGGCAACCTGGAGACGGCCAAGCTTTATTACACAAAGGGGAAAATAAAGGAAACGGACCTGCTCAGCATATTCTCCGAATATCTGGACGCCAAGCAGCAGTCCAGGGACGCCCTTGGCCGCTATCTGGATACAATGACCGAACTGGCTTACCTCCGGGCCGGGGCGGAAAAATGAAAAAATTCGTAGACTGGCTGGATTTCAACCGCGTGGCCATAGTTTTCGCCGCCGTGCTCCTGTGCGCGGCCGGCATCTACATGTACCTCGAGCTGCCCAAGGACGTTTTCCCCAACAGCGCGTTCCCGCGCTTCCAGGTCATAGCGGACATCGGCTTCGCCTCGCTCGAGACCACCGAGCTGAACGTAACGCGGCCGCTGGACGAAGCGCTGCAGACGGTTCCCGGCGTCATGGAAGTGCGGTCCGTCACGGAACGCGGAACTTCGACCATAGACATATATCTGAAATGGGGAACTGACCTGAACCAGGCCCTGCAGTATGTACAGTCGAGGATAGACCAGGCCAGGGTACTGATGCCCGACGGGGTCTCTATACAGACCACCAAGATGACCACCAGCGCCTACCCGATGTCCGAGTACGGCGTCTGGTCCGACACGCTGACCCTCAGGGAACTCTATACCACGGTCCGTTACTCCGCCATACCGAAACTGATCGGCGTGGACGGCGTCGCCAGGCTGGACGTGGTGGGCGCGGAGGAGCCGGAGATCTGGGTTAAGCTCAGCCCCGGAAAACTGGCGGGACTTAACCTGGATTACCGCGACATAGCGGCCGCGGTGTCGGACATAAACAATATTTCCTTCATCGGCACCGTGAACGGCGGCGGAAAGACCATGTTCGCCGTGGGCGGCAGCAGGCTGGCTAACGCGGCAGACATAGGCAGCGTTGTTATAGCCAGCCGCATGGGCAAACCCGTGCGCCTGAGCGACGTGGCCGAGATCTCCGAGGGCAGCGCCGAGGTGCGCAGGCTGGTAAGCATAAACGGCCACAAGGGCCTCTTTATCGACGTGCTTAAACAGGGGGACGCCGACGGCCTGCGCCTCGGCCGTGACCTGGACGCCAAGTTCTCCGGGCTTGAACGCGAATACGGCGGGAAGCTGCACATAACAAAGTGGGACCTCTCCGATTTTGTGCGCGGATCCATCAGGGGCATACTGATCGACATCATACTGGGCGTCCTGATAATACTGGCCATCGTCTATTATGTCATGGTGCGCTTCAGGTATTCCCTGCCGATAATGCTTATCGTGCCCGTTGTGCTGGTGACGGAATTCCTGGCGCTGAAGGGCATGGGCCTTACGGTCAATATCATGACCCTGGGCGGGCTTGCGGCGGCCATCGGCATCATAGCCGACAACGCCATAGTCATTACCGAGAACTACGTCAGGTTCCGGGCCGAAAAGAAACCCGACCCGCTGGCCTCCTCCATGCATTACATAGCGCCGATAACGATCTGGGCCACGCTGGTCAGCATCGTGGTCTTCGTGCCGCTTACGCTGCTCAGCGGCGTGCCCGGGCTTTTCTTCAAGCCGCTGGCCATGACGCTGGCGAGCACGATAATAATCTCCCTCGTGATGGCGCTCTGCCTGCTGCCGGTTCTCATCTACTACTTCATGGAAAAGAACGGCAAGGCGCCGGCAGAGGAGAAAGAGCGCCGCCTGTTCTGCGCGCTCCGGGCGGGGTATCTCAGGTTTATAACAAAGGCGCTGGCGCGCCGCAAGACGGTCGCCGCGGTAATATCGGCGCTCCTGGTCGCGGGAGTCCTCGTATTCCTGACGCTGCCCACCGGCTTCCTGCCGGAATGGGACGAGGGGGACATCGTTTTCGACTACCAGGCGGAGTCAGGCATATCGCTGGAGGCCGTGGATAAGGTGATGGCGAAAGTGGAGGGCATAGTCTCGAAAATCCCCGAGCTGAAGCTTTTCATCCGCAAGACCGGCACGCACCTGGGCGCGCCGTTCGCCCCGCCCTCTGTCGGCGAGATAGTTATACTGCTCAAATCCGATCATGCCCGTTCGACCTTCGAGGTGATGGACGACCTCCGCGGGAAGGTGGAGAAGGAGATCCCGGACCTGGACACGGATTTCCACCAGATACTGCCGGACCGTCTTGGAGACCTTACGGGCAGCGCCAAGCCCATCGTGGTCAGCGTGACGGGCAACGACCTGGACAAGGCCTGGGAGCTGGCGCGGCGCGTCAAGGACAAGCTGGAAAAGATAGACGGGCTTAACGGCGTGATGATCGACCTGCCGGCGGCCCAGAAAGAAATACGCGTGGTGCCCGACCAGCGGCGGCTGTCGCTGCTTGGGCTGAACAGCGCCGACGCTTTCCGTTATTCCGGGCTGGCTCTTTACGGCGAAGACATTACCTCGGTCGCGCGCGGAGTCCAGATGATACCGGTGCGCGCCATGTACGCCGGCGCTTTCCGCTCGGACGCCTCAGCCCTGGGGCGCATCCCCGTCTATACGCCCAACGGCGGGGTATTGCCTCTCGACAAGCTGATGGCGTTCAGCTCCGCGGACCAGGTGCCCGAGGTCCATCACAAGAACGGCTCCATAGCGGTCAGCGTGAACGCCGAGATAGGCGACAGGTCCCTGGGCGACGCGATCAGCGACATTAAGGCCGCCCTGGCCGGGCTCGACCCGGGGGATTGCAGCGTGGAACTGGAGGGGAACTACAAAGAGCAGCAGAACTCTTTCCGGGAACTGCTGCTGGTGCTCCTTTTCTCGGTACTCCTGATACTGCTGTGCCTGCTGTTCATCTTCGAGTCCTACCTTACCTCCCTGGCCGTCTTCGCCGGGACCCTCGCGTCCACGACCTTCGTGGTTTTCGGCCTGAAGCTGGCGGGCATCGAGTTCGACGTCTCCTCGTTCACCGGCATGATAACCGTTATGGGCATAGTGGTTAACAACGGCATACTGGTCATAGCTTTCGCCGAAAAGGCCGCCAGGGCCGGGCTCGCGCCCGCCGCGGCCGTTATGGAGGCCTGCGAACTGCGCTTCAGGCCGGTGCTGATAACCAACCTGGCGGCTATAGCCGGCTTCCTGCCGATGGCGCTGAACATCGGCAAAGGCGGCGAGGTGCTGCGGCCTTTCTCCGTGGCCATGATCAGCGGCCTGGTGGGCGCGATGTTCTTCTCGCTGGTCGCCATACCGGTCTTTTATCTGGCGCTGCATGGCCGCCATAAGGCATAACTGCGTGAGCGCGTCCGTGCGGCCGGGGGAACTGTAAGGATGGTCGTTCTTTATAGTGCTTCTGATAATACTCCCGCGGTAATTTAATGAAGAGAATAAAATACGGCTGTTTTGCCGTTTTCCTTTTAGCCGCTCCCTCCGGGCTTTCCGTCCCAGCGGGGGCGAACTGCGTGATAAGGTATTCAGCGGCCTATGTGAAGGCCGGGCTGCCTCGAACGGCCGGAAATTTCGGCAGCGCCGCGGAGTGCAGCGCCCAAATGAGCCGCTCGGCCGCCTCTGACCCATCCTTCTACGATAATGCGCGGTGCGACTGCGATAATGCCGGGGGGGAAAACCCTGTTCCGGCCTTCGGAACGGCAGGCGGCAATATGGCCGGCTTCGCCGTTCAGACCGCAGTCGGCTCGCTTTTAAACGGGATGTTCGCCCCGCAGCAGGACAATTCCGCCGAGGTGCAAAAACAAAAAGAGGATGAAGCCGCCGCGGAGCTTGCCGGCACGAACGATATTAAGAGGCGCAAGGAGGCCGAAGCCGCTGCGGCCTCGGCAAAAAAGACCGAAATAGAGGATCTTTCCTCACGGCTGAAATTGGGAGATGAGCCAGGCGGGCCTGGTACGGGCGCAGATTCCGCCCCCAGGGAAGCCAGGTCGGGGGATAAATTCGCCTCCGCGGGCAGTTACGACACTTCCATGCTGTCCGCCCTGAAGAGGGCCGGGTGCGCCGCCAGATTCACCGAGCTGGCAGACCTTGCCGGGAGCAAAGGCGACTCGCAGGAAGCTAAATTCCTGGCTGAACAATCACAGAAAGTGGCGAACGGGGAGATGATAGACCGCCCCTGCCCGGACGGTTCGCCTGAAGCGAAGAAAGGTAAAACCCCCGGCCGCGGGGCGGCTTTTAAGAACGTTCCTGCCAAAGATCCCGGCAAGGTAAAACCCGGGATAAAAACCCGGTACGATTAACACAAGATATATCTCGACTTCCGTTCTTTGCGGGGGGCGTCCGTTCCCCCGTAGGCGCGCTGATAAAGACTGAATGCCGAAGCTGGAAATACCGCCGGTTAAAAAGCGTACGAATAAATAATATCCTGCAACCGGCCTTCCCGGCCTCAACCTGTTATTTTACAGATCACGAAGAACAGGAACAGCGTCAACGCCAGCGACAGAACCGTTATCGCCAGGGCTTTCAGCCAGGCGGTCTTCATCATGAACTTGGTGCCGGCCAGCCACAGGGCGAATAAACCGAGCGGGACCAGCACCGAAACCGGGTGCGACACGACGGACACCACCATGTAGACGATAGTGATCACGAGGACGAAGAAACTGCTCAGGAAAGACCACCAAAGCTCCACCATCACCATGGCCGAGGGGTTTTTCGGAAGCAGCCGGCCGCGCGCGATGCCCAGTATCAGGTAATTAACCGCCGTTAAAAAGATCATTTCAAGAATGAACTGTAGGGTTTGTGCTTTCATCATGTGCGTTTCGCCCTATTCGCGTTCCTCCGGCGTTTCATGCAATGGCAGCCTGTTGTTTCCTATCGGATAACGGCCAGTTTGAAAGAGGCCTTCCCGACCGGGCTTTTAACACTGCCGAGGTAAATGCCGCTGGCTGCTTTTTTGCCGGCCCGGTTCCTGCCGTCCCATACGGCCATGCCCGCGGTGTTCGCCGTCAGTTCGCGGACCAGTTCCCCCGAAATGGAGTATAGGCGTATCACGGCCTGCGCGGGTAAGCCGGTAAAGTTTACCTGGGTATGTCCTTTCGCCGGGTAGAACGGGTTGGGGTATATGTGCAGGGCCGAAGGGGCCGGCTGGGGGACGGACTCCATGACCTGGAAGAGGGACAGGTGGCTGGTTTGGGCCGTAACCTTATTCTCGGCGGGGGATGGCACGGAGAACAATGGCACCCAGGCCGCGGAAGCCGGGTCATACCTGGCGATGAAGAGGCGTGATTCGTCGTGCCCGGCCATGTCCGCGTCCTGGTAGTAAATGGCGATGGCCGCGTCCGTCATGGGCTCGAGCGGGGTGTCTTTTATTATCTCGGCCCCAACGCCGGTGGGGGGCATTGTCCGCGCCGCCCGCGGCCGGGAAGGATGACGGCTTTCGCAGCGTTACGCTGACGGCGTTCCCGAATGAACCGCCCGGGAAGACCACCTGCGCTTTACCGCCCGAATAAACGAAGGTCATCGCGCCGCCGCCGGGGGGGATCACGGCCGTCAGCCCGGACTGTGTGAAATCCCAGCCGCCCGCGTCCGAAGACAGCAGCGGCGTTTCGCGGCTGCCGGGAGTGAACGACCACCCGGCCACGGCCGGAGTCACGGTGTAAGTCCCCGTGCTCAGGCCCGTAAACGAATATTGGCCCGCGGAGTCCGTTACGGCCGCGCTGGATATCTTCCCGGAAAGAGAGACACCCGCCCCGGCTGCGGCGGAACCGTCCGCCGCCCGGACGGTTCCCGACACGCCGTACGAGTCGGCTATCTTTACGAAGAAGGCCGTGTTGTCCAGGGTGCCGGAAAAAAGGGAGGCGCCGCTGCCCCAGGCGTACAGCGGCACATTAGCGGCGGTATGGTTCCCGCCCGAGGCCCAGGAGACCGAGGGCAGCGCTCCGGCGCCGTTGTTCTGCGTGACGGTCAGCCCGCCCGTCTCATGGTCTGCCGTAACGATGATCAGTGTGTCAGTGCGCCCGGCTGCCCAATCGAGAGCCGTTCGTACGGCGCTCGAAAACTCGATGGTTTCAAAAATGTCCCTGGCCAGGTCGCTGGAATGTCCGGCATGGTCTATATTCCCGCCTTCCACCATAAGGAAGAACCCCTCCGGCGAGCCTCCGATAATATCCAGCGCCGCGCTGGTCATTTCGGTCAGGTGGGGCAGGGAACCGACCCCGTCATATTCGTAAGGGAGGGGGCTTGAACCGAACTGGCCGGAGACATACGACGTGTGCGATGCGTCCAGCGCCTGCATTGACGCCCTGTCCGTGACCACGGTATAGCCGGCGGCCGCGGCGCCGGCCGGTGTGATCCCGCCGGCCCCGCCGCCAAAAAGGACGTTCGGTTCGGTTTGCGTAAGGTAATCAGCCGCTATCTGGGCGAAATCGTTCCGCGATGTGTCATGCGCCCCGAAGCCGGCCGGCGTGGCGCCGGTCATGGAGTCCGTGGTCACAAGGCCGGTCCTTTTGCCGCGGGCCCTGAAATATTCCAGCAGTGTCTGCCGTTCGCCGCCGTCGCCCGGTATGGCGAGGCTGACCACGCCGTTATTCGCCTTGTGGCCCGTGGCCATAGCCGTAGCGGCCGCGGCGGAATCGGTCACCGCGCTGTCCGCCGAGTAGGTCGTAACTTCCCCCTGGAGCTTCAGGTTTAAAGTTCGACACTACTTTGCCGAGCATCCCGCGGAAACATTATAAATACCGCTTTCCGGTCGTTTCCCGGTCCTCCAAGGGCGCTCACCGCTTGAAGCCGTCGCGGGCGTGGCCACACGGCGCGGCCCCGCACCGCTCCTTGCCGCACGATAGCCGCACGGTCGGCCACGCCGCGCGGCCGCCCATGCTTGCCGCAGGTTAGCGGGTTCGCAGGCTTCCGGCACGCCGCGCGCCGTCGTTCTGCTCCCAAGGTATGGGGAAGCTTATTGTTTATCATAAGCATCACCCCCTTCCCGTCCGCCAGAGGCGGCCGGGTTTCGGCTTCGCCGTACAACCCGGAAAATTATTTCCCGCGCGCGCTGCAAAGAGAAAGATCAAAACTGCGCCAGAATTATTATATAAGTTTTTGCCCGCGCCGCCCGTAAATTTTTGGCAACTTGGGGCCAAAATTTGCCCCGGCGCGGCCTTGATTTTGTTAATATTCAACAGCATTTAAGCCGGTGGCCACAGGCTGATTAAAACACCACC
>CAISZM010000079.1 GCA_903889965.1 uncultured Elusimicrobia bacterium
CAATATGCCGGGGCTCAACGGCCTGGCCGTGGCCCGCGCCCTGCGCGGGGATCCCGCGCTCAGGGATATCAAGATAATATTCCTCGCCGCAGCCGGGGCGGTCTCCCCGGAACTCCTGGCCGAGCTGGGTGTTGAAGCAATGGTATCCAAGCCCGTGAAGCGTGGCGAAATGCTGGAGGCCATACAGAAGGTACTCGGCCTAAGCGCGCCCGCACCGTCGGGCGAACCGGCGCCCGAAGCCATAGAAAAAAAGAGAGCCACGCGCCATTTGCGCGTCCTCCTGGCGGAAGACAATATCGACAACCAGGTGCTCACCACGAAGTTCCTCCAGAGGGCCGGCTACGAAGTAACGGTGGCCGCTAACGGCCTGGAAGCCGTGAAAGCGTTCGAGGCCGCGCATTACGACCTTATCCTGATGGACATACAGATGCCGGAGATGGACGGCTACGCTGCCGCCGCGGAGATACGCCGCCGGGAAGCCGCCATGAACTACGAGCGGGTGCCGATGGTGGCGCTTACGGCCAACGCGCTCAGCGGAGACAGGGAAAAATCGCTCGCAGCGGGAATGGACGACCACCTTACGAAGCCGCTTAACAGGAAAAGCCTGCTGACGGCCGTGGAGCGCTGGATCGACCCCAGGATGAAGGTGCTGGTGGCCGACGACTCTCCCGACGATCTCAAACTGACGAAGGTCTGGCTGCGCGAGCGGGGGGATATCAGGACCTTCTTCGCCTACAACGGCAGGGAAGCGCTGGAAAAATTCAAGCGGTTTTACTTCTCGCTGGTCCTTCTCGACATGGAGATGCCCGAGATGGACGGCTATACCGCGGCCGGGCTCATGCGCCGCGCGCCCGGAGGGAATACCACACCCATACTGGCCGTAACGGTACACGCGGGCGAGGAAGATATAAAGAAATGCCTCGCCGCGGGCTGCGACGAATGCATCGCCAAGCCGATATCCAGGGAAAGGATCTTCAAGGCCCTCGACGAGTATTCGCCGGAGAATTCACCCCGGCAATAACCATGACGGACGGTTCAACACGCAAAACGCTGCACGCCATCGCCATCCTCCTGGCGTGCCTGGCTATAGCCCCGCCGCCCGCGCGCGCGCTGGAAACCGTAACTCTGCAGCTCAAGTGGACGCACGCCTTCCAGTTCGCCGGGTATTACGCGGCCGAGGCGCAGGGCTACTTCCGCGCGGCGGGCCTGGACGTCAGGATCAAGGAAGCCACGCTGGGCGTCGACCCCGTCCGCGACGTGATCGAAGGCAAGGCGCAGTACGGGGTAGGCACAAGCAGCCTGCTGCTGGCGCGGGCGTCGGGAAAGCCGGTGGTGGTACTGGCGGTGATATTCCAGCACTCCCCGTACGAGATATACGCCGCCCCGGAAATACGCACCCTCCGCGACCTCGTCGGCAAACGGCTGATGATAGAACCCCAGGCGGAAGAACTGATCGCCTTTCTAAAAAAAGAGAACGTCCCTCCCGGCCGCGTGCGGCTGGTACCCCACAGTTTCGACGCGGAAGGCTTAATGCGGGGCAGGGCCGAGGCTATCTCCGGCTACATCTCCAACGAACCCTATTATTTCAAGCGGGCCAGGTATCCTTACCAGACCTTCTCGCCCCGCTCGTCCGGCATCGACTTTTACGGGGACAATCTGTTCACCTCGGAGGGGGAGCTCCGCTCGCACCCGGCCCGCGTCAAGGCCTTCCGCGCCGCCGCGCTGAGGGGCTGGCAGTACGCGAAGGACCACCGCGACGAGATGATCACGCTGATCATGTCCAGGTATCCCGGACGTCACACGCGCGATTTCCTGAACTTCGAAGCGGGGCAGATGATACCTCTCCTCCAGCCCGACCTGGTGGAGATCGGCTACATTAACCCGCACCGCTGGCGGCACATAGCGGACACCTACGCAAGCATCGGCCTGCTTCGCGAAAATTACCCGCTGGAAGGCTTTATCTACAGCGCCAAAGAAGTGGACATGACCTGGTTCTACCGGGGCATGGCCGCCGCCCTGCTGCTGCTGCTGGGCATCAGCGGCGTAACGCTGTACATCTACCGGGTCAACCGGCGCCTTGCCCAGACGATAAAAAAGAACGAACAGGCTACCGCGGCGCTGACGGAAAACGAGAAGCACCAGCGCTCGCTTATCGAGAACATGCTTAATGGCTTCGCGTACTGCAAAATGCTGTTCGACGCCCAGGGCCGGCCGTCTGACTTCATAAACCTCGAGGTGAACAACTCTTTCGCGCGGTTAACGGGGGTGAAGGCGGCCCTCGGCATGCCGGCCAGCGAACTGTTCCCGGGGCTGAAGGAAAAGCACCCCGACCTGTTCGAAGTTTGCGGGCGCGTCGCTATGACGGGCCAACCCGAGCGATTCGAGTTAAACCTGGAAACGCGGAACCTGTACCTCTCTATCGCTTTTTACAGCGTCGAGCAGGGATATTTTGCCGCCGTATTCGAGAACATCACGGAACGCAAGCGGGCCGAAGCCGCTATGCGGGAGGCCATGCGGGCCGCTCAGGACGCAGCCTCGGCCAAGAGCGATTTCCTCGCCAACATGAGCCACGAGATACGCACCCCGATGACCGCGATCCTCGGCATGACCGAACTGGCCCTGGATACC
>CAISZM010000080.1 GCA_903889965.1 uncultured Elusimicrobia bacterium
ATCTGGGTGTGCTCGGGTTGGCGGTCGGAGCGCAGTTCCTCGTCGCGGAAGTTGCGGGCCAGCTGGAAATAGCGGTCCATGCCGGAGACCATCAGTATCTGCTTGAACACCTGCGGGGACTGCGGCAGGGCGTAGAAAGATCCGGGGTTCGTGCGCGACGGGACGACGAAGTCGCGGGCGCCTTCGGGGGTGGATTTAGTGAGTATGGGGGTTTCTATCTCGTTGAAGTCGAGGGAGGAGAGGTATTCGCGCGCGGCCTGGGCGAGGCGGCTCCTGAGCACGAGGTTCTTCGCCATCTGCGGCCTGCGAAGGTCGAGGTAGCGGTATTTCAGGCGGGTATCCTCGTTGACGCCGGCGTGTTCGCCGAGCTCGAAGGGCAGGGGTTTGGAGACGTTAAGGACTGTAATTTCAGATGCTTCCACCTCTATTTCTCCGGTGGGCATGTTCTTGTTGGAGTTGCCTCCGGGACGCCGCGTCACGCTCCCGGTAACGCTGAGCACGTACTCGCTTTTTGTCTCTTCGGCTATCTTGAAGACGGGGCTTTCCGGCTTCGCTACCACCTGGGTGGTGCCGTAAAGGTCGCGGAGGTTCAGGAAGATGACGCCCCCGTGGTTCCTTTTGGTGTCCATCCAGCCGGTGAGTGTCACGGTCTGGCCGCAATGAGCGGCGTTAAGCTCGCCGCAGGTGTGGGTGCGGAGTGCTGTCTTTTTAGAGGGTGTATTGTTTGTCATAGGTTATATCTCTCTTTGTTGCAGCGTCGACGTGGGGACGGGGTTCAAAAACAGGGTCGGGCACACCGTGCCCGCCCTTCCCCGCCTCGCCCTCCGCGCTGCGCAAGCGTCGGGTTCCGGCAGGGTTTTGCCACCCATCCCCACGCCGGCGCGCGCTAACCCCGGACGGGCCCCTCCGGGGCACGGTTTACCCCTCTAAAAGTTTTTTAATGTACGAGGGGGCGTCGGGGAGCGGGACGGTTTTCTGCTCGCCCTGCTCTTTAAGGTGCTTTACGGAACAGGCGTTGGTTTTAAACTCTTCCTCGCCGATTATCAGGGCGCAGGAGGCGCCGCTCTTGTCGGCGGAGCGCATCTGCGATTTTAGGCTGAGCGTGAAATTGGAGAAGTCGGAACTTATCCCGGCGGCGCGCAGGGCTGTCATCAGTTCGAAGGCTTTGTCCCCCGCCTCTTTCGCGGCGGCGACGACGAATGTCCTAGGGGAATTGTCGGGGGCGGGTTTTCCGGCGAGCAGCATGGCCACGCGGTCCACGCCCATGGCCCAGCCTATGGCGGGCGCGGCAGGTCCGCCCATGGACTTTACCAGGTCGTCGTAGCGGCCGCCGGCGGCCACGGCGTCCTGGCTGCCCAGCGCGGTGGTGCGCACCTCGAAAACGGTGCGGGTGTAGTAGTCCAGCCCGCGCACCAGGCTGGTGTTGACCTTGTAGCCGACGCCGGCGGCGGCGAGCAGTCGCTGTGTGTCGGAGAAATGTTCGGCGCAGGCGGGGCAGAGGGCCAGCTTGGGAGCTTCCGCGGCCAGCCGCGGGCCGTCGGTCTTGCAGTCGAGTGCGCGCAGCGGGTTGCGCTCTATCCTGGCGCGGCAGGGCTCGCAGAGGGTTTCGGAGCGCTGCCGCAGGAAAGCCAGGAGTATTTCACGGTAGGATCTGCGGCATTCGGAGCAGCCCAGGGAATTAATTTCCACGGAGCAGCCTTCCACGCCCGCCTTTTCCAGCAGGCGCACCAGCATGGAGATGGACTCGGCGTCGGCGGCCGGGGACGGGTTGCCTATGTATTCGGCGCCTATCTGCGTGAACTCGCGGTAGCGGCCGGCCTGAGGCCTCTCGGCGCGGAACATGCTGCCGATATAGAAGAACTTGGCGTTGCGCCCCGTCTGGCCCAGGTTGTGCTCTATGTAGGCTCGCACTACCCCGGGGGTGCCCTCGGGGCGGTTGGCGATCTCCCGCCCGCCGCCGTCGGTGAAGGCGTACATCTCTTTTTCCACTATGTCCGTGGTGTCGCCGGTGGATTTGACGAAAAGCTCTTTCTTCTCCAGGGTGGGCACGCGCAGCTCCCGGTACCCGTAAAGGCCGAACACTTCGCGGGCGGCGGCCTCGATACGCGCGAAGAGGTCGGACTCGGGAGGAAGTATGTCGCGGAAACCGCGCAGGGAATTTATCATGTATCGAGGCCTTGTCTATATCGTTTTGTGCCACCGCAGGCACTTCTGATTATATAAATTTTATCCGGGACTTGCTTCCGGCGTTGCGAAGCGTGCGCAAAAATGTATAATCGGCTATGGAAAAGAGGTGGAATATGAAAATAATCGCGTTCTGTTTATTGTTGTCTGCTTTCGCGTTACAGGCCGCCGCGGCTGCAGGTTCGCGCGCCATTGTCCCGGCATCGGCCATGAAAATGGCCGTTCTTGCCCCGGAGGGCAATAAGAATATGCTGCCGGGAGGCGGCTGGTTCACCTGGAAATTTTCCGAAAAGCCCAAGCTTGGCAATATCGTGATTAAGGTCCGGGCTTTCAGCAAGGGCGGGGTGCAGGAGTCGCCGTATGAGATAACCGGGGAAGCCGGCATGGCCTCCATGCGCGACCACGACACGGGCCCGGTCAAGTTCCAGCTCAACAGGAAAGGGGATTATCTGCTCCCGGTGGGCCTGGTGATGACGGGCGAGTGGCAGCTGACCATAAGGGTGAAGAAGGGAAAGAATGAAATTTACGCCGGCAAAGTCGTTTTTAGCTTTTAGCCTTCTGGCTTTCCCCCCGGCGGCGGCGGCGGGCGATGGTTTGTTCTACCTTGAGGTCCAGGCCGTGGGCGGCTATTCCTCAGCGGAGAGGTCGGCTATCTATAATTCCATGTCGGCGGACGAGCCGATGCAGAAGTCTTCGGTAGGGTTCGACCTGCTGCGCAGGTTCTCGGGCGGCTCGGGCGACCTGGGCACCCTGGCGCTGCAGGGGCGCCTGGCCTGGGATAAGGACGCCTCCAACCGCCTTGAGCCGCAGCTGTATAACGCCTATTACCGTTTTAAGACGCCTTACGCTTATGTCTGGGCCGGTCATAACCGGGCGGCGGCGGGGCTTGAAAGTTATTTCGATACGCACGGCGCGCTGCTCGCGACCCTGCCGATGTACGGCTACGGCTTCGACCGGGACTGGGGGTTAGGCGGCAGCAGGGACTTCGACTGGGGCGACGCGGCTTTCTCCTTAACCACCGGCTCCGGGATGCGGCCGAGGGCGGCCGGCAATTACCTGGCTTCGGGCCGCGTATCTAAAGGCGTCCTGAGCCGGGATAATTATACGGAGGGGCTATACGCTTCAGCCGGGCGCACTCCAGGCATGGCCGGTTACCGGGTGATGGACGGGGTTGAAAAACCTTACAGCGCCCTCGGCGCGGATTACGCGCTGCTCTGGGACAGCTGGGAATTGCGCGCGGACCTGCGCGGCGGGCGGCTGCGCGGCCTGGATTACCTCGCCGGCCTGGCGCGGCTCGGGCTGAACCTTCTCGAGGAGAACCGGCTGAAGCTGGAGGCGCAGGGCGTTTATTCGGGCACGGAGAGAATGGAGGGGTGGACGCTTTCGGCCGGGGCCTCCTTCGCCGTCAGCCAGGACCTGGCCTGGCGCGCGATGTTCGAGTACGAGGACAGGATGAACGACAAGCGGGTGGTTACGCAGCTGTATTATTATCTGCCGATATAGCGGGTGAGGCCGCGCCTCCGCTCTGTACGCTGAAGGACATTCTAAATGAAAACAATATTCCTGCTGTTGATGCTCGCCGGGCTTTCCCCCCGCGCCTTCGGGGCCGTGGGCTGCGACCTTAACGATCCGGACCGGGACGCGGCGCGGCTTTTTCCGGGTTATACCGCCTATAAGACCCGGTATGTCTCGCTCAGGCCCGGCGGCGCGGCCCAGCTGGCCCGGGTGGAAAAACGGCTGGGAGATAAATTCAAAGGCCTTTACGAGAACATAGAGGTTCCCTACACGCTGTACGAGATATACCGCGGCAAGGAGCTGGCGGGTTATATCCACGGCGTGAACCAGAAAGGCGAATACGGCGGGATACAGGTGTTCCTGGCCCTGGACCCGAAGGGCGTCATAAAGTCCTTCTACATACAGAAGCTCACCTCCCGGGCGGCGCAGGAGCTGCGGGCCAAAGAATTCGGCGCCCAGTTCGAAGGCCTTTCGCTGAAGGATTTCGAGTCCTACGACCCCGTAGCGGGCAAAGCTCCCGCCGGTTCCCCCGCCGCCGGGATAAAAGGCCCCCCTGCGGCCGGAAAAGATTTCAGCGCCGTAATGCGCGCCGTGAAGAAAAACCTGATACTGATGGACGAATTCGTATTCGCCGGGAAGGCAAAATGACAATATACACTATCGCCTATAAAAACTTGTTAAGGAAAAAGACGCGCACCGCCCTCACCGCCGGCGGCATAGCCCTCTCCGCCTGGGTGCTGGCCACGCTGCTGGGCTTCAACCGGGGCTACCAGCAGGGCCTCAACAAAGACATAGACAATATGGGCTTCCAGGTGCTTCTCACGGCGAAGGGCTGCCCCTACGAGGCCGCCACCCTGATGCTGAAAGGCGGCGTGGGCCTGCGCTATATGCCGGCGGACGTGGTAAAAACAGTTTTTAAGAACCCGGAGGTGGACAAAGTTACACCCATGCTGATGCACGGCGTTTTCGACCCGAATAAGGGAGAGAACGGCGCCATAGCCGCCTACCTTGGCGTGGACGCGGCAAGCTTCCCCGGGATGAAGCCCTACCTTGACTTCAAGCAGGGCGGCTGGTTTACCGATAACCAGGCGTACGAAGCGGTGCTGGGCTACGAGGCCGCCGAGCTGGAGCAGCGCGAGGTGGGCGATAAGCTGCTTATCCCCGGGGTGGCCAGGGACATACGGGTAGTGGGCATACTGAACCGCTCCGGCACGCAGGATGACGGCACCATCTTCCTGCCCATCACCACAGTGCAGAACTTGTTCAACCGCAGGGGTATGCTGACCGGCCTCGGCATAAGGGTAAAAAAGGGCGCGGATATTTCCGCCCTGGAGAACCGGCTTTACGACCTGCCCGACGTGCAGGTGGTTTCCATGGCGCAGGTGAAGAGCACCATAATGAACCTGGTCAACAGCGCGCGCGTGATAGTGCTGGGCATCGCCGGCATAGCCATTATCATAGCGATGGCCGGCGTTATAAACACGATACTGATGTCTGTAATGGAGCGCTACGCCGAGATAGGCATTATCAAGAGCATGGGTGCCCTCCCCCTGGACATCTTCCGGATGATCTGGATGGAGACCGCCCTGCTGTGCGGCTTCGGCGGGGCGGCCGGCATCGGCCTGGCTTTCGTGACGGCGCGGCTGGCCGAGGCGGCGGTGCGTTATTTTCTGCCCTATGCCCCCAACGGGGCGCTGGTGGCGCTGGACTGGCGCATTTCGGGCTTCGCGTTCCTGCTGATAACGGCGGGCGGGCTCGCCAGCGGGATCTACCCGGCCTGGCGCGCGGCGCGGGTGCGGCCGCTCGAAGCCATACGCAGCGAGGGAGAATGATCATGGAAAAAGAAATCGTTATCTCCGCCGTAAATATCAGCAAGGTCTACCGCCGCGGCTCGGAAGAAGTTAGGGCCGTGGACGGCATAAGCTTCGAGGCGCGCGCCGGCGAGATGGTGGCCGTCGTGGGGCCTTCGGGCTCGGGCAAGACCACCTTCCTGAATATCATAGGGTGTCTGGACAATCCTTCGTCAGGGACCCTGCAGGTCGGCGGCCGGCGCATCTTCGGCGGGCGAGGCGAGCTCTCGGAGCGGGAGCTTACGCTTATCCGCAGGGAGATGTTCGGCTATATCTTCCAGAAGTTCTACCTCATCCCGACGCTGACGGTCGAAGAGAATATCATGCTCCCGGGGGCTTTTTACAAGGCGCCCGGCGCGAGGGAAGTTTACGGGGTGATGAAGAGCCTGGGGATAGAAAGGCGGCTGAGGCACTTCCCGGGAGAGCTGTCTGGCGGCGAGATGCAGCGGGTGGCCATCGCCAGGGCGCTAGTCAACGGCCCTAAGGTGATCCTTGCCGACGAGCCTACCGGCAGTCTGGACACCCGGCGCGCCGAAGAAATAAGGGAGATATTGCGGGACCTGGCAGGGCAGGGCATCGCCGTAATTATGGTGACGCATAATACGGGCCTGGCGAGGTCGGCCGACCGCATCCTCGAGATACGCGACGGCAAGGTGCATGCCGCCTAGCTCAGCGGTTTTCACCGTCCGCGAAGTACCTGTCCAGGACATCGAACAACTTGGCTTTTAATAAAGGCTTTGATATACACTCGTCGCAGCCCGCGGCGAGGCATTTTATTACTTCCGCCGCTCCGTCGTGCGCGGTAATGGCCAGTATAGGGGCGGCGCTGCACGCCACCGGCGCGCGGCGCATGAGCCCGGCCGCCGTATAGCCGTCCATCTCGGGCATCTCCATGTCCAGGAGGACCAGCGAAAAAGCGTAACGCCCGAATTTTTCCAGAGCTTCCCTGCCGCTGCGCGCGAAGTGCGGCCTGATATCCTTCCGCTCGCGCAGCCAGACCTCCGTCAGCCTGAGCTCGTCGGGCGAGTCGTCGGCTACCAGCACCTTCATCCTGCGGTCGATCCAGCGCTCGGCCGCTTCCAGCAGGTCTTTCCTGTTAAGCGGCTTCGTAAGATGTGCGTCCATGCCCGCGGCCAGGGATTTTTCGCTGTCCCCGGTGAGAGCGTTGGCCGTTAGCGCGACCATGGGGATGCGCTCGTATTTCATGGCGGCTTCCCGGCTGCGGATCTCCCTTGCAGCCGCGTAGCCGTCCATCTCCGGCATCTGTATGTCCATCAGTATAAGGTCGTAATGCGCGGCCTCGAAAGCTTTCACTGCCTCAAGCCCGTTCGCGGCCACCGTGACCTGATAGCCCGCCTTCTCGAGGAACTTGACGGCGAGCACCTGGTTGTCGGGGTTATCCTCGGACAGAAGAACGCGCTGATGGCGGGCAACCTTCCTTTCCGGGGCTTCGGATGACGCTTCGGCCTCGGGCGCGGGCGCGGCTATCCCGAGCGCCTTCTGCATGGCCTCCAGCATTTCGCCCCGCTTAACGGGCTTGGACACTATTGCTTCAACACCCAGCTCGGCCAGGAGTTCCGGGGAGACCGCCCCGGCTGCGGCGAGGAATATTATCTTGATATCCCTGAGCGCGGGATCCCCGCGCAGGGCGCGGGCCACGGCCAGGCCGTTGAGCCCCGGCATATTG
>CAISZM010000081.1 GCA_903889965.1 uncultured Elusimicrobia bacterium
CTGGTTGCCGCCGCCGCCCGAATCCCTTATCCCGGCGCCGGAAGCCTGGATAATAACATTGCCGATGGTATTGCCGTGGCTGTCACCCTCTATTACAATGGCGTCGCTGCTGGAGCGGATGTCGTAGGTATGATAGGAGGTGTAAGAATAATCGGAGAACATTCCGTTGCCGATAATATTGTTGCCGCCGCCGCCCGAATCCAGAATACCAATCCCAGCCGCACGGATGGTAAGATGGTTGATAGTATTGTTCTGGCTGGCTCCGCCGATGACAATACCATCGCTGCTGGAGAAAATGTCGTAGACTCCACTATAAATCCCGTAACCATAATTATAGGGGTTGCCGTTGCCGTTGATGGTATTGCCGCCGGCACCCAGGTCCCGGATACCGACCCCGACGCCTAAAGCCCGGATGGACATGGCGGTGACGGTATTGCTGGAGCTGGCGGTGCCAAAGACCAGACCGTCATTGCCGGTGTCGATATCATATACATGGTTATAGGGGTAGGTATAGTTATTGCCATGGCCGGTTATGGCGTTGTAGCCGAAGCCCTGATCCGATATCGCGTCGGCGGCGCCGGTTTGTATAGTGCAGTTGGTGACCGTATTGGAGCCGCTCTGAGCGCCGAAATAGATACCCGCCAGCCCCCCGTCTTCCTTATTAATATAGCCGGAGTAGTCGCTTATGGTCACTGACGAGATGGTAACAAAGGGCGACGAGACCATCACTCCGTAGGGGATGGTGTCGGAGGGAATGATCCGAATCAGCGAGAGGGTGACGCGTGAGGCATCTATCAGGAATCCCCCGGTTACAGTGGGGGCGGGGAGATTGGAGGCCCTGGCCGGGTTTGCCGCGATTTTGATGCTTCCGGCGCCTGTTATTTCTTTGTCGGCGACCGTGACTTTCTCACTATAGGTTTGGTCGCCTGTCGTTTCACCTACATAGATGAAAGCCGCGTAATCAATGGCGGCAGGCAACGCGTCCACCGCCGCCTGTATGGTAGAGTACCCGCCCGATTTGACATAGCAGGGAGTGCTCACGTCGCACAGCCCGCCCGCTTGCGCCAAGGCGGAAGCCCCCGGCAGAAGCTGCGCGGCAATGCACAGCGCCGCCGCGGCTAAGCCGCGGCCGATACGGGTATATGTGGTGTATGTCTTCAGTGATAGCATGCGCAGTGTGATTGAACCTGTCATCCTGTCAGAGAAAGCCGGCGGCCAAGCCGCGGCACGAATGTTCCCTGCCTGCCGACAGGCAGGGAATCTTTAAAAACAATTAACCAGACGCGTCGAAAGATCGCTCCCCGCAGGTTTATTTGCCTGTGGCGGCAGGGGTCTGCGCGGCGGCAGGTTTCGTGCTTTGCACCGGGTGCGCCGCCTGCTGGGTGGCCCGAAGCGCCTCGAACGACTGCCTGAGACTGTCCTGATCTGCTTTCATGGTTTTCTTGTCGGCCTCAAGCTTCGCCTTGGCCGCATCACAGGCCGCGCCCGCAGTCTGACAGGCCGCTTTGGCGGCTTTTCTGTCCGCTATAAAGGTGGACCTATGCAGCCGCATCTGTTCCCTTGCGGTCTTTATCGCCGCGTGCTGGGCGGTCATCGCCTGGGTGGGCGCCGCCGGTTTGACCGCCGGGGTCTGTGTCTGCGCCATAGCCGCCACTGACATTAACAGCGCGGCCGCTACAATAAGGTTGGTTTTCATATTATTATTTTTTCCTCCATCATATTCTGTGAAACGTAACAATAGCACTTTATTTTTTAGAGAGTCAAGAACTTTTTCTTACAAAATATTTACACTTAAAAATGCCATCGATTTTTACTTTTTCTGACTCTTACAGGGTGTGCCATGGGCCAAGGATAAAAGGAACACCTTCCCTCACCCCTGTGCCCTATACGCTCGCCCCTGCCCTTACGCCAGTTTATTGTCCGCCACAAGTTTTTTAAGCTCGCCGATATCCGGCTTGATAACAAAGGGCTTGCCCACAGCTTTCATGGCGCTCTGGATATCTTTCAGCCCGTTGCCGCTTATAAGGACCACCGCGGATTCGCTGCTTTTCACCAGGCCCGCCGCCGCCGCTTTTTTAAGGCCGGCGTAAGAGGCCGCGGCGGCCGGTTCCGCGAACACATTGGAACCCCTGGCTATCTGCGGGATGGCTTCCAGTATTTCCGTGTCGGTAACCGAAACTGCGAAACCGCCGGAGTCTTTTATGGCCATAATGGCGGCCAGTCCGTCGCGCGGCAGGCTTACTGAAATGCTGTCGGCTATGGTAGCCCCGGACACGGCCTGTATTTCTCCGCCGGACTCAAAAGCGCGTTTTATGGCGTCGGATTTTTCCGCCTGCACGGCTATCATCTGCGGAAGCCTGTCTATTATGCCCAGCCGGTGGAACTCCACAAAACCTTTCCACATGCCGCTGATGATATTGCCGTCGCCCACTGAAACAAAGACCTTGTCGGGGGTTTCCCATTTAAGCTGTTCGCAGATCTCAAAGGCGCAGGTCTTTTTCCCTTCGCGGGTGTATGGGTTCACGCCGGTGCTGCGGTTGTACCAGCCGTATTCCTGCGCGGCCTTAAGGCACAGGTCAAAAGCGTCGTCGTAAGTGCCTTTCACCATAATTACCACCGCGCCGAACACAAGGAGCTGCGCCACTTTGGCCACGGGGGCGGTTTCCGGCACAAA
>CAISZM010000082.1 GCA_903889965.1 uncultured Elusimicrobia bacterium
GACCCCCAGCACTTCGGTGCCGCTGTTGACGTTAACCTCGTCGTCGTCGTTGAACGCGCCGAGTATATCAAGATCGCCGGCCTCAAAGGAGGAAAACCTCGGCATGACCTTCGCGAAAGTATAACCGCTGGAGGTCCAGTTGTCCGGGATGGCGACGTCGTAGGAATAGGTCTGGTTAATGTCGTACGGGTGAGGTGTCTGCCGCGTATACGCGTATGTGCGCCACTGCCCCCCCCCGTTGTCGTAATGGGCGCTGGGGCCCCTGAAATTGGTGACCGAAAAATACGGTCCCTTCAGCGATGAGAATATCTTGCCTGCTTTCTGCGCGCAGTAGTCCCCGGACTGGTTAGTCACCGTGCGGCTCGAATAGTCGGCCACCCAGACATATTGGTCACGCAGCCCCACGCTGACCGGGTTGGTCCAGGCGCTTTCCCTGATCTCGAGATTGTCAACGTTATGGTCGGGCAGCGGAGAGACCGTGTATACGTCGCCGGATGAATTGCCGTAGGTCGCGCAGGCGTAACGCAGGTCGTCGTACCTGAACAGCACGGCGCCGGTATGGGCGTCTATGTAATAGACCCACAGCCCCTTGCCGCGGCCGCGTATTTTCCAGGCCAGTTTCTGCGTGCCGTCGGTGTCATCCGGGAATACTACCAGTTCGGTCTTGAAGATCTTCATGTTTGCGCCCAGGTCGGCAATGGCGGCGGACACGGCGGCGGACAGGGTAACGGATGGCGCGGTATCCAGGGTTCCGGCCGGTTCGAAACGTCCCTGGTAGCCGGAAACTTCGCCTGAGGCTGAAACATGCACCCTGGCGTAAGAAAACTCAACGGGCAGGCCGCCGCGGTACTGCTGGAACTGCAGGTGGGTAATTCCCATGAACTGCTTTTTCTGGGCAAGCTTCAGCTCGGAGGGGTCTATGGCCAGCATATCCTTGTTTTCCGTGAGGAACGACATGGCGGCCTGTTCCGGGGATCCGGGATATTTCCCCGTACGCCCTCCCATCAGCGCCTCGGGCGCGGCTGTACGAGGACTGTAGCGCACCTTCCAGCCCGCCCCTTCCTTCGCGGCGAACCTTCCGAAAGCGTCGCGCTGGGCGGATGAGGGCGTCCTGCGGACCTTCCGCAGCGAATCGGACAATGGGGAGATCTTCTGCGCGGCCGGCCGGCCGGCCGCGTAAAGCTGAGATTGAGTTGAAAGAATAAGTATTAAAACCGCCCAGAAAGCCTTGCTTCTTATCGTCATATTTATATTTTAACAGCGCGGTGTTTGCCTTGTGATTAAGTTTTAATTGCAAAAAAGTTACGGGCCGCGCCCGAGAACCACACCAAAACCGTACCAGCCTCGTCGTGAAAGCATGCCCCCTAGAGGCTTCGGTCACGACTCCAGTCCCCGCCGTCGCTCGGCCTGGGTCGCGACCCCGGCTCGCCGCTGCGGCCTGCTGGCTTCGCGGCTCCGCCTTTCGAATCCTCACGCGAGCCATCATTATGGCTCGCTTAGCTTGCACGCTAAAACGTGCCCCCTAGAGGATTCGAACCTCTAACCTACTGCTCCGAAGGCAGCCGCTCTATCCAGTTGAGCTAAGGGGGCATCTGTCGCACCCGCCTAAGGCGGACGGATTAACCGCCGGCCGTCTGATGGCCACAGGCCCTGATACGGCACCTGCGCACGCATTGGGCTTTTAAGGTGACGCCCGGTGCTTTACAAGGGGAAAACCCGGGTTTTCCCCGTTTCATCGTCGCCGTCGGCCAGCTCGCTGCGCGAGGGCGAGGACGGCTGAACCCCTTTCCTGCTAAGGAGTTTACTCTTTGTCGCACCCCGCGCCACGTTTCGTGTTCCGGCGGGGCCGTATGAAGTTCCGCGCGGGTTGTGCAACCAGTCGTATTATTATAGAATTTATTTAGACCTCCGCATAACGGCGGCGCATTTTATCGGGTAAAAGCATCCCTGCTTCAATATAAGGAGTCTATCATGGGCGGACATTCTCACTGGGCCGGTATTAAACATAAGAAGGCTATCACAGACGCCAAAAGAGGCAAGGTCTGGACCAAGATCATCAAGGAAATAGCCATCGCGGCGAAGGCCGGAGGCGGAAATCCCGACGATAACCCCCGCCTGCGCTCAGCCATTCAGGACGCGAAAGGCAGCAACATGCCGCTGGAGAACGTCAAGCGCGCGATACGGCGCGGCACGGGCCAGGAGCCCGGCGTGATCTACGAGGAAATAATCTACGAAGCTTACGGCCCGGGCGGCATAGCC
>CAISZM010000083.1 GCA_903889965.1 uncultured Elusimicrobia bacterium
CCCCGCGCCAGGCGCGGGGGCCGGAATATAATTTAACGGCCAAGGATACTGGAAGGCTAATCTATGAAAAAGACAGCCGCAACGAAGGAAACAGCTTTCGACCAGGTGCAGAAGTTCTACCAGTTCATGAACTCCAACAAGCTGGAGGTCATCGAATTTTCGAAGGATAGTACATACATAAAGCTGGTGCGCAAACACAACAACGCCACGCACCAGATACCCGTTTTCGCGCCGACCGCGCCCCATGCCAAGTCCGCGCCCGCCGCCGCCCCGCAGCCGCCCGCCGCGGCCGGGGGGGAAACAATAAAAGCCCCGATGTCCGGAATTTTCTACAGGGCCCCCAGCCCGTCAAGCCCGCCCTACGTCAGGGAAGGCGACTCCGTGAAGGAAGGACAGGTTATCTGCGTGCTGGAAGCCATGAAGGTTTTTAACGAGATAAAGGCGGAGTTCAACTGCGTTATCGAAAAGGTGCTGCAGGAGAACGGCAAGCCGGTGGAACCCAACGGCGACCTGTTCATGGTGAAAAAATAATGCAGGACGCCGCGAAATTCACGGACACGCTCACCCAGACCTCCGGGAACCTCCTTGAGGCGCTTAAGGCGGCCGGCGGAGACGCTTCCTCGTGGGACCTCAAGCTCAAGCTCCATCTTTCAAGCTCCTCCCTCTACCTGGCCCTCGGCTGGCTGGCCGCGCAGGGCAAGATCTCGCTCCACCCGAAGGAGCTCAATTTCAGAGTGGTTCTGACCGGGAAATAAAGCAGAAACAAAGCGCGCCGCCCGGCGCCGGATACACCATGCGCGACTTCACAAAAAACAAAGCCACAGCGCAGGGGAAGAAAAAGAAATCCGCCTTTTCCCACGTCCTTTACTGGACGGGGGCCTTCGCGTTCAGCGTGTGGCTGATATGGGTCCTGTTCAGTTCCGGACCCCGCGGCGTGATCGGGGAACCGGTCGCGGGCGCGCTCACGGCGTTCCTCGGCAACACGGCCTACCTGTTCCCATTTATATTCCTCTATGGCCTGGTGGCGATACTCCTTAAACTGAACAAGCCGCACAAGGGGGTGTTCACCCTCACCGCCGGAATACTGATGATACTCGGCTCGATGTCGGCCATAATAACGCTCCTGAGCGACAAATTCGGTCCGTGGCAATTCGCCGGCGGCTGGCTGGGCTATTTTCTCGAGCAGACCCTCTCAAAAATGTTCGGCGGGGTCGGAGCCGGCCTTTTCGCGGCCGTGCTGCTGTTCGCCGGGATACAGCTGCTGTTCAAAGTTTCCTGGCGCAAAGTCTTTAAACGCGTAGCCTCCGCTGCGGCCGACGACTACAGGAACTGGGCCGCCGCCCGCAGGGAACTTACGGCGAAGCTGAAGAACATTACGGAAAAAGAAAAGGCCGAAGGCCCGTCGTACGACGCCGCTCCGATACCCGAGCCGCCCCCGGTCATAAGGCAGAAGCCGCCGGAAAAGCCGGCCCCTCGCCCGGAACCGCAGGTGGTGCGCGCGCAGGACGAAGCACCTGCCAAAACCGCGAAACAGGCGCTGAAAAAACCTGTGGAAGGCAAGGATAAGCTGACAGACCCGTATTTCAAGGATTTCAAGCTTCCCGGCACGGACCTGCTCGAACCGGCGTCCAAGCAGGTCGCCATCGGTCCCGGCGACGCGGAGATAACCGCCGCCAGGCTGCAGCTGGAAACCACCTTCAAAAGCTTCAACGTGGAAGTGCAGGTGTCCGAGGTCTACCCCGGGCCGGTCATAACCCGCTACGAGGTCACGCCGGCCACAGGCGTGAAGATAAGCTCCATAGTATCCCTCTGCAACGACGTGGCCCTCGCGATGAAGTCCGCGGGGGCGATACGCGTGATAGCGCCCATACCCGGCAAGTCGGCCATCGGTTTCGAGATACCCAACAACAAGCGCGCCAAGGTATGCCTGCGCGAACTGCTGGAAAGCTCCGTATTCAACGAAGCCCGCGCGCCGCTGATGTTCGCCCTGGGCCGGTACGCCGAGGGCGCGGTAGCCGTGGCTAACCTGGAGACCATGCCGCACCTGCTGGTGGCCGGAGCCACCGCCAGCGGCAAGAGCGTGTTCATGCAGTCGCTGATACTTTCGCTGATGTTCCGCAATAAACCCGACGAGGTCAAGTTCCTCTTCATCGACCCCAAACGCCTGGAACTCACCTTCTACGAGGACATTCCTTATCTTTACGACCCGAAGGAAACGCCGGACCGCGTGGCGGTAATTACGGACCCGAAGGACGCTTCAAAATCCCTGGTAGCCCTCACCCGGGTGATGGAAAAGCGCTACAAGAAGTTCGAGAAGGCGCGCGTCAAGAACATCGCCTCCTACAATAAATGGGCCCTGGAGAACGGCGAACCGCAGGAATACTATATCGTGGTGGTCATAGACGAGCTGGCCGACCTGATGCTCCAGCAGAAGAACGTGGTGGAAGACGCCATACAGCGCCTGGCGCAGATGGCCCGCGCCGTGGGGATACACCTGGTGCTGGCCACGCAGCGCCCTTCGGTGGACGTTATAACCGGGGTCATCAAGGCGAACCTTCCTTCGCGCGTGGCCCTCCAGGTCACCTCCAAGACGGATTCCCGGGTTATACTTGACACGCCGGGGGCCGAGGCGCTTATCGGCAAGGGCGACCTGCTCTATCTAGCCATAGACGCGCAGAAGCCGTCCCGCATACAGGGAGCTTACGTCGGCGAGGACGAGATCCGCCGCGTGGCGGATTTCGTAAAGAACCAGGCCAGGCCGAATTACGTCCCGCTTTCGGAAGACGAGGAAACGCAGGGCACCGGCAAGGGCAGCTCCTCCGAGGAGATGGTTGCGGCGCTGAGACTGGTGATGGAGCGGCGCCGCGTCTCCCAGGACCTGCTGAAGGCGCATTTCGGCTCCTCCTCCAGGGCCACCAATATCCTTAGCATCCTGGAGATGAACGGGTTCATACACAAGCCCGAAGGCTCCAACCGCTGGGAAATATTCTTTGACAAGATAGAGTCGCACATCAATTCGCAGGCGGCGGCCGCCGCGGCCGGGCCCCAGCCGGCTGACCCTGCGGGTAATAAGGACGCGCAATGAAGACCATATTGACACTGGCGGCGCTGCTCGCGCTTGCCCTCAATGTTTCGGCCCAGCAGAAGCCGGGCGCGGCGAAACGGCCCGCGAAAACACCGGCGAGGCCGGCTGCTGCCGTTGTCTCCACCGGGACCGCGGCGGCGCTCGACGCCCGGAAGAAAGACGAGGCGCGGACCGCCGAGATAATGGAAAAGCTCAGGGCCTGGGACGCCAAGCTGGAGACGCTGAGCGCCGGCTTTACGCAGGAAGTGAATTTCAGGGAAGCGGGACTGACACAGTCGATAGAGGGTCGTTTGAATTACGCCAGACCCAACCTTATCCGCATAGAGCACATGAAGCCCTCCCGTCAGCTGGTGGTCACGGACAAGACCGACATCTGGATATACAAGCCCGAAGATAAGCAGGCCGTGCGCACCTCCTGGGAAGCGTGGAGCAAGACCCAGGGCCAGAACCTTTCCGGAATACTGGATTTCGGGAACTACGCCGCGCTCGCGGCCAGGAACAACGTCCGCACGCGGGGGGGGAGCAACGGGGAGCCGCTCAAGGCGATATTCACTCCCCGCTCCGGCGACGCCTACACCCTTACGCTCACGCTCTCAGCCACGGATTATTTCCCGAGCGAAGCCGAACTGGAAGTCGACAGCACGGTCATAAAGACCCGCCTTAACTCCGTAGAGAAGAACGGCCAGGTGGATAAGAGCATATTCAAATTTTCTCCGCCGAAAGGCGTGGAAGTGCTGGAGCTGAAGAACTAGCGTTTTCCGCGGCGTAACCATACAATGACACTCGCCAACCGCATAACCACGGGCCGCATGGGCCTCAGCCTGATAATCTTCGTACTGATAATTTCCAAAACCCTGTGGGCTGAAATCGGGGCGATCATCCTTCTCTCGCTGGCAAGCATCTCCGACTGGATAGACGGCGAGATAGCGCGCCGTACCCACACTACCACCCCTTTCGGGGCGATAGCGGACCCTTTCGCCGACAAGATACTGGTAATGGCCGTTTTCCTCGCCTTCGCCTCCCTGCGCGAGCTCGCCGTGCCGATCTGGGCCGTTTTTCTTATACTGCTGCGGGAGCTGACGATCTCCACGCTGCGCGTGCTGGCCGCGCTGCACGGCGAGGTGATGAAAGCCGAGCAGACCGGAAAGATAAAGACTTTCATACAGATGACCTCCGCCTTCATAATACTGGCGCTGCTTATCATGCGGCTCCTGGCGAAGAAAGGGCCGCTGCCGGCCTCCCTGGCCTGGACTCCGCACCTTGCGCGCCCCGCGGCCTGGTGGCTGACCGTGGCAACAGCCTTCTTCACGCTCATAAGCGGGGTAGTCTATCTCTACAACCACCGTTCGCTCCTGCGCAAATCGTGGAGCGAGCTGGGGCACTAATGAGAGATTTTATCGTCCGCTTCCTGGCCAGCGGAGGTTTTGTCAGCTATATCCCCGCGCGCATCACGGGTTTTAAAAAATTTACCGGTTCCGGGATGGCCGGCACGCTTCTGGCTCTGGCGCTCGTACCCTTCCTGCCCGAAGATAGAACTATCTTCGCCGCGTTCTGCCTGGCCTTCCTGCCGTTCTCCATCTGGATAGCCGACCTGGCCTCGGACATATACGCCACCCACGACGACCCCCGCATAGTGATAGACGAGATGATAGGCTACTGGACCGCCATACTTTTCATGGACCGCACGCCGTTCAACCTGGCAGCCGCCTTTGTGCTCTTCCGGGCGCTGGACACGCTCAAACCGTGGCCCATAAAGAAACTCGAAACCTCCGTCCGCGGGGGTTTTGGTATAATTATCGATGACGTGCTGGCCGGGGCAGAAGCGAATCTCCTGGTCAGGCTTGCCGCCGGGATACTACTATGAGACACCTGTTCACAGCCTGCGCTCTTCTCATGCTCACGCCGCCTCTGGCGGCGCAGCTTGCGCCACAGCCCGTCCCCGCCGCGAGCACCGCCGCCCCGGCCGGCCTGCAATTATCCACCGCCACTTCGACGCCGCCGGCACAGCCCGTTCCCGCTATAAGCACCGCGGCCCCGGAAGGCCTCTATTTACCCTCAACCCAGGCTGTATCCAAAACGCAGCCCTCGAAACCTGCGGCCTACGATACCGGCAAGATGCCTTTAAGCGGCATTGTGCTGATGCCTACGGCCTACAGGGGCCGCGGTAGGAACGCCATCGGCCTGGGACTGGACGTAAACGCCGCGTACTACATAGGCCGGCTATACGGCAAAAACTCGTACGATTGGACGCTTGAAAAAAAGAGCTACCTGGACCGCATCGGCCTGTGGCTGCTTTCGGCGGACACAAAAATGCAGATACAGACGGAAGGTTCCTGGCGCCCGGCCATGGCCACCGGCGTGCAGGGAATACTTAAATTCCGGGATTCTCCCCAGCCCACGCTCAATCAGTCTTTCACGGTCACGAACAATATAAATTCCAAAAACACCGAAACCTACGCCAACGCCTATATAGTCCTGACAAAGCGCCTGCACCCTAAATTCCTGGTCAGCGCCGGCTACTCTGACGGGGATATGCCGAAAGTCATATACGGGCTTTCGGAATACCTGTCCAAGGAGGCCATAAACCTTTCCAGGGGGGTGGGGACGACGACGGACGTGCAGATGCCCACCGGAATGCTGTTCGGCGGCTTCATGTGGCTGCCAAAAAAAGATTCGCCCATAGGCTTGGAAATAATGATACCCCAGGGCGCGCCGCAAAGTCCAAAACTGATAAACCTGCACCTGGGCACGCTGCTCAAGCTTAATTTCGAGCTTTCCTACCTTTCCTTCAAGGGAGGCTGGGATATGCTGGGCATGTTCCAGTTCCGCTACAATTACTTTCCGAAGTAGCCGCCTGCCGCCGGGAAAAAAGAAAGAAGCCGCAGTTGCGGCTTCTTTCTTTTTAGTTCGCTGCCCCGGCGATACCGCTATAAAAAAAGGCAGGGCTGCCTATTGGGGGGGTAGGTGAGGGAGGCAGCCCTGACA
>CAISZM010000084.1 GCA_903889965.1 uncultured Elusimicrobia bacterium
CGCAGCACCATATTGTCGAACAGGTCCAGGTAGGTGTTATAGTCCATATCCGAAATTATCTTATCCGGATGCTTGTTCAGCATGCGCGCGAAGATAGTGTCTTCCCAGATAGTGCGGTCCTGCACCACGCCGCGGATCTTGCCGAGGCTTATGCGCGCGACGAATTCGCGGTGCTGGCGGAACCGGTGGTTCAGCAGCCAGACCTGCATTATCGTGCCGAACTGTTTCATGTCGCCGTAAAAACTTTCAAGGTAGGGGTTCCCCCCCACTTCCTCGAGGACCGGCTCGAAGTTGAACGCCTTGGCGAGTTCCATTGTCAGCGTGGATTTTCCCACCCCTATTATTCCCGCTATGCCGATATATCCTTCAGCGAACATGATTGCTCCGTGTTAGCGCAGAGTCGAAGTTGAGGGTTTGCAGGAACGGCCTTGCGCTTCTTCAGCCGCTCCGCGCCCTGCACTCTGCGCTCAATTCTGTTTGCCCGGGTCTATCTCCTGCTCTATCCCCTTTATAGCGAGCAGGACGTCGTCCGGATTGGAAGCCGACTGCAGTATATCCTCAAGCTTGGCCAAACCTTCCTTGTGCAGCCGGACCAGGGACTGGTTGAAGGTCTGCATGCCGTAAAAATCGCCTTTGGCGATAGCCTGGTTGATAACGTCTATGGTGTTATCGGCTATCATTTTTTTCACGTGCGGCGTGGCGACCAGTATCTCCACCGCCGGAAGACGCCCTCCCGAGGCGCAGGGGAGCAGGCGCTGTGAAATTATGCCGCGCAGGCTTTCCGAAAGCTGCATGCGTACCTGTGTCTGCTGGTGCGGAGGGTAGAGGTCTATTATGCGCGAGATGGTCTGCACCGCGTTCATGGTGTGCATCGTGGCCAGGACCAGGTGGCCTGTCTCGGCGGCCGTTATCGCCGCCTGCGTGGTCTCAAGATCGCGCATTTCGCCCACCATTATAACGTCGGGGTCCTGGCGCATGGCCGCCCGCAGCGCGTCCACGAAAGTCGTGGTGTCCGAACCGAGTTCGCGCTGGCTGATTATGCATTTCTTCTCCGTGAACTGGAACTCTATCGGGTCTTCCACGGTTATAATGTGGCCGTCCCAGGCCTGGTTGATACGCTCTATCATGGCGGCCAGGGTCGAGGTTTTGCCGGAGCCGGTTATGCCTGTTACCAGTATGATGCCCCGCTCGTTCGTCAGCAGCTTCTTTATGGAGTCCACCGGCAGGCGCAGCTCTTCGAGGGTCGGTATCGTGCGCGGGATATGGCGTATCGCCACGCCTATCTTGCCCTTGTGCATGAACACGTTAAAGCGGAAGCGGCCCAGTTCCCCGCCGTCAAAAGAGAAGTCCACTTCGTGCTTCAGGTCGAAGATACTCCGGTGATGGGCGTTCAGGAGCGGGAAGACTATATCCTCCACTTCCTTCTCCGTCATCGTGGAGGAATTGATCGGGGTGATGTTCCCGTTTATGCGCAGGAACACGGGGGAGTCTCCCCTGATATGGGTGTCGGAGGCCTTGTTTTGCACCATCACTTTCAGCAGCAGGTTCAGGTTTATAGCCATAAAGCCCCGTTATTTAAGCCGGCGGGCGCCGCTCTGGCGCCGCAGGTAGGCGGGTTTCTCCGTATCCTCGTCCTGGCCGGCCCCCGCGGCCGCCGGATCCTCCGGAAGGAAAGCGTCGTCGAACCGGCGCGAGCGCGCGCGGTGGGTGCTGAGCATGTGCCGCAGGTCGCCGTCCAGGCCGCCGCGCCTGCCGGGGAAGCCGGTGGCGATGACGGTTATTTTCAGCTCGTCCCCCAGGCTCTCATCCGAAGCCTGCCCGTACTTTATGAAAGCGTCGGGATTGGCCGACTTGCGTATATACTCCATGGCTTCTTCTATCTCGGCAATGGTTATATCGCGTGAACTGGTGAAGCTTACGAGTATACCCTTGGCGCCGTCTATGCATTCGCTCTCAAGCATGGGGGAATGCACGGCGCCCTTGGCGGCTTCTATGTGGCGGCCCTCCCCGGAGGCGCGCCCTATGCCTATAAGCGCCTCCCCGGACTTCGTCACGATCTTGCGGACATCCTGGAAATCCACGTTTATGGAGCCGGGCGTGGTGATAACGTCGGAAATTCCCTGTATGGCCTGGCGCAGCACGTCGTCGGCCTTGCGGTAGGCCTCGTCGCTCGTCGTATCACGGCCCACCACGGAAAGTATCCTGTCGTTCGGGATGACTAGCAGGCAGTCCGAATGCTTGCGCATCTCCTGTATGCCGGCCTGCGCCTGGTCGGAGCGGGGTTTGCCTTCGAAACCGAAAGGCCTGGTGACCACGCTTATCACAAGCGCGTTGGGATTGGATTCCTTGGCCGTCTGCGCCACCACCGGCGCGGCCCCGGTGCCGGTACCGCCGCCCATGCCAGCCGTTATAAAAAGGAGGTCCACGTCGGCGACGGCTTCCCTTATCAGCTCGACCGATTCAAGGGCCGCCTCTTTGCCTTTGGCCGGATCCCCGCCCACGCCCAAACCCTTGGTGAGGTTCTCGCCTATCTGTATACGGTTCGGGGCCTTGCTGCGGCGCAGGTCCTGGGCGTCGGTGTTGACCGCCACGAATTCTACCAGGCGGATGTCGGCTTCCACCATACGGTTCACGGCGTTGCCGCCGCCGCCGCCGACGCCGATGACCTTTATCACCGCCTCCCGGTTCTGGAAATCGTTATGATAGCGTATCCTGTTTTCAGTCATAAAAAAGCCAAAGCGTCCGGCTAAGCGTTCTTACCGGTCCTTGTCCCGGCCGATGCGGAAGTTTTCAGAACAGGTCCTTGAACCAGCGCAGCAATCTCTTTTCCACCGAGCCCCTTGACGGCCCCGGAACGTCGGTGTTCCAGGTTTTAAGGTGCGGGTAACAGACGAGCGCAACCGCGCCCAGGTAAGGCTGGGTCATGTATTCTTCGGGGCACTGCAGGATCTCCTGCGCCGGCAGGCCGAGCCTCGCCTGGCTCAGGTCCAGCAGCTTCTCCGCCGCCTCAGGCATACCCTTCAGGAGCGCGCCGCCGCCCGTGAGTATAGCCCCACCCGGCAGCTCGGCGTAATTGGAGCCCTGCACGGCCTGGTTGATCTTGTCGAAAATTTCCTCAGCGCGGGGCTGGATGAAATCCAGCAGGTCGCGGGGCTTCACCTCCCGCTTGGTGCGCGCGTCGAGCTTGGTGATGTTTATCAGGCGGTCTTCCTCCATCATGCTGGAGAACACAGCCCCGTACTTTTCTTTTATCTCCTGGGCCGCGGCCATGGTGGTGCCGAGGCCGTAGGCGATATCGCGGGTGATATGATCGCCGCCCATGGCGATCTCCTTTGAAAAATGGATGCTCCCCTCGGAATAGATGCCGATGGAGGTGTTCTGGCCGCCTGCGTCGATAAGCAGGCAGCCGAGGTCCTTCTCCTCCTCGGAGACGACCAGCTCGCCGACGGCGAGCAGCGTGTAGGTGGTATCCACCACGCGAAAACCGCCCTTGGAAACGGACTTCATCAGGTTGTTTATTATCGGGCTGGAGGCGGTAACGATGTGCACGCCTACTTCCAGGAGAGCCCCTTCCATGCCGATCGGGTTGGGAACGCCCCGCTGCCGGTCAAGCGAAAATCCCTGCGGTATAACATGCAGTATTTCACGGTCCGACGTAAGAGGAACGGTCTTCGCGTTCTCTATAACGCTCGCGACATCCTCCGCGGTAATTTCCTTGTCGGTGCGGGCTATATTGTAGCCGCCCTTATTGTCGAAAGCCTGTATGTGGGAGCCGCGAACTCCCAGGTACACCTCGCCCACCACCTCGTTGGCCTTGCTTTCGGCCGCGTCCATAACCTGCTCCACGGCCCTGGCGGTCTCTTCTATGTTGACCACCACTCCGCCTTTGAGGCCCTTGCAGGGAACCGAGGCTCCGGCCAGCACGCGTATTTTATTGTGCTCGTCGTCGCGCTCCGCTATTATGCAGGTGACCCTGCTGGAACCCATGTCAAGACCGGCGGTAATTTCAGATTTTCCCATATAAGGCTCCGTTCACGTGGTTTGGCGGAAAAAAGCTTCGTAAAAAGCCGCCGGGACGGATCCTGGCCTCGCCTTTACCTGTTGATGTTACGACTTGCCTGTTTATTTTGCCGCGGAAACAAAAATTTTGCCTTCCCGGAAATACCTGAGGTCAATCCGCAGCGGCGGTCCGCGCCTGGCCGCCTCGGCCTTCACCACTTCGTTCAATCTTAATACTTTTGGGCGGTTGAATTCAAATTCGCCCCAGAGAACGCTGGAACCGTCCTCCAGCACGAACTGGCAGCCGGTCACGGGTAAACACTCAAGGCGCAAAGGGCGGGAAGGGAACAGCCCCGCCAGGCCGGACATATTCCTGATAAAAGCGGCGAGGGCCTTCGGGTCCGGGACCGGGCCGCGCAGTTCGGTAAGGAAAACCGGGTCCGGGGCGCCGGAGAGATCCTCGTCCATAAAACGCCCAGATACTCCCAGGTACGCGGTGGCCCCGTCAAGCAGCACCGGCGAAACTATCTTTTCCACCCCGGCCGTGAGCCTGGCCTTGCCGGTGAAGAAATTTCTCTCCACGCGGGCCGACAAAAGAGCGGGGTGGCGCCTCAGCATCTCGGTCGAAAGTTCCACGCAGCGCCGGGCGGTAAGCTCGGTTCCGGCCAGCCCGGAGAGGAGTTCCCTGGCGGAAGAGGCGACCGCGGCGGAAGGACAATCCACCTCTACGGAGGAAGGCCTGAAGGAAAAGAGCCGCCCGGCGACGAAACCGCGGGAAGCCTTTATCGCGGCTCCGGAAAACCAGGCCGCCAAAAGCAATCCTGCAGCCAGTCCCGCCGCGACGCCGCCGCGCCTCAGGAGCTGATTGCGGACCTTGCCGCGCACCCGTACTTTAAATTTTCGTTTCCCAGCCATCTCAATTACATTATATCCCTAATTTTTGTCGATAGGCAAAAATTACCCGGAGGGCGGCCGGATCGAAGCTATGCTTCGACATGAGGCCGGGGTGTATCCCGGGCGCAGCCCGCCGGAGCACCGCGACGGAAGCGCAGCGCAGGATATCCCTAATTTTTGTCGATAGGCAAAAATTACCCGGAGGGCGGCCGGATCGGCCGGAAAGTTTTAATTATTTCCCCCCGCTTAGCGGGGGCGCGTTTCGCGCGGCATACACCCTCTCGGACCTGACGCGCATAGCGCTTGGTCCTCGACCCACTACCGCGGGGAATCCTGCACTAGGAGCCAATTTAAAATTGCAGGATTCGGGTTAAAGCCATGCTGCGATTGAGGCCGGGGTGTATCCCGGGCCGGTCATCCGCCACGAGGTTTTTTAATTCCCCGGGTTTTTATGTATAATCTTTTCTCGGTCAAGAAGCGAAGCGCCCGTAGCTCAGTGGTAGAGCATCCGCCTTTTAAGCGGGTGGCCGCGCGTTCGAATCGCGCCGGGCGCACTTCCTTTTCATGAGTATCCGCAACAAGCTCATTCTCCTAATGCTGGCTTTATTGACAGCTATCTCCGCGGTGCTGGCGCTCCTTTTTTTACACAGCGAATTGGCGTCCATCTCCTCTAACAGCCGGAAAAAGAATATCCAGGTCCTTCTTGCGATGGCCGAGGTGTGCAAAGAAAGCCGCGGCGCCAACGGCAAGTCCTACGCCTACAAGTACTTCAAAACATTCCTGAAAACCCCGGACATAGCGCTGGTTTCGTGCAGCGACGGCCGCGGGCGTATTTTCATGGAAGACCGCTACGACACCCCGCAACAGCACGCCCTCCCCCGCCTTTTCATACCGTTCTCCCCGCCGCAGACCGGGGTGTGGGAGACCCGTTACGTGAACGGGGCGGAAATACTCAGCGCTTCCATGGACACCTGGAACTCCGGGAAAAAGATAACCGCGCACGTGGATTTTTCCACGCAGATCCTCTACGAGGAAATGAATTCTTCGCTGCGCAAGTCCGCGGCCGATTTTTCCATAATACTTTCCATAGCGTTCGCGCTCGGCTGCGCCGGGACGCTCATAATAACCCGCGTGGTGGTCGCCCCCATACAGACCATGGCCGAGGCCGCCCGCATAATAGGCTCGGGCCGCCTTAACCACAGGATACCGGTGAATAGCAGGGACGAAATGGGCATGCTGGCCTCCGAATTCAACGAGATGGCTGACAGGCTGAAAGAATTTGACGAGATGAAAAGGGATTTTGTATCTAGCATAACCCACGACCTTCGCTCCCCGGTGACGGGCATCGAACTATGCTCCGATATAATAAAGACGTTCGTGGAAAAACGGGAATACGGCAAGATCCCGGAACAGCTGTTCTCCGTAACGGAACACCTGCAGCGCCTGAACAATTTTATAGATTCCCTGCTGGAGGTTTCCAGGATAGAATCAGGTAAAATGACGCTGGACATCAGAACGGTGAACCTGGAAGACCTGGCGGACAGGGCGGTGCGCTCGTTCAAAACATACGCCTCCACCAAGGGTATAAATCTCGAGTTCATAGTCGGCCAGGATATCCCGGATACCCGGGGCGACCCGGACCGGCTCTACCAGGTGCTGGCTAACGTGATAGGCAACGCCGTAAAATTCACTAATTCCGGCTCCATCAGGGTTTTCACACAGACAGAACCCGGCTGGCAGAAGATCCGTGTTTGCGACACGGGCATAGGCATACCGGAGCACGAGATCAAGAACATCTTCAGCAAATTTTACCGGATACGTCCCGCTGGGAGGGAATATCCTTCAGCCAGGCAGGGCATGGGCCTGGGGCTGTTCATAGCCAAGTCCATCGCGGAGCAGCACGGAGGCAGGATAGAGGTTGAGAGCAGTGTGGGGCGCGGCAGCGCTTTCACCATATCCCTGCCCGCATAAAGAACGCGCCGGCTGCGGAGAACGGTTTCGATATGAACGTAAAACAGACCATACTTGTGATCGATGACGAGCTCATCCTCCTGAAATCCGTCAAGGAACGGCTTGAACTTGAAAACTTCAACGTCGTCACCTGCACCACCGCGGAACAGGCCCTGGAAACGCTGGCCGGGCTGACCCCCGCCCTGCTGGTAGTGGACCTGAGGCTTCCGGGGATGAGCGGCCTGGACCTCTGCAGGCGCGTGCGCTCCGCGGGGAACGCTTCGAGCCGCGTCCCTATCATATTCCTTACCACCGACAGGAGCGAGGTCAACAAGGTACTGGGACTGGAACTCGGGGGCGACGATTACATGACCAAACCCTTCAGTTCCGCCGAATTCGTGGCAAGGGTGAAAGCTTTGATAAGAAGGAGCCTCCCGGCAGGGTCGGAGGCCGAGGAAGACGAAACCCTGACTTCGGGGGATCTGGAGATAAACTGTCCGCGGCACGAGGTCAAGATCTCCGGCAAAACGATCGATCTTTCGCCTAAAGAGTTCGAGATACTTTACCTGCTCGTAAAAAAAAGCGGCCGCGTGATGACCCGCCAGTTCCTTATGGAAAGGATCTGGGGCAGGCCCTACGCTAACACGAGCCGTATCATAGACACCCACATAAAGAACCTGAGGAAGAGCCTGGGCAAACTGCAGGGATGCCTGGTAACGGTGGAAGGACTCGGTTATAAATGGGAATCTCCCGGGTAAGTCCCAAGGCGGACTTCACAGAAAAATCACACGGATTACACACCGTAAGTATATTTATGTGGTATACTTTCTTTGAAGATCGGGACGCATAAAATGCAACGGAGGGTTTTTTTATGAAAACTAAAAAAGGCTTCACACTTATAGAGCTGCTGGTGGTCGTGCTCATCATCGGCATATTGGCTTCAATAGCCATCCCGCAGTATTTCAAGGTCGTGGAAAAGGCCCGCGTAGCGGAAGCCACGTCCCTGATCGCCAGCATTAAGTCGGCCGAGGAAAGGTACCTGGCCAGCGGCGGCATGTATACGGAGAACTTCACAGACCTGGACATTGCCTACCCCGACATGACGAAAAGCGATCTTCCGACCAAGCTCTTCGACGCAAAGCTCAAACTCGGCACGGCTGTTTCCGGCGGCCCCGCCTACACGCTTACAGTGACCCGCCACAGCAACAACGCTACCGTAGCCGCGCGCTACGGGGCCTACGCGCTGGCGGTAACCGTGCCCGACAAACCCGCGGTATCCGTAGCCGCCTGCGCCACCACCGACGCCTGCGACGAACTGCTTAAGTAAACGGAGACCGGATACAATAAAAAACCCCGCCTTCAAGCGGGGTTTTTTATTTAAGCTCCCATCCGCGCTAGCCGCCGGACCGCTTGCGTTCCCGCGCCAGTTCTGACCGCAGCGCAGCCAGCTCCCCCTGGCCCTCCTCCGCTGTTTTTTTAAGGGCCTCGAATTTCCCGAGCGCGTCGGAAAGCTTTGAACGGAATTCTTCCAGCGTTTTGCGGTAAGCGTCCTCGCGTTCGCCGTGCGGCTGCGGAGGCCGCGCCATTTCGCATCCTTCCTCCGCGGATCCCTGCTGACGTTCCGATACGGCGCGCAGCCCGGATATTATTTCCTCCATGGCGCGTTTCTCCGCGGCGAATTCCGAAACGAGGGACTCTTTGGCCGCGCCGGCTTTTGCCAGCGCCTCCCTGGCGCGCGCCAGCTCCGAGTTCCTCCCGGAAAGTTCCTCATCCATGGCCTTTTCTTTTTCGGAATAGAGGCGCTGCAGGCGCTCCCTTTCAAGAAGTATCATTTCCTCCCGCTCCACCCTTGAAGCCTCGATGGCCCGCGTGAGTTCCGCCGCCCTCTCGTCGCGCAGGCGGAGGATCGCGCCATTGCGGGCGTTCGCCTCCTCCAAAGCCGACAGGCCGCGCGCTCGCTCCTCGGCGACCGCCCGCTTAGCGTCTTCAAGGATTTTCTGCTGGGCCAGCCGGGACGAAGACAGTTCGTCCTCGCGGCGGGCCAGCTCGGCCGCAAAGGCCGCCCCGCGCTGCTCGAGTTCGACCGCGTGCTTCTGGGCATCGGCTGAACGGCGGTTTTCGGATTCCGCGGCCGCGGCGGCTGCGGCCTGATCGTATTCGGACTTTAAACGGGCCTTAAGCGCGGCCAATTCCGCCTGATGCCGCTCGCCGGCGGCCTCGAGCTCCCTTCGCAGGACCGACTGCTGCTCCCTGGCGGCGGACTTCTCGGCGGAGATGTCCTCCAGGTCCCTGCGCAGGTGGGCTATCTCCTCGGTCTTGAGCCTGAGGCTGTCCTCGTACATGCGCCCGGCCGTCTCCGTTTCCGCACGCAGCGCCGCGGCGTGCTTTTCCGTCTCGACCTTCAGGCGCACGTCGTACTCCGACTGCAGCTGCCTTTCGCGGAAAGAAAATTCTTCCAGCTTCACGCTGTGCTGGGTCTGAAGCTGCTCTACCTTGTGAGCGAGCGAATCGCGCTCGGTCTGCAGGTTTTTCACCGTCTCCCCGAAAATAGTCAGGTTGCGCTGCAGGTAGTCTATCTCCTCCTGCCGTTTCGACGTGTCAGCGCGGTAATTGCGGGCCGCTTCCTCGAGCTTCTCGGCAAAGTGACTGCGCTCATGCTCCACGGCTATCTTCAGGCGGCGCGGGATCTCGGCCTCCATCTCCCGGCCGCGGTTCTTCCCGGCCTCCAGAGCCTCCTCGGCCTTGGCCAGGCGGGCTTCATAACCCGCCTGCTGGTTCTTCTTCTCGGTCTCAAGGGTGTGTATCACGCCCTCCAGGCTTGAAAGCGCGTCTTTATAACGCGACACTTCCTCCTCGCGCCGTCGAAGCGTCTCGGGAAACTCCGCCAGCCTTTTTTCCAGCGCGGAGATCTGCGCCTTGCAGCCGTCCAGCTCCCGGTTCTTCTCAACGATCTTCCTGTCCGCCTCGATATCCCTGTTTTTAAGCGCCCGCTCGCGTTCTTCCACTTCCTTCTGCCAGCTGTCCTTGGCCCACTTCAGCATGGCCTCCTGTTTTTTCAATTCCTCGGTCACCGTGTTTTCCCGCTTTTCGAATTCCTCCGCCCTGCTGCGGAACGACGCCTCCAGCGATGTTTTACGGGCCTCGGCGGCCTCTGCCAATTTGCATTTCTCCTCTTCCAGCCTGGCGCCGCAGACCCGCTCGAATTCCTGCTGTTTGGCCAGCTGCTCCTGGCGGAGCTGCCAGACTTCCCCCTCCACCTGCGCCCAGTGCCCGCGAAGCTCTTCGGACTTTTTCTGGTAATCCTCCATCAGCCGGGTTTCCTTCTGCTTAAGCGTCTCCTCGCTCCTGGAGATCTTGTCCTCAAGCTCCTTCTCCCTCTCGGACAGGCGCTCAAGGCGGGACCGGAACTGGTATTCCAGCGAATCCTTGCCGGTCTTAAGCTCTTCCTCGTGAGACTTGACCAGGCGCTCGATATCGCCGTTCCTGGCCTTCAGCTGGTTCTCGAAAAAGGAAGCCTGGCTGGACTTCTCCTGGAGGTTCTGCCGGTTCTTAAGATTCTCGTCGTGCAGCGCGCGTATCTTTTCCAGCGCCCAGCGCAGGGCCAGCCTGGCTGTCTCAACGTCGGTTATAGCCTCTTCGTTAAGAGATGATTCGTCAAATTTTTCGTTCATGTTTTTTCGCGGACCAGCCCGCGCCTCTCGCCAACGGCAGCCCCGGCTTCGCCTCCCCGCGAGGAAGCGCTTGCGGCCTTATTATTCTACCTCTCCGCCTGTTTCGCAATTATTACCTGATTATACTTTTTATCGCCCCCCCGTTCGCCAACGCGCCATAGAGTCACCTTACAATTTATACAGTGAGGACAGCGGCAGGCGGATAACCGAAGCGGGAGGACGTGGTATTGCCCTGAGCGCCCGTTGCGGAATAGTGGTACCCATTATCAACATCAGTGGAGCGGGTGACGAGGGTATGGAGTCGGAGGACCGTCGCGGAGTGGACTGGGCTGCCAGAGGTTTGCCACGGACACCGCTTTAGCCCGAGGCTTGCATAAGCCCGGCGACCGAGTGCGGAGCGCGGCCACGGTGTGGCCGCCGCGTGCCTGATGAATCCAACCCGCCGGCAGGCCCAGCGAACCCAAGTTTCCTCTTCCAGGGCGAACAGGGTAATATCCCGCCCGACCCCCGCGAACAGGCAGGCCTGCCGTTTCCATGTCCGTCCGCAACCACCCGCCTGTGGCTCTGCGCCGCGCTCCTTTGCTATCATATAACTGTTCCATTTGAACTTTATGAAAAAAGGCATGTTCATAGTCCTCGAGGGCCCGGACCGCTCCGGAAAATCCACGCAGGCCGGACTTTTAAAGACCTGGCTGGAAAGCCTCGGCCACGAAATCGTCGTCACGCGCGAACCCGGCGGCACCTACCTTTCGGAGAAGATACGCAAAATACTGCTGGATCCCAAGAGCCGCATCGAACCGATGACCGAGCTTTTTCTCTACGAAACCTCGCGGATAAAACACACCCTTGAAAAAATAATACCGGCGCTGGAAGCCGGGAAGGTTATAATCTCCGACCGCTACACCCTCTCCACCACCGCCTACCAGGGCTACGGACGCGGCCTGCCCCTGAAAACCGTCGAGACGCTGAACCGCATAGCCACGATGGACCTTAAGCCCGACCTGACGGTCGTCATGGACATCCCCGACAAGATATTCTCCCAGCGCGAGCGCCTCTCGCATAAAGTTTCAGGGCCGGACCGCATAGAGCGCGAGCCTGACATCTTCCGCAGGCGCGTCAACAGGGCCTATAAACTGCTTGCCCGGCGCCCAGGCGTCGTAAGGGTTAACGCCGGCCGGCCGATAGGCGAAATACAGGAAGATATAAGGGCCCGCGTGTCGAAGATCATGAAAAGACTTAAGATCTGAAACGTTTCCCCGGCCGCGGACCGCCGATCACTGGTTACTTTTACCCCGAGCAATATGTCATTTTCCTCAATACTTGGCCAGGACAAGACAGTAAAACGCCTGCGCGCCCTAGTCGAGACCGGGCGCATCCCTCCGGCCATTATCTTCCACGGCGCCCCCGGCACCGGAAAATTTTTGGCGGCCCTGGAATTCGCCAAAGCCCTGAACTGTTCGCATGCTGCGCACATGGAAAAAACCCCGGCGCCCGGCCCCGCGGATGAAGATCTTTTCTCCGCCCCCGGGCCCGCCGCAATGCCGGCTCCGGAGCCGGCGCCTGCACAAGTGAGCCAGGACCCTTCGGACTCCTGCGGCGCCTGCCTCTCCTGCCTGCAGGCCCGGAGCGGGGCGCACCCCGACATACGGGTAGTGGACACCGCCTTCCAGGCCGCGCTGCTGGACGAAGCCGAAAGCGCCAACCTCAAAATTGACACCATGCGCGAGCTCACCCGCTGGGCGCAGCAGAAACCGATGCTTTCCCCTTGGAAGATCTTCATAGTGCGGGACGCCGAAGCCCTTATGCCCCAGGCCCAGAACGCGCTGCTCAAGACCCTGGAGGAACCGCCCCCCGGGACCTTGGTGATACTTACGGTTTCCCGCAAAACCTCGCTGCTTTCGACCATACTGTCGCGCTGCTGCATGATAGAGTTCTCCCTCCTGCCGCGCATGGTCCTTAAAGCCATACTCGAGGCGCAGGGCGCCGAACCCGGTCAATCCGAGGCCCTGGCGGCGCTCGGCGGAGGTTCGCTGGAGAAGGCCGCGGAGGCCGGGGCTTTCCTTAAGCGCATCCAGGCGCTGCACCCGGAGGATACCGCCCGGGTTTTCAAGTTCTCGGCGGGACTGCCGCGCGACAGCCACCGGGCCCGCGAAGAAGTTAAAACCCTGCTTGACCTGCTGCTGGCCCGCACCCGTTCGGCGTGGCGCTCCGCCGAAGGCGCGTCAAAGGCAAAGCTGGCCGCGCTGCTGCGCCGCACGCTGGAACTGCGGCGCATGGTAAACAGGAACGTTTCCTACGCGCTGATCCTGGAGACGGCGCTGCTGGAAAGCGAGCGGGCCGGAATAAAACTTGAAGACCTGATCGAGGACGGAATAAAAAAATGAAAACTAAAAAATATTACATCACCACGCCCCTCTACTACGTGAACGACAAGCCGCACATCGGTCACGCCTACACCACGCTGGCCGCCGACGTGCTGGCACGGCACCTGCGCTCCAGGGACATCCCCGTCCGCTTCCAGACCGGCACGGACGAGCACGGCTCGAACATAGAGAAGATCGCTAAAGAAAAAGGCGTGGCCCCTAAGGCGTGGTGCGACGGCATCTCCGCCGATTTCCGCGCCCTGTGGAAAATGCTGAACATCAACTACGACCACTTTATCCGCACCACCGACCCCTCGCATGAAGCCGGCGTCCAGGCCGTATTCGAACGGCTGTTAAAAACCGGCGACATATACATGGGCTCTTACGAAGGGCCGTATTGCAGTTCCTGCGAAGCCTTCTACGACGAAAAAGAACTGAAAGACAACCTTTGCCCTATCCATGCCCGCCCGGTGGAGCGCGTCAGCGAGGAAACCTACTTTTTCCGTCTGTCAAAGTACGAGGATGCGCTGCTTAAGCATTACACGGAGCACCCGGACTTCCTCTCCCCCCGCTACCGCGCGCAGGAGATAATCAATTTCGTTAAATCCGGGCTGAAGGATATCTCCGTGTCCCGCACCAAGGTGTCCTGGGGCGTGCAGGTGAGGTCCAACCCGTCGCACACGGTATACGTGTGGTTCGACGCGCTGCTGAACTACGCTACCGGCGCGGGCTACAACCCGGAGAATACCGGCCCGGACTTCGCCGCCCTGTGGCCGGCCGACGTGCACATGGTGGGCAAGGAGATCTTCCGCTTCCACGGGGTGATCTGGCCGGCCATGCTCATGGCGCTCGGCCTGGAGCTGCCGCGCAAGGTCTACGCGCACGGATGGTGGACCATTAACGGCGATAAAATGTCCAAGTCAAAAGGCAACTTTATAAAAGCGGAGGACGTGGTGAGGGAATACGGCGTGGACGCGCTCCGCTACTTCGTTTTCCGCGAAGTTACCTTCGGCCAGGACGGGGATTTCTCCATGGAAGCCTTCCGCCGGCGCTACAACTCCGACCTCGCTAACGACCTGGGCAACCTTTTTTCGCGGATCATGAATATGGCCGCCAAATACCTGGATAACCGCCTGCCGGAAAAGCCTGAGGCTTCGGAGACCTTCCGTGAACTTTCGTCCTGGACCCCCGAAATACACCGCAGCATAGAAAGCATGCAGTTCAGCGACGCACTGGAGAAGATATGGCAGGGCGTCAGCATACTGAACCGCCTTGTGGACGCTAAAAAGCCCTGGGAGATGGTCAAGACCGACCCCGCGGCGCTGAAACTTTTCCTGCACGAGACGGTCTGGTGCCTGCGCCTGATAGCGGCCTGGATAGATCCCTTCATGCCCGACACCGCGTCCCGCATGCACCTGCAGCTGGGGGTAGGCAAGGCCCAGGACGGCACCCCGCCGCAGAAAGTACCGCCGCTTTTCCCGCGCAAGCAGGATGAAGCCAAGAAGCCGTAAACTGTCAGCGTTTGGCGGAGGAACGATCGGCGATATGAACATCCGTATCGTTTTTAACAAAAAACCGCTATCCCTTCTGCTCGCCGCCGGCTGCTGTTTCGCGGCGCCCGCGGCGGCGCGGGCCGGCTGGCTCCTCTGGGAGGCGCCCCCCGCCCCGGTGGCAGCGCCGGCCGGGGAAAGATCCGTCGCCTCCGCCAGGGCCGTATTGCCCGCCCTGTTGCCGGCCGAAATATGCGCGGCGGGGAAAAAGCGCTGCTCCGGCGCCGGCGCCGTTCTCGAGGGCGGTGAAACCTCGCTGCGCGTTTTTTTTGACGCCGCCGGCTTCAAGCCCGCGGACCACTCCCTGAAAAACGTATTCTTCGCCGGGCTTAAAGGCCTCTATTCCGGCAGGCCGCTGTCCGGGCCGCGGCTGGCCCCGGAGCGGGAATACCTCGGCGCGGCGCAGGACCTGTCTTTTTACTTCGGAGGCCGCTTCGCTTACGCCTGGCGCCTGCCGTTCAGGAGCCCCGCGGGACCGCTCTGGCTGGCCGCCCTGGAACCCGCCGGCAGTTCCTGGGGAACCGTTCTTAAAGCCAATAAAAAAGCCCGGGCATACGCCCGGGCTTCGTCTCAGGAACCGCTTTTGATCAAGCTTCCTTAACTTCTTTTGCGGAACCCTTCACTGTCCTGTATATCCAGGCCAGCACTCCCGATAGAGCATAAAGCGAAAAGAACAGGAACAGCGCGTCCTGCGGGTAGGCCACTATCATGGAGAGCACAGCGGTTATCAGCACCACTCCTTTTATGGAGTTGGGTTTTATCATGTTCCCCTTGAAGGCGGCGTAAGGGGCCGATGAAACCATCAGCAGGGCCAGGGCTATCATGATGAACGGGATCACGCCGTAGACGAAAGGCATCTGCTCCATTACTATCCGTATGCTGCGCGTTCCGCCGTCCCCCTCCAGCATGCTGTAGGCCAGCACGAAAGAAACCAGTATCCCCGCGGCCCCGGGTATGGGCAAGCCCTGGAAATAGTCCTTGGAACTGCCGCCGAAATGGGATTTAACGTTATAGCGGGCCAGGCGCAGCGCCCCGCAAAGCACGTAAAGGAAAGCCACCGGGTAGCCCCAGAAGCCGTAATCCTTCAGCACCAGTTTGTAGATAAGGTAGGCGGGCGCTATGCCGAAAGATATCCAGTCCGAAAGCGAGTCTATTTCCACGCCGAAGGAGCTTTCGCCGTGGACCAGGCGCGCCACGCGTCCGTCGAGCATGTCCATGACATACGAGAGTATTATGAACCAGGAGGCACGCACATAATTGCCTTCCGAGGCGAGGAGGATCGCGAAAAAACCGAAGGCCATGTTGGCTATGGTGAAAATGGAAGGCAGCACCACGGCGCCGGTCTTCTTCAGTTTGGCGATATCGATACGCTTCTTTTCAATTATATCTTCCATAGATTTTCCTTTACCAGAGCCCCAGCACGGTTTCCGCCCCGGTAACCTTGTCCCCCGGATGTATAAGGAGCCTCGCGTTCTCCGGCAGGTAAACGGCCACCTGCGAACCGAAATAGATCATCCCTATCCTGGAACCGATCCTGACGTCCTGGCCCTCCTTGACGTAGCAGGCTATCCTGCGCGCTATGGAGCCGGTTATCTGCTCAACCTCGACGAAGCGCCCGTACTCCCCGCCTATGCGTATAAGATTGCGCTGATTATTGGCGGCCTCGGATTTGTAAGCGACCGCGAACTTGCCCTTGGTGTACTTTATTTTTTCTATCCTGCCTTCCATCGGCGCGCGCTGAACGTGGACATTGAAGATAGAAAGGAAAATGCGCACTACCTTCACCCCGGGAACGCCTTCGTTGCCTACGCTCATCACGGTACCGTCGGCGGGACAGGATATTTCTCCGGGCGCGAAGATCCTGTCGCGCTCGGGGTCGCGGAAGAAATAGGCCGAGAAAGCCGCGAAGAACAGGCCGAGGAATACCAGAGGCAGGCCCACCCACCTGGTCCAGACCAGCAGGATGGTTCCCGCGGCGGCCGCTATCATTCCCCCCGTAATAAGTTTTGTCCCTGCAGGCGCGAATCCCATATTATCCTCTCAATCTTGTTCTTTAAAAAGTTACCGAAAACCGCGCTCCGGCCGGTCCGTCGCAGCGTTCAAATCTGCGCGGCGGGCGATCTGTATCCTGCTTCCGCACGCGAAACGCGCTGAAATTGCCCGGGGCGGGACTCGAACCCGCACGGAGGAAACCTCCAGCTGATTTTAAGTCAGCTCTGGCTACCAGTTACAGCACCCGGGCTACGTTCCTTTATTCTACTATTTTACCGGCTTTCCTTGCGGAGCTCAGCGTCCGCCATGCTTCGAAAGGCCTCGCAGGTGATAGTTTTTATACCTTCCCCGGCGGCGCGGGCGCGCAGGCCATCATCGGAGGTGACGATCACGGCCCTTACGCCCTCCGACAGCATGAAATACCCCCGCTCCACAAGAACGTCGTCAGCCGGCTCGGAATCGCTGTAATATACGGTTATAGAGGCGCCGCCCATTCCCGATGGGCGGTACGGGCCGTCGAACACGACACGGAAGGAGGACGCCCGGAGTATCTCCGCGCGGGCGGCGGCGCCCAGCCAGCGCATAAACTCCCGCTCCAGCTCGTCGCGGGAGCGGCCGCCGGCCCCCTCCCACGACCGCATGGAAAAATTAGACCCGTCCACCAGGTAGACGGTCGGCTTTGAGGAGAGGCGCTTCATTTATTCACCGTCAATACCTTTATTTTCCGCTTCAGCCGCTCGAGCCTCAGCCCCAGCCTGCTTTGAAGCTGTGAACTGATCAGTCGCGCATCGCCGGTTTCAAACGTGAATTTGTATTGGAAGGGACCGTCGGCTTTTGTTTCGTTAAGAACGGGGCAGCCAAGGCGTTCCCCGAGGCGGTAAGCCAGCACGTCGAAAGAAGAACCGGGGGCGTCGAGCGAAACGCCGTCGAACTTCACGTCTTCCAGGTCTTTCATTCTTTTGGCGAGCGGCCCGCCGGGGGCGGCCTTCAGCACATAGACCTCGGCCTCCCGCAGCTCCTGTTTGACCTTGAGTCCGAGCGCGGACTCGATACCCTTAACGAATATCCCTTTTTTACCGTCCGCGGCGCCGGGCGGCGCCGAGACGCGGATATCGTATCTGGAATCGAAGATATCCTTTACTCCCGGCCCCAGGTCGACAACGTCCGAAGGACCAAGCATGAGATCGAAAGCGGACCTGAGAGTAAGGGCCTTTGCGTACATAAAATCGTTCCCGCAACTGGCGCCGGCGGCGCCGGACGAGTCCGGGGCTATAAAGAACTCCGCCAGGGCCGGAGAGCCGGTCCCGTCCGACAGGCCGCGGTCCGGGGGCCGGGCAGCATCCTCCGCGGCCCTCCGCCTGCCGGCCAGCAGGTCTTCCACGCCCTCGGCGGTAAGATCCGCGGAGGACGTTGATGAAAATACCCTGCCGTCGGGAGCTACGAGCACCGTATAAGGCCGGGAATAAACGCGGAAGGCCTTGAAGGGTTCCGCTCCCGCTTCGGGCGCCACCCAGCCGGACATCGGGTGCGTTTGCATGAAGGCCCGCACTTCGGCCTCGCTTTCATCGGTTATCGAGATAAAGACCACCGCCTTATCGCGGAACTGTTCGGCGAGCTGGTTCATGCGCGGGATATTGTCGACGCAAGGTTCGCACCAGGTGGCCCAGAATTCCAGCACGGCCGCCTTTCCCCCCAGGTCCCGCCAGCCGCCCAGTTCCGGCGCAGGCGCGTTTATAAGTTTTACCAGCTTAAGCTCGGGCGCGGGCAGCCCGGCCTCGGCCAGCTTCGGTCTTTCTACGGAAGATTTGCCGCAGGCTGCAAAAAACAGGGCCAGCGCTATCAGGTTGTTTCTCATAGGCCCGGGGGGTTCAGGCCTTTATTCCCAGCGCCAGGCCTTCGCCCGTGGGAATGACCGAAGCTGAGACGAAACGATCGGTGTCGAAAAGTATATGGAAGAATTCCCGCATGGCCCTGGCCGCGGAGTTATCGGCGGGTTCTCCTCCCTCGGAACAGACCTTGCCGTTCAGGAAGGCCCTGTCGGCCAGCACCACGCCCCCGGGCTTCAGGTTCGCGGCGGCCCACCGCAGGTATGCCGGGTAATTCTCCGCGTCGGCGTCTATAAAACAAAGATCGTAGGGCGCAAGCTTGGATAGTGTTTTCAGGCTTTCAAGGGCCGGTCCTTCCATCACCGTAATTTTCCGGGAAAGGCCCGAGGCCTCGATAAGGTCCTTAGCCGCGTTCACGCAGGCCGGAACTTTTTCAAGGGAGTAAAGACGCGCCCCCTCCGGCAGGCCGCGCGCTATCCAATGCGCCGAATAGCTGTACAGCGAACCGATCTCCACGGCCTTCCTGGCCCCTGACAGGGCGGCAACCGACTCGAGCATCCGGCCTTCCATCGCGGAGACCGCGGCGCCGCGCACGCCGTCCTTTTTCATCGCCTCCAGCACATGGGCCGCGTAACCCTCGTCGGCCGCGGTCAGCGCCGCGAAATAGGCGGCCAGTTCCGGCGGATGGGGACGGCCGGGAAAAACTCCGCGCAGTTCTTTGTCCATGTTCATAAGGGCAGGCGGTGAAGGGTTATTCCCGCGCGCGCTCCTCCCGGGGTGACGCCGGCGCACATCATGACCGGGAAAGGCATAAAATCCTCCGCGTTAACCGAGGCCGCGCAAAAAGCGTGCGCCGCACCGGAAAGCGATATTTGCGCCTGAAAATACCGGCCGGGGCAGGTCGCGTTTTTTCCGCCGTAAGGGCAGATGGCGTAGAACGTGATATCCGCTTTTATCTCCGCCTCACCGAGGCGCAGGGTCTCGGTGACGGAGGCGGCTGCCGCCTCTCCCGGTGACGAAGGCGCTCCCAGGCTCGCGGCCACGGGCCGGTTCCTTTCCCCCGGTTTTGGCAGGGAACACGCGCTCCCCCGGCAATCCTGGGTCCAGGCTGAGATATAGCCGGCGAGTTCAGCCGCGGGCTCCCCGCTGGCCGCGCAGACCGGCTGGGCCATAAGCGCTGCCGCTGCCAGTATTATTTTTTTCATGAAGCGTACATTTTACAAAATTATGCGCATGCCGGTCTTGACCATGGCCCGGAGCCGGAAAATCCCGCGCTTAGCGGTAAAACCGCGCTTTGCCTGTGTTCTTTGCTTTCTTTTATCCTCTTATGCTATATTCAGTTAACTATGGCGACCCAAAACATCAAGTTCGGCACCTCCGGGTGGAGGGCCGTAATTGCCGAAGATTTCAATATTTCCACCCTGCGCCGCGTGAGCCACGCCGTGGCCGAACATGTCCGCGAACACAGGGAATACGGCTACAGGGGAGAAGAGTACCTGCTGGGCCTGCGGAACGCCGGCAAACCGGCACCTAAAACCCCGAAGGTCATAATAGGCTACGACACCCGTTTCCTTTCCGAGGATTTCGCCAGGAACGTGGCGGAAGCGCTGGCGGCGGAAAGCATCACCGCCGTCATCTCCGGCACGGACTCGCCCACCCCGGTGGTTGCCTGGGAAGTCATGCGCACCTCCGCCTCCGGAGGCGTGATGATCACGGCCAGTCACAATCCCCCGCACTATAACGGCTTTAAGTGGACCCCCTACTGGGGCGGGCCGGCCATGCCCGACATAACCAACGACCTCGAGGCCCGCGTCCAGGCCCTTACCATAGCCGAGGTGGAGAGGCATATTCCTTTCGATCACGGCGTGACGGCGGGAATAATAAAGGTGGAGGACTTCCACGAAAATTACTTCCGGCAGCTCGGCTCCCTGCTTGACCTGGGAGCTATAAAAAAAGCCGGGCTTAAGATAGCCGCCGACTCGGTCAACGGCGCCGCCCGCACCTACCTCCGCCCGATACTGGAAAAAGCGGGCGCGAAAGTGACGGGCCTTCGCGAGGAACGCGACGTTCTGTTCGGCGGACGCTCCCCGGACACGGACGAGAAGAACCTGGCGGGGCTGCGCGAGACCGTGGTAAAGAACAGGATGAACCTTGGCCTGGCCTGCGACGGCGACGCCGACCGCTTCGGCATAATAGATTCCGACGGCACCTGGATCTCCCCCAACCTCGTGCTGGGGCTGGTGCTGGAGCACCTGGTGAAGAACCGCGGCCTTAAAGGCAAATTCGCGCGCTCGGTGATGACCTCGCATTTCGCCGACGCGGTGGCCCGCCATCACGGCCTGGAAGTGCGCGAAACGGCGGTAGGATTTAAGCACATAGGCAACCTCCTCCGCACGGGCCAGTACCTCCTTGGCGGCGAGGAATCCGGCGGACTTTCGATCATGAACCACGTTCCGGAGAAGGACGGCATACTGGCCTGCCTGCTTATAGCGGAAATGGTGGCTTACGAGCGGAAACCCATAAAAAAGATACTCGCCGAACTGAACAAGCGCGTGGGGAATTTCGTCAACTGCCGGACAAACCTTAAAGTGGACCCGAATATCAACATGGAATCCGTGGTGGAGCGTCTTAAGCTGAACCCCCCGCTGAACATGGCCGGTTCTTCGGTCTGGCGCATAGACCACACGGACGGATTCAAGTTCATAATGAAGGACGGCAGCTGGCTCGGGCTGCGCCCCTCCGGCACGGAGCCGCTGGTGCGCATATACGCGGAGGCGTCCACGCCCCAGAAGACCGCGGCGCTTACCGAAGCCGGGAAAAAAATAATAGTAGGAAAATTTTAGTTCATAATTCTCGAGGAGAAAAACAAAAATGGAAGCTAAAATAAAAAAGATCACTGCAAGGGAAATTCTTGATTCCCGCGGTTTCCCCACCGTGGAAACGGACGTACTGCTTTCCGACGGTTCCTTCGGCCGGGCGGCGGTGCCTAGCGGGGCCTCCACCGGCACTCACGAAGCTCTTGAGATGCGCGACGGCGGCAAGCGCTACCTGGGCAAGGGCGTCGCTAAAGCCGTGGAGAACGTCAACAAAACCATCACCGGCGAAATAACCGGTCTCAAAGCCGACCAGATAAAGATCGACGAGATGATGCTGGAACTGGACGGCACCCAGATGAAAACCAAACTGGGCGCCAACGCGATACTCTCCGTCTCCATGGCGCTGGCCCGCGCGGGCGCGGCCTCCGCCAAACTTCCGCTCTACGCGTACATACGCAGGGCCTACGGTCTCAAGCACAAGGACTTCGTCATCCCCGCCCCCATGATGAACATCATCAACGGCGGCAAGCACGCGGACTCCGGCATCAGCATACAGGAATTCATGATAGTGCCGACCGGGGCGCCGAGATTCACCGACGCCATACGCATCGGCTGCGAGATATACCACACGCTCAAGAAGATCCTGGCCAAGGCCGGCTACACCACCGCCGTGGGTGACGAGGGCGGCTTCGCCCCGAAGATCTTCACCCACGAGTCCGTGCTGGAGACGATCTGCAACGCCATTAAAGACGCCGGCTACACCTTCAAGGAAGTACAGATAGCCCTGGATTCCGCCGCCAGCGAATTCTACCAGAACGACCGCTACGTGTTCGAGGGCTCTAACCTGTCCTACCAGGAACTGACCGCCAAGTACGCGGAATGGAAAAAGCACTTCCCGATAATTTCCTACGAAGACCCGCTTGCCGAAGACGACTGGGAAGGCTGGGAACATCTCACCAAACACCTGGCCAAGAAGGCCCGCGTGGTCGGCGACGATCTTTTCGTCACCAACCCCGAGCGCCTGAAGAAGGGCATCGAAGACAAGATAGCCAACGCGATCCTGATAAAGCTGAACCAGATAGGTTCGCTGACCGAAACCGTGCGCGTAATAGAGATGGCTCACCGGGCGGGCTACGCCACCGTGATCTCTCACCGCTCGGGCGAGACGGAAGACTCCTTCATAGCGGACCTGGCGGTGGCCACCAACGCCGGGGCCATAAAAACCGGCGCGCCGTGCCGCTCCGAGCGCCTTTGCAAGTACAACCAGCTCATCCGCATCGAGGAAGAACTGGGCAAGAAGGCGCGTTACGCCAAGGACAGCGTTTTCAAGTTCAAGTAAAGTCCCCGCCGAAAAAGCCCCGTCCGCATAAAACCCGGGCGGGGCTTTTTATCCGGGACCCCGCGCCAGCGTTATTCCCGTTCCGGCAGTACCGGAGAGGGCGCACGTCGGCTCAAGGCGCGGATCCCACCGGCCCGCGCAAAACATGAAACACCTCCGGCTCAAATTAAAACTTAAATACCTGGCCCTCCTTATAGCGGCGGCCGTCCTCGTGGGTAACCGCGGCTTCCGGAGCCTGGTCCGGAACTATCTTGAATACCGCAGGCTCGAGTCGCACAAAGCAGAGCTTCAGAAGCAGTACGTGGACCTGAAAAAGAGAACCGACGAAGTTAAGGAGACACCGGCGATCGAGCAGGCCGCCCGCGTGCAGCTCGGCCTGATAAAGCCGGATGAAACCGAATACAGGTTCCCCCCCCCGAAGGAGTCGGACAAATGAGGACGCGCCAGTTCAAACTAGGCCCGATGGGGAACCTCTCCTACCTGCTCTGGGATGAAAGCACCGCATCGGCGGCGATCATCGACCCCGCCTGGGAGCCCGAAAAGCTGGCCGAATACATCAGCGCGAAGAGCTTGCGGCTCGAGTGCCTGTTGTTGACGCACGCGCACCCGGACCACGTTAACGGAGTTCCCTTTTTTACCGCCGCGAACCCGCTGCTTCCCGTCTACCTGCACGAGGCCGACTATTTCATGCTGAAGGAACGCCCCGGGGCGCTGAAGCCCGTGCAGGACGGCGGACAGATAGAAGCGGGCGCTCTTAAAATACGCGTCATGCACACGCCGGGCCATACCCCGGGCTCGGTCTGCTACCGGGCCGGGGGCGCGGTTTTCACCGGCGATACGCTGTTCGTGGGAGAATGCGGCCGCGTGGACCTGCCGGGCTCGGACCCGGAAGCGCTTTACGAAAGTTTCGTAAAGCTGGCCGCTATTCCGGACGGCGCCGCCGTTTACCCCGGACATTCCTACAACGGCGACGCTTCCACCTTCGGCGCGCAGAAGAGGGAGAACCGCTACCTGAAACTCGCTCGTGAGGGCCTCCGGGAGGACTTCCTCGCCGCGGTCCTGTGAACCGGCGCACGCGGACCTTTATCCTCCCGCCCTGCCCCGGGGAGAAAGCGCGCGGCGGCCGTAAGGGCGGGGTTTAGAAAGCCGCGGCGCGGGCCGCAACGAAGCCGGATTTGCGGCGGAGATACATGTGCACCCTATAATCTTCCAGTTAGGATCTTTCCGGTTCCCGGCCTACGGCCTTATGGTGGCCTGCGGCTACCTGGCAGGGATATCATACATACTGCGCTTTGCCGGCCGCTCAGGATTCAGGAAAGAAGACATTTCCGACCTTATATTCTACTCCGTGCTTGGCGGGATGGCCGGAGCCAAGCTTTTTTACGCCGTTACCTACTGGAAAGAGTTCGGCGGCGACTTTGCCTCCCGCCTCGGGTACGCGCTGCGCACCGCCCGGTACGGTTTCGTTTTTTACGGCGGGCTTATATTCGGCGCGGCCGTTTTTTTTACCGCGGCCCGCCTCAGGAAAATACGCGCGCTGAAGGCGGCCGACCTTTTCGCCCCGGCCCTGGCGCTGGGCCACGCCTTCGGGGGGGTCGGGTGCTTCCTCGCGGGCTGCTGCTACGGGCGCCCGACGTCCTGCGCCCTCGGCGTTACGTTCACGAACCCCGCCTCCGAAGTAAACCCGCTATACCTGGGCGTGCCGCTTCACCCCGTGCAGCTTTACGAGGCCGCGGGGAACCTGGCCATCTTCCTGATCCTGCACAAAGCGCTCGGCCGCTCGCTCAAGGGGCGCCTGCCCGCCGGCGCCGTAACCGCGCTTTACGCAGTGCTCTATTGCGCCCAGCGCTTCCTTATAGAGTTTTTACGGGGCGACGACCGCGGCGCGCTGCGCTTCGGGCTGTCCCCGGCGCAGCTTATTTCCGCGGCGGTTTTTATCGCCGGGGCTGCAATCCTGACCAGGCTTAAGGCTGAAAAATGAAAAAAACAAAGATAGATTACACCGGCGAACCGCGGCGGCTGGATATTTTCCTGACGGAGTCGGGGGACAATTTTTCCCGCTCTTATTCCCGGCGCCTCATAGAGGACGGCCTGGTCACGGTCAACGGTAAAAAGAAAAAACCCGGCTACGTGCTCAACCCGGGCGACACCATCTCGCTTTCCACCCCCGACTCGGGGGAAAGGCAGGCCGGCTTCGAAGACCTGGTTATCTTCGAGGACGCTTCGCTCATGGCGGTGAACAAACCGGCGGGCCTGGCCGTGCACCCGAATCCCGACAACTGGATGATAAACCCGCAGGCCTCCCTTCTGGGCGAGCCTACGCTGGCTTCTCTTATCTTTTCCGCCAGGCCGGAGATGGCCGGAGGCGGCCTGGAGCGCCTGGGCATGGTCCACCGCCTGGACCGGGAAACCAGCGGTCTGATGCTTCTGGCCAAGACCCCGGAGGCGCAGACCGTCCTGAAAGAAGGCTTCAGGGAGCGGCTTATGGAAAAGACGTACATAGGCGTCGTGGCCGGTATCCCCGAAAAAAAGGGCCGCATTGACGCGCCCATAGGCCGTGCCAGCGGTTACAAGAAGATCAAGGTCTGGGAATACGGCCGGGACGCACTGACCGAATACGTTTTAAAGGAGAAGGGCAAAGGCTGCGCGCTGCTGGAAATACACCCCCAGACCGGGCGCACCAACCAGATAAGGATACATCTGGCGCACATCGGCCACCCGATAATCGGCGACAAGCTTTACGGCGGCCCCGAGGCGCCCAGGATGCTGCTGCACTCGTTCAGCCTGGTCTTCACCCACCCGCTGACGGCCAAGCGGACGAGGCTCGAGGCCCCGTTGCCGGAGAACTTCAAGGAAGTATGGAAGGAAGTTAAGGCCGGCAGGCTGCCGGCTAAAATTTAGACACCGAGGCGAAAACCCGGAAATCCAGCCGCGGAAAAACGCTGTTCTTCTGTTCCAGCTCGGCGAGCGCCGGCTCATCAATTTTTTTCTCTATGACCTCTGCCAGCAGCCTGACGGCGTTCGAGGCATGGTCCTCCAGCCGGCTCTTGGCGTATTCCGCGTGCGAACCTATGTAGAGCAGGAAAGCCCAGTCAGAGGACTGGGCGAGCAGGGTCTCTCGCGCCGCCTGGTTGAGCGCCCGGGCTGAAAGGCTGGGGACGTCCTGATTGCGGAAGCGGTTGGCCGTTTCTATCATCTTGTCGGTAGCCGAGTATACCGCAGGGTAGATAAAATCGTTGGTTTCGTTCACCCACGGGTCAAAATATCCGTTCTCCCCCCACGAAGAGACCCCGGGCATCAGCTCAGGCGGTTCCTGGCAGGAGTTCAAATATTCCGAAGGCATCACGAACTGCAGCGGCAGGCGCTCCTGGCGTATCTTCCTTATCACTTTCTCCAGGAAAGCCGGCCCCTCGAACCACCAGTGCCCGAACAGTTCCGCGTCGTAACAGCTGACGATAAGCGGGCCCGTGCCGCGCGCAGCGTAAAAATCTTCGGTCTGCTTCATGCGGCGGGCGAGGAAATCCGAGGCGTGGGCTTCGACGCGGGCCATGGCGGCTTCGGGGTCGTAATACTGCTTGGCCGCCAGGTCCGTGCCGGCGCCGGTTATCCTGTGGTACTTCAGCCCGAGGGGGCGCCGCACCCCGTCCGAACCGAGGTAAGGGCGGATATATTCGTAATCCCCGTCGTAGCCCAGGTCGCGGTAGAATTCACGGTAGGCCGGGTCGCCGGGGTAGCCGAACTTGGAACTCCAAACCTCGCGGGAGCTGGCCGCGTCGCGCGCGAAAACGCCTACGCCGTTAGGGGTGAGATAAGGCGAGTAAACCCCGCTTGGCGCCGAGGAGGCGGATAGGTCCACGGAATGCGATTCCGTGAATATGTAATTAAAACCGGAAAGTTTAAGATAGGAATTCAGACGGGGCTCGTAAGCGCACTCGGGCAGCCAGAAGCCGGCCGGCTTCCTGTTGAAGCGGTCCATGTAATCATCGGCGGCCACCGCCAGCTGGGCGCGCACGGCCTCGGGCCTCGACAGCAGCGGCAGCACCGCGTGGGTAGCCGCGGTCGTTATTATCTCTATCTGCCCCGCGTGCTGCAGCGCCTTCAGCGGCGTTATCAGGTCGCCGCTGTACCTGTGCATCAGGACCGCGGCATCCTCGTAAAGTTTCTGGTAGAACCTGACCGTGCGGAGCAGGGCCGGGTCTCCCTGCGCGCGCGTCAGCTCCTTCTCGATAAGTTCAAGACGGGACTCGACGTAAAGCTGCAGTTTATTTTCCAGGGCCTCGTTCTCAAGCATGGCGCCCAGCGTGGGAGAAATAGAGATGGTTACACCCGGCCTGATGCCTTCGGCGGAGAGGCGCTCCAGCGCCGAGATCAAGGGCACGTAGGTTTCCACCACCGCCTCAAAGAACCAATTTTCCTCGAGGAAGCTGGAATCCTGCGGGTGGTTCACGTACGGGAGGTGCGCGTGAAGCAGGAACATCAGGGAGCCGCGGGAGCTCATTGGAGCACCTTCTTGTGGAATTCAAGGCTGGCGTAGGCCCTGTCTTCGGCCATACCCGCGGCGCACGGGGGCGCGGCCTGGTTGGAGTCGAGCAGTTTTTCCCAGGCCCCGTTGCGGAAGGCGTAAAGCGCCGCCTGGCAGGTCCTCCCGGGGGCCGGCACAGGCAGATAACCGCGCCCGGCCTGCCAGGGGAACTTCATGGAGGAAGCGGGGGAATTATCGTCGGAAAATAAAAGTTTCAGCTCGATTTCAGGCTGGAACACGGAAGAGCGGAAGGCTTCGGAGCGGCCGGCGGAGAGCTGCCAGAAAACAAAGAACGACCCAGGATTCTTTGGCAGCAGCACCAGCCGGTCTTCGGCAGGCAATGGTCTTGAAAGCCCCGGCATATTAAATATAATCTACTAAATTTCCCCGCGGTTAAAAACATTTTTTTGGCGGCGATTTTTTTATATCATATTATCACGGGGACACTCCCCGCGATTTTCCCCGGCAAGGAGCCACCATGAAAGCAGTTACAAAAACCTCCCGTTCGCACGGAGCCGCCTACCGCAGCGCTGATGTGCCCGTAATAAACAGGGACGAACTGCTGATACGCGTCACCGCGGCCTCCATAAACCCCGGCGACCTTGCCATCTACAACTCGTCCGCCCCGGACTTTTCTCCCGCGCAGCTGCCTTTCATCTTCGGGCAGGAATTCTGCGGAGAGGTGGTGGAGATAGGATCTCTGGCCAAGGGTTTTGAAAAGGGCGACTTCGTCTCGGTAGAATCCCACATTTTCTGCGGCGTCTGCGGCCAGTGCCGCAACGACCAGCGCCATATCTGCCAGAACCTGCGCGTTATAGGCCGCGATACGCAGGGCGGACTGGCCGAATACGCCGCCGTGCCGGCGCGCTGCTCCTGGAAACACACCGACGACTCTTTGAAGGACATAGGCGCCGTAATGGGGCCCTTCGGCAGTTCTGTGCACGCGGTGCTGGCCGAAGACATAGTCGGCAGGACCGTTCTTATTTCCGGCTGCGCCCCGCAGGGGCTGTTCGCCGCCGGGATAGCCAAGGCCGGAGGCGCCAAGCGCGTGGTGGCGCTTGACGCTTCCAGTTACCGCAGGAAACTCGCGCTGAAGATGGGCGCCGACGCGGCCATCGATTCCTCGGGAAGCGACTGCCTCTCAAAGATCACAAAGACATGCGGTTCCGAAGGCGTCGACGCCGTAATAGAGATGAGCGGCGGGGCCAAGGCGGTCTCGCTGGGACTTAAAGCGCTGCGCCCCGGGGGGCGTTTCGTGGCTTTCGGACTGCCTGTGACCAACCTCAGCCTGGACTACGCAGGCGACATAGTGAGGCGCGGCATACGGCTTGAAGGCGTGGCCGGGAGAGAGATCTTCCGCAGCTGGTACAAGATGGAAAGCCTGCTCAAGTCGGGGGCGGTAGACCCCAGGCCCGCCATAACACACACCTTCCCGATGAAGGACTTTAAAAAAGCCTTCGCGCTGATCAATTCGAAGGAAAAGAATTGCGGCAAGATCATCCTCAAACCGTGAACCGCAGCGGCAGGTAAAATATTCCCTAAGGAGACGAAACCATGACTTTCGATACGTTAAAATTCGCGGACGAGGAAGTTGCCGCCCTAAAAAAAGAAAACCGCTTCATCCGGCCGCGCGTGCTTGAATCAGCGCAGGAGCCCGTATCCGTTATAGATGGCAGGAAGGTGGTCAACCTTACCTCCAACAACTACCTGGCGATGGCCAACAACCCCAGGGTAAAAAAAGCCGCCATCGAGGCGATAGAAAAATACGGCGTCGGCTCCGCCGCCGTGCGCACCATAATAGGCACGATGTCCCTGCACGAGGAACTGGAGGCCAAATTCGCGGCCTTCAAACACGCCGAGGCTTCCATACTGTTCCAGTCCGGATTTACTTCCAACGTGGCTGTGTGCCAGTCGGTGATGTCGAGCGAGGCCGACCTGCTCATATCCGACGAGCTCAACCACGCCTCCATCATAGACGGCGCGCGCCTCGCCAAGGCGCCGCGCAAGATATACCGCCACAAGGACATAAAGCACCTGACCGAGATACTAGAAACTCCGGAGGCCCGCAAAGCCAGGCGCAAGCTGGTGGTAACGGACGGCGTTTTTTCCATGGACGGCGACATCGCTAACCTCGACGAGGTCGTAACGGTCGCCCATAAGTACGGAGCCTTTGTGATGGTGGACGACGCGCACGCGAGCGGCGTAATAGGGAAAGAGGGCCGCGGCACCGTCAGCCATTTCGGGCTGGACGGCAAGGTGGAAATACAGATAGGTACGCTTTCGAAAGCCTTCGCTTCGGTCGGCGGCTACGCGGCCACGACCCGGAGCCTGAGGGATTACCTGGGCTCCGTGGCGCGGCCTTTCCTTTTCTCGAGTTCGCAGCCTCCGTCGGTGGTCGCCACCTCCCTGGCGGTGCTTGATATACTGCTCACCGAACCGGGGCACTTAAAGAACCTGTGGGACAACACGGCCTTCCTGAAAGAAGAGCTTAAAAAGGCCGGCTTCGACACCGGCGCTTCGGTCACTCCGATAACCCCCATAATGACGGCGAAGGCCGTGGAATTCTCGAACCGTCTTTTTGACGAGGGCGTGTTCGCGCTCGCCCTGGGCTTCCCCACCGTTCCCCGCGGCAAGGAGCGGCTGCGCACAATAGTCACCGCCGGCCACACGATAAAGGACCTGGAGCTGGCCGTTGAAAAATTCAGGAAAGTCGGAAAAGAGCTGAATATCATATAAACAACGACAGAACGGCCGCGGATCCTGATATCCGCGGCCGTTCAATTTATTTCCCGCCCGCACTTTACCCTTAACGACCTCAGTGCCTGAAATGACGCAGACCGGCAAACAGCATGGCTGCGCTCCTGGAGTCGCACAGGCGGACGCAATCCTCGTCATCCTGCCAACCGCCCGGCTGGATAACGGCGAGTACCCCTCCGGCAAGGGCCGCCTGCAGCGTTTTAAGCGGCAAGGCCGCGTCGGCGGCCATCACCAGCGGGCCCGCCCCCCTCAGTATCGAGCGCTTCTCGCGCATCTTCCACACCGCGCCGCGAACCGCGTCGTACGTCGAACTTTCCCCGGCGCTTACGGAGGCCGTACAGTTCCCTTCGGCAAGCACCACAGAATAGGTTTTTCCGTACTTGGCGGTTTTCCAGGCCAGCAGCAGCGAGCGCATTTCTTCTTCGGAAGGCTTCCGCCTGGTCGCGCAGACGGGCTCCTTAAGGAGAAGAAGATTGTCCTTGGACTCTATCAACACCCCGCCGGACACGGAATGCAGCTCGACTTCATGCGGTGAAAGCACCGGCGCGCTCAGCTCGAGCACGCGCAAGCCTTCCTTTGAGCGCAGTATACCGATGGCCTCCCGGCTGTACCCCGGCGCCACCACGCTTTCGATAAAAACATCTCTCAAAACTCCGGCGGCCTCGGCTTCCACCTGCCTGTTAAAAGCGGCCGTGCCCCCCACCGCCCCGGCAGGGTCCGCCCTGAGCGCCCCGCGCAGGCACTCCGCCTGTGTTCCGGCCGCGCAGACCCCGGCGGGCCTGGCGTGCTTTGAAATGACGCAGACCGGCTCGTCGAACTCCGAGGCGAGTTCGAAGGCCGTGTCCAGGTCCAGGTAGTGGTTAAGGTTAAAGTCCACGCCGCATACTATCCTTGCGGCGTTAAGCCCGCGCGGGCGCGCGCCGCTGAGGGCGTAAAAAGCGGCCTTCTGGTGACGGTTCTCGCCATAGCGGAGGTCGCTCACTTTTTTCAGACTCATCACTACTTCGTCGCCGAGCAGATCTCCCGGTTCGGAAAGGTACTGCGCCACGGTGGCGTCGTAGGCGGCCAGATACTGCCAGGTCCGGGCCGACAGCCGCTTTTTCTCCTCCGCCTCAAGACCGCCGTTTTTCGCAAGGGCACCGAGTACCGTGCCGTAATCGGCCGGGGTTGAAACGGTTATGATATTCTCGAAATCTTTAGCCGCGGCCCTGAGCACGGCGGAATTTGACTGGTCGAGGTAATTGGGAAGTTCGCTGATGGCGAACTCTTCCTGCCCGACTATGCCGGCGATGGGGTAGAGATCGGCCGCCACCACAGAGAAAGCGGGGAGTTCAACGCCGTTCTCCGAGACGGCCGGGAAGAGGCCGGACAAGGCCTTGAGCACCGCGGAGGGGACCGGCGGGGAATAGCGGACCTCCTCCGCCTCTATGCCGGCCTCGTGCAGCAGTTTGTAAGTTGAACCGGAGGCGTAAAGGGCAAAACCCAGCTCTTCCAGGCCGCGGGCGAGATCTTCCAGGCCGGTTTTATCGTAAACGCTGAGGTAAGCGGTTTTGTCCATATCCGCGGAAGCAGGGGGCAAAGCGGAGCTGTCACTTCCCTACGAGCTTAAGAAATTCCTCTTCGGACAGTATAGTCACGCCCAATTTTACGGCTTTGTCGTATTTAGATCCTGGATCGGCACCGGCTACGACGTAAGAGGTCTTGGCCGAAACGCTGGAGGTTTCTTTCCCCCCTAGTTCGCGCGTCATAGCCTGGGCCTCGCCGCGGGTCATGGTCTTAAGCTCTCCCGTAAAAACAAAGGTTTTTCCCTCGAGCGCGCCGCCGCCTTTACGCTCAGGCTCGTCCATGCGCAGCCCCAGCGCGGCCAGTTCATCCACCATGCCGCGGGTGGCGGCCGACTTAAAGAACTCCGCCACGGCCTCCGCTATGACCGGACCGATGTCGTTTATGCGCGCCAATTCGCCGGCCCCCGCGGCCATAAAAGCGCCCATTGTCTTAAAACGCTGCGCTAGCACCCGCGCGTTCTTCTCGCCCGTGTGCCGTATGCCGAGCGCGTATATAAGTCGCGAGAGGGGCTGCTCCTTGCTCTTCTCTATCTGCGAGAGCAGGTTGTCGGCCTTCTTATCCTTGAAAAGTTCCAGGGCCAGCAGGTCATCTTTCTTCAGACGGTAAATATCGGTGAAGCCCTTCACGATCCCCTTGTCCACAAGCTGCTCGGCGGAGGAAGCCCCCAGCCCCTCTATATTCATCGCGTCGCGGGAGGCGAAGTGCAGCAGCGAACGCTTGAACTGCGCCGGGCAGGAAGGATTTACGCAGCGCAGCGCCACCTCCTCCTCGTCCTTAAACACCTCGGCGCCGCAGGAGGGGCAGGCGGCGGGAAGCTTTATCTCTCTTTCCGAACCCGTGCGCGCCTCACGGACGACCTTCACGACCTTCGGTATTACCTCACCGGCGCGTTCTATCACGACACGGTCCCCTATTTTCAGCCCCAGGCGCCCTATCTCGTCGAAATTATGCAGGGTAGCGCTTGAAATGGTCACGCCGCCGCATTTTACGGGTTCCAGCCCGGCCACCGGGGTGATAACTCCCGTGCGGCCGACCGAGAAACTGACGCACTTCACCGCGGTGGTGGCCTGCTGCGCGGGATACTTGAAGGCTATGGCCCAGCGGGGGCTCTTGGCCGTGACGCCGAGCAGCCTGCGCTGCCTGAGAGAATCCACTTTTATTACCAGCCCGTCTATCTCGTAGGGAAGGTTAAAACGCTCTTTGGAGTATTTGTCGTAGAAACCCAGGACTTCTTCCGCGCTCCGGCAGACCCTGTTGCCAAGCGTGGAAATATTAAAACCAAGTCCGCGGCAGATATTCAGATATTCCCAATGCGAGTCGGGCTCCACCATACCCTCCAGGTAGCCATAAGAGTGCACGATGAACTTCAGGCGGCGCCGGGCAGTGACACCCGGGTCTTTCTGGCGCAGGGACCCCGCGGCGGCGTTGCGCGGATTGACGAAGGGCTCCCCCCCCTCTGAAAGCGCGGCCTCGCGCAGGGCCTCAAAATCTTTTTTGTCGGTGTAAACCTCGCCGCGGGCCTCGAAAAGCCGCGGGGGATGGGAAAGGTCGAGCTTGAGCGGCACGGACCTTATGGCGCGCACGTTCAGGGTCACGTCCTCCCCCGTCTCGCCGTCCCCCCGCGTGGAAGCCCTGGCGAGCTTCCCGTTCTCGTACTCTACGGAACAGGACAGGCCGTCTATCTTGGCCTCCACCACCAGGTCGAAAGGTTCGTCCCCGAGGCCCTTCTTTACGCGGGCGTGCCATTCCATGAATTCGGCCGCCGAATAGCAGTTGTCCAGGGAAAGCATCGGGATGCGGTGCGGCACCGGGGCGAAAGTGTTCGAACGCTCGCCGCCGACGCGGCGGGTAGGGGAATCTTCGGAGGCGAATTCCGGGTTGGCGGCCTCAAGTTCCTTCAGGCGGTTCATCAGCGCGTCGAATTCCCCGTCCGATATCTCGGGAGAATCCGAAACGTAATAAAGGCGCTCATGGCGCGTTATTTCGGCCCTGAGAGCTTCTATCTCCTCTTTCGGGGAAAGCTTCATAGCGCCGCCCGCCCGCGGCTGAGCATAACGCCTCTGTTTACAATATCCGCGAAATGCGGACGGACGGGTGCCGGGATCATTTTATTAGGTTGTTTTGGCGGGCTATGCTGTCAAGCACGCCGTTAACGAACTTGCCCGATTTTTCGGTGGAATATTTTTTCGCGAGTTCTATGGCCTCGTCGATAACCACGGCCACGGGGGCGTCGGAAAGTATCATCATCTCGCACACGGCCATGCGCAATATGGAACGGTCTATGGCCGGCATACGGTCCATCTCCCAGTTAAGGCTGGTCTTTTTTATTATCTCGTCTATTTTCGGGATATTATCGATGGTGGAGGCGTAAAGCGTCTTGTAGAAGGAGAACACCTTTTCGTCAAGGGAGAATTCCTCCATCTGGAAACTGGCAAGCACGGAATCCGGCTCGAGTTTGGCTATGTCGGAGCTGTAAAGCGAATGCAGACAGTTTTCCCTCGCCAATCTTCTTTTGCTCATTATAAAGACCTTGTCCTGCGTATATAATACAAAATTTGCGCCCGGCGCGCCCGTTCGTTTGCCTTACCCGGCTATCTTTTGTAGACTCTTGGGGACGGGTAAAACGAAGAGTCCGGAGGGTAAAATGGGTTATATGCCTTTGATAATAATAGTAGCGGTGCTTCTTTTCGCCAGCATAAAAGTGCTCAATGAATACGAGCGCGGTGTTACGCTGACCCTGGGCCGTTTCACCGGGGTAAAAGGCCCCGGCCTGATAATCCTTATCCCCGGCATCCAGCAGATGTTCCGGATGAGCACCCGCGTTGTGGTGCTGGATGTTCCGCCGCAGGATGTTATAACCCGCGACAATATCTCCGTGAAGGTCAACGCCGTAATATATTTCCGGGTGGTAAACCCCCAGGCCGCGATCCTGAACGTAGAGAACTTTATGTACGCCACCAGCCAGCTCGCCCAGACCACGCTCAGGAGCGTGCTCGGCCAGCAGGAACTGGACGACCTGCTTTCGAACCGCGACAAGATAAACCAGAACCTGCAGCAGATACTTGACCTGCATACCGAACCCTGGGGCATCAAGATCTCCAGCGTGGAAGTAAAGAACGTGGACCTGCCGCAGGAAATGCAGCGCGCCATAGCGAAACAGGCCGAAGCCGAACGCGAACGCCGCGCCAAGGTGATACACGCCGAGGGCGAATTCCAGGCCGCGCAGAAACTCTCCGACGCCGCCGCCATCATGGCCGTCAATCCCGCCGCCATACAGCTGCGGTACCTGCAGACCCTGACGGAGATAGCCACCGACAATAACTCGACGACCATATTCCCCATACCCATAGACATGATCAGCATGTTCATGAAGAAGGCCCTGAGCGAAGTAAAAGAAGTCAAATAAGGTAACGGCTATCGCGGACATAGAGGACGGGGGCGAAAAATTCGCTCCCGTCTTTTATTCCCACCCGCTGCCTCATAGCTTCCGTATCACCTGACCATGACGGGACTTTACGTACACATACCGTTCTGCCGCGCCAAGTGCGGCTACTGCGACTTCGCCTCGGCCCCCGGTACTCCCGGGGAGATAGACGCCTTCCTAGACGCCCTGTCCGCCGAGGCCTCCCGCGCGCCGCGGCGCGCGTTCGACACGCTTTATATCGGCGGCGGCACGCCGAGCATTCTTTCGCCGGAGCAGCTTAAAAGGCTGTTCTGCGTCATCGAAACGCTGTCCGGCCCCGTGCACGCGCTGGCGGAAAGCACCTTCGAGGCCAACCCTGAAAGCATGGACGCCGGAAAAGCCGCCTTTATAAAAAGAAGCGGCATAAACCGCGTAAGCGTAGGCCTCCAGGCCGCCGACGACGGCCTGCTTAAGCGTCTTGGCAGAGTAGCCACCAGCGGGGATTTCCGCAGGGCCTACGGAGACCTGCGGGCCGCCGGCTTCGACAACATAAACGCGGACCTGATGTGCGGCCTGCCCGGACAGACGGTTAAAGGTTTCATAAATTCGCTCTCCTGGCTGCTCGGGCTAAAACCGGAACACGTGTCGTTCTACGCGCTTGAAGTACACGAAGGAACACCTTTCGCGGCAGCCGGGGTAAAAGAAGAGCCCGATGGGGCGGCCGACATGTACGAGGCCGGGGCCTCCGCCCTGAAGGCGGCAGGTCTCGACCGCTATGAGATCTCCAATTTCGCCCTTCCCGGCCGCCAATCGCTGCACAATCTGAACTACTGGGACCAGGGGGAATACCTTGGCCTGGGTCCCGCCGCGGCCTCCTACCTGGACGGCGAGAGACGCGCCAATACCAGCTCGACCCCGGAATACATAAAAGCAGCGCTGGCCGGGGAAAGCATACCTCTTCAATACCGGGAAAAGCTTACCGGGCGCGCCAGGGAGGGCGAAAAGATAATGCTGGCCCTGCGCAAAACTTCCGGAATTGAACTGCCGGATGATATATTTATAGAATCTAAAGAGGCGATAGACCGGCTCCTGAAGGCCGGTCTCATTGAAAAAAGCGGCCGTTTTATCAGGATAAAAGAGGACCGCCTTTACGTCGCCAACGCTGTTTTCCGCGAATTCGTGTAAGGAACACCATGCTCAGCAAAGCTTATGAACCCAAGCCGGTAGAGGCCAAGTGGTCCGAGACCTGGCAGAAAGAGAGGCTTTTCATTTCAAAGCCGAGCGCCGGCAAAAAACCCTTTGTCGTGGTGATCCCCCCGCCCAACATAACGGGCGCCCTGCACATGGGCCACGCCCTCACCTACACACTGCAGGACGTACTGGTGCGCTACCAGCGTATGCTTGGACGCGAGGCCTGCTGGGTACCGGGCACCGACCACGGCGGCATAGCCACGCAGAACGTGATGGAGAAGATGCTTAAGGCCGAGGGCAAGACGCGGCACGATCTGGGCCGCGAGGAATTTTTAAAGCGCACGTGGGCCTGGTACGGGGAATGCGGCAGCATGATCCTTGGGCAGCTGCGCAAGCTGGGCTGCGCCCTGGACCTCGCACCCGAGAACGTCCGCTTTACCATGGACACGAAACGCGCGGCGGCGGTTTTCGAAGCCTTCAGGTCTCTCTGGGACAAAAAGCTTATCTACCGCGGCGAACGCATGATAAACTGGTGTCCCCGCTGCGGCACGGCCCTCTCGGACATCGAGGTCGAGTACGAGGAGGAGAAATCCAAACTCTGGCACATCCGCTACCAGTTCGAAGACGGCTCCGGCTCCGTGACCGTGGCCACCACCCGCCCGGAAACCATGCTCGGGGACTCGGCCGTGGCCGTGAACCCGGAGGACGCCCGCTACAGCGCCCTGGTCGGCAAAAAGCTGCGCCTGCCGCTTACGGACCGCCTTATCCCGCTCATCGCGGACGAGGGGGTTGAAAAAGATTTCGGCACGGGCGCGGTTAAGGTTACGCCGGCGCACGATCCGCTTGACTTCGAAATAGGCCAGCGCCACAAGCTGGATATGCCGCGCGTTATCTCCTACGAAGGGCGCATGACCAACTGCCCGGAGAAATACGCCGGGCTCAGCGTGCAGGCGGCCCGCAAAGCCGTGGTGGAAGACCTGGTCTCCGGCGGGCTGCTCGAGAAAGAGGAACATTACAAGCATTCCGTGGGCAAGTGTTCCCGCTGTTCCCAGCACATCGAGCCGCTGGTATCCGAGCAGTGGTTCGTCAGGATGAACAGACTGGCGGCTCCCGCCATAGCCGCCGCCGAAAGCGGCGGCGTCAAATTCTACCCGCCGTCATGGAAAAAACCTTTCACGGCCTGGCTCGGCAACATACAGGACTGGTGCATTTCGCGCCAGATCTGGTGGGGCCACCGCATTCCCGCCTGGTATTGCCGCAGCTGCTCGGCAGCAGGCCTTAAATTCTCCGACACGGGAGAATTATCGCGCGTCTCGTTCACCCATGGCGCCAAGCCGGTCATCTCGTTCGAAAAACCGGCCGCCTGCCCCGACTGCGGCGGCGCGGACCTCCTCCAGGACCCCGACGTTCTTGACACCTGGTTCTCGTCGTCGCTCTGGCCGTTCTCTATTTTCGGCTGGCCGGAGAAGACCGCGGACCTGGACTATTATTACCCGGCCTCGGTGCTGGTTACCGGGTACGAGATACTTTACCTGTGGGTCGCCCGCATGGTGATGAGCGGCATTGAATACCTGGGCAAACCGCCTTTCTCCCAGGTGTACCTGCACGGTATCGTGCGGGACAAGCACGGCAAAAAGATGTCCAAGTCGCTCGGCAACGTAATAGACCCGCTGGCCGTGATAGAAAAGTACGGCACCGACGCGATGCGCTTTTCGCTTATGGCGCAGACGCTGGGCGGGAAAGATATCCCTTTCTCCGATGAAGCCACCGTAGGCGGCCGCAACTTCGTCAACAAGCTTTACAACGCGGCGCGCTTCATGCAGATGTACCTGCCGGAGACGCCGGCGCCCCTCGAGGCGGAGATGCCGGAGGAGCTGGCCGACCGGTGGATAACGGAACGCTACGGTTCGGCCCTCGCCAGATCCCGGGCCGCCATGGAGGAGTACGACATCCCGAAAGCGCAGGACGCCCTTTACGCCTTTATCTGGGACGACTTTTGCGACTGGTACCTCGAACTGGCCAAGCCGCGCCTGCAGTCCGAAGGCAGGGAAAATGTGCTGGCGCTTATGCTGGAGCTGTTTACCGGCGCGCTGAAAGCGCTGCACCCGTTCATGCCCTACGTTACGGAGGAGCTGTACTCGAACCTCAAGCTTTACCTTAAAAAACCGGGCGGCTGCCTCCTGAACGAGAGCTGGCCCGAGGCGCCGCGAACGGTGAGCCCCGCCGCCGCGGAAATGCTGGAACTGATGGGCGTGATAGGCCAGATACGGACGGCCCGGTCGCAGTTCGAGATACCGCCCGGTAAAGCCATAAAGGTCCTTGCCTCGTCGTCAGACCCCGAGGCGCTAGCGCGCCTTGAGAAAGGCGCGGCTTACGTAAAGCTTCTCGCCAAGGTGGAGGAGCTGCGCCTGGGCCGGGACCTGCCGAAGCCTCCCCGCTCGTTAAGCGCCATCTCCGGGTCTTTCACGCTTTACGTGCCGATGGACGGCGCCGTCGATCTTGAAAAAGAAAAAGCCCGCCTCACCAAGGAGCTGGAGAAAGCCCGCAAGGACAACGAGCAGTGCCTCGGCCGCCTGAATGACCCCGCCTTCGTCGCCCGCGCGCCGCGCGCGGAAACGGAAAAGATAAACGCCCGCGCCGTGGAAACGGCGGGGAAGATCTCCCGCCTGACGGTCATACTGGAGGAATTAAAGTGAGCGAAAGAAAATTCTGGATACGCAGGAGGCGCGATGTTTATTTCTTCAGCGGCCTGATAATAACCTGCATGTTCGGCAGCATGGTCTCCTCCTACTGGCATTACCTCGACCGCACCGCCGTGCACCGGCACATCAATATAAAAAAGACGCCGGCCCCCGCGGCCAGGGTGAGAAAGCTGCGTGAAGTGCAGTACACCCCGGCCAAGATCAAGGTCGGCACAACGCAGTATTACCACCTGGACGAAGGACCCGCGCCGGAAACGCCCCCGGCCCTGGAGGAAAATGGGAACAAATAAGCTGGCTCTTTTGCTGACGGTACTGTCTATCTGCGCTGCCGCAGCCCTCTCGCCGGCCCCCGCGGCCGCGCAGCTCGGAGCCGAGGGGCAGTCCTTCGATTATAATCCGGACAAAGATAAAACCACCCCGGAAGTGAAGACGGGCGCTATCGAAACCACATACGACGAGGACGCGGAACTGGTCGACAGCCCCATGTACGGGACGTTAGTCCTCTCCAAGAACCGCTGGAAGAACTGGGTAGCCCGCGCCCTGTACCTGACCGTAATAAACATAGCCCTCATACTCATGGTATCGTTCCTTTCCAAATCCGACGAGCGCAACCTCATAATAGCTCACGTCGTGGCAGGGGCGAGTTTCGCCATATCTTTCTGGATCTTTTTGTGCGCGCTGCTTTTGATGAAGCTGAAGGCAGCGGCCTGGCTCTACGTGCTTCCTATCCCGCTGGTCACGCTGCTGGCGGGATACGCCGTGCTGCTTAAATTAAGAAAATCGGACATTTCCATGTCCGAACTCAAAGAATCCTTTCAAAAACTGAAAGCCACTTCAAAAGAGGACCAGCGCCTGATTTCCGTAGAAGGCTCCACCGGCGACTGGTCGGACCAGGATTTTATAAAGTAGACGCGCGAGGTTCCGGCTTTTTGCGCAGCGCCGCCGCTCTGGCGATGCCGCTATAACAACACAACACTGAGACGGCCGCGCATGAAGGCATCGCGCGCGGGCCGGCCTTTTGGCCCGGTATCCCGGGAACCCGGCTTCGCAGCTAAGGTGCGGGGAAGCCGTTTGTTTGTGAAGCGGCCTCGCTTTTCTGCAAGATTATTTCCGGGGCGAGGATAACGTCTATATTGCGGCCTTCGAACAGCGAAGAGCCCATGATCATCTCAACGTTATAATCCCCGTCCTTCAGTAAAGTTCCGGATCCGGCAGGACTGCCCAGTATATTCCCTTCGTTCGAGGCCAGCAATTTGCGGGAGGAAAAGGTGGACCCGTCAGCGTAGACGGTCGATTCCATATAATCGGCCATTCCGGGGCCGCTGGGGCGGGACGAGGTAGTATTGGCGTCTATATATGTGTCGCCGACCCTGTACACTAAAACTGAGCTGTAACCGTCCCCTTTAACGTCGACGGAATTGGCCGGGTCAAGGGTTAACTGTTCAAGGGTGTTAAGGGCTCCGCCCTGATCCACCACTTTCAGCGTCCACAAAAATTCCCCCGGCGCGGTCGCGGTATTCCACTCCTGCGTCTGCTGGAACTGCACCCGCCCGCCGCCGGGCACGCCCGGCCCGGAAAGGGTCTGCTTATAGTCGATCGAACCGGGAAAATAACGCGTCCCCAGGTCGTAGCCGGAAAAGTTTATCTGCACAGGACGCGCAAAGTCCATGGTTTCCTTTACGCTGTCCACGGTATTGGTCAGGTAAATCTCGAAGTTAGTCATCCAGTTGGAGGGCATGGTTTCGGAAAAATACATCCCATCCCTGATCTTACCCACTTCGCTGATGTCGTCCGGGATCTTCGAGTTAAAAGTCTCCATGATGTGGCCCCAGTCAAGACGGTTTTCAGCGGGGCGCTGTGTCAGGAACAGCAGTTTAAAAGCGTTGTCGGAAGGGCGCAGCAGGTATTCCTCCAGGCGCACCCTCCTGCCGAAAGCGTCTACAGAATCCTTGCCGAGCTGGGATTCATTGGCTTTCAATTCGCGGTTGCGCAATTCCTCCAGCATGGTGCGCGTGCGCTCGCGGGCGCTGTCCTGCAGCACCGCCATCGGGCGCGCGGCCTGTCCGGCCCGCTCGTCGCCAAGCGGGATGCCCTCAGGCGCGGACATGCCGTCCATTCCCACATGTATCCTTTCATCCGAGGAAACCACAGCCAGGTTCCCTTTGGGATCGTTCACTTCCACCAAACCCTCGGCTACGCTCATCTCGGTGTTGCCGTCAGCGCCCACCTCTATGTCGAAAGCGGTGCCGCGCACGGCGCACACCGCGGAAGGCGTGCGCACCTCGAAGCGGCTCGCGAAATAACCCGCCACCGCCGCCCTGAGCTTGCCCAGCTTCAGCCGGAAGCCGGCGCGCTGCTTGCTGGTATCCTCCACGGAGAAAAGGCTGTTGTTGCCGATCAGGAACCTGGAGCCGTCCGGGAACAGGACGCCCGCCTTGGAATCCGCGCCGGTGCGTATTTCCGCGCCGACGGCCAGTTTAAGGTTGCCGTCCACGGAAGTCCAGGGGGCGGCCTGGCCGGGCCTCACATCCACAAAGCCCTCGGGGATCATCACGATATCCTGTTTCATAGCGAAGCAGGGCGCCGCGGCAAATACCATCAGTACGGCTATAAATCTTTTCATGATCAGAACCTCCATTCCATACCGGCGAAATACATGGAACTGTTGTAGTTATACCTGTACGTCCGCTCGTAGCGGTTGTTGGAGCGGGAGGCCGCCCAGTTGCACTGCAGTTTCAGGTCTATGGAGCGATACACGGGGTAAACTGTTTCCACATTGAAGCTGTTTGAATACTGCGAGAGCTTTTGCGGGGTATAGGAGCCGTCCGATTCCTGTGCGAGCCTGTCCGAATAGCTGCGCAGGGCGAATTCATAGTTCAGGCGCAATATAAGGCCGGTGTCTATGAAAGTGAACTGCGCGCTGGGGGAAAGGCGCGCCTCGGAATAGTCGTAGAAAGACCTTATGAACTTGAGGTGCGCCAGGTCGGTGTCCAGGTGGTTCTGGTTGGAGATCAGGTTCGCCAGGCCCAGGCTCATACCCAGCACCGGCCTCACCTGGCCCAGCGCGTTTATGTCGTTATAACGCTTCGACAGGCTGAGGCTAAGCGTCTGGTAGGAATCGGAACGCTCCGACTGCAGATACCTGCCTTCGGAATTTATGACCTTCTGATCCTGGTAGCCCACCATGGAGAGGGCGAAGAATAAGTCCGCCTTAAGGAAGCCGGGAAGGTCGAATTCGCTGTCGTAGGAGAACTGGTTGGTCAGCGTGTCCAGCACCCGCGACCCGGGGTCCGGCGGATTGAGTTCCCCGCCGCCGTACTCGCTGGCCAGCGACTTGAAGCGCGCATAGCGGGTATAGTAAGCGTCCCAGGACAGCTGATATATCCAGGGCGTGGAAAGGCCCCAGCGCGTCTTGCGCTCAAGGGTAAGGCCGGCCTCGTAACGCGTGAGGTCATAAAGGCCCTCGCCCCACTTTTCATCCTTTGTCTCGCGGAAAAGCTGGCTCTTCACGCCCACGCGGGGCTTGAGGGAGAACCCGCCCTCGTAGCGGCGTATCCATTTGGCGCCTATGGAGTTATCCAGGCTTTGCTGGAACAGGGTTCCGCCGCCTGAAAGTTCGTTCACCTGCTTAAAGCCGGTGTAAACCGATTTTGCGCTTACATAAAAACCTGAACTGGCCGAATAACTTTTAGCGAGCTGCAAGTCCAATACGCCGTAGCCGTTGAAGGCGCCGGCCTGGTTCTCGAAGAAATACTGGCCGCCGAAGATGTCAAGTTTCCCCATAAGCTCCAGCTTACCTGGTTGGCGCGGCGCCGCGGCCGCTGGAACTGCTGCTGCAGGGGCTGCGGGTGCCGAAACGGCCGGAGCCGTGGACACGACGGTATTAACCTGGGCGCCGGCTGCCGCCGGGGCCAGGATCATCATTGCCGTTAATATTTTTTTCAAGTTGCTCTCCCTGGTGCGAGTATTCAGAAATTACAGCCCAGCGTCATCCGGTGGGTATCGCCGAGGTCCCCGAACGGCACATAGGCGTAGTCAAAGGAAAATCTGTCGAACTTCAGGCCGAGGCCCGCCCCGAGGCCCACCAGTCCGCTCCCCAGCTTGTCGGCGCCGCGCCCGAACTGGTAGCCGGCCCTGAAGGCCATATACTTATTCAGGGTGTATTCCGCGCCGAGGTCCAGGTAGAAACGTTCGTCGTTGGCGAGCCAGTCGAGGTCTGCGGCCGCGGCCAGTTTATCGCCGAATAATTTAGTTGCGGCGCCGCCTTTCAGCGTGAGGGGCAGCCTGTCCGGGCCGATCCTTGTCCCCAGGTTCTGCGCCACCAGCGCGGCGGTCCAGGCCTGGTTTATCTTGTAGGTGGAACCGAAGTCCAGAGCCACCGCTTTGTCGTCCTGGGTGTCCAGCTTCTGCTGTATGTATTTAAGGTTCGCACCCAGCGCGAGGCCGGGACGCACTTCAGCCCTGGCATATGACAGGCTGAGCGCCATATTGGTGTTGCTGAACATCGAGTCCGGAACATCCGTGTCCCCGGCACGTTTCTCGATATTTGAAACCGTAAGATAATTAACGCCGAAGCCTACTACGCCCATATTCTCTTTCAGCGGTACGGCGTAGCCCAGGAAACCCTGCGACTCGTCCACGAAGAGCATGTTGTAGCTGGCGCTCAGTGATTTCCCCTTAAGCTCGGCCAGTTTCCCGGGGTTCCAGTTGACGGCGTTAGCGCCCTCGGTCAGTACGCTGGCCGCTGAACCGAGGGACAATTCCCTGGCGCCTACTCCCACTTTAAGGAACTGCGCGCCGGTGGTACCCACGCCTGCGGCCTGCGCCGCTGACGCAACCAGTGTCAGAGCCGTTGAAAGCCATATTTTGTGTTTCATAGTTTCTCCTGACAGGCCCTACTTTATTACGGCCATCTTGAAGGTGGCGTCCTTGCGGTTCGGCGAATGCCCGGACAGCTCAACAACACCGTAATAAACGCCGTTGGCCACCTCCTGGCCGCTTTTATTCCGACCGTCCCAACCGAAGTAATTGTACTTGCCCGCCTCGCAGGTATTGCTGATATCCTTCACCAGCTCTCCGGCCAGCGTATATATGCGTATGTGGCAGGGACCGCCGTTCGCCGCGGGCACCTCCACGTGTATAACCGTGCCGTAAGTGGTGGCGTCGATAACCGCCCCGTGACTGTTGGCTATGGCCTTGTTCTTCAGATTGAAGGGGTTAGGGTAGTTGAACACCTTCAGTTTAGCCCCGGCGGGCAGGGGAGCTCCGGATACCGGCTTTATCACCGCGAAGGTGCCAGCCGATGAACCGCTGCCTCCGGCGCGCTGCACCACCACATATTTCCTGCCGTCGAAAACGGCCTGCGGCCCGTAGGCATCGCGCCTCCTGGTAAGCACGGAGGCCAGCTTTTTGAGTTTCACCTTGATCGTCCCGTTGACAGGGTTGACGGTAGCCAATCCCGGCACGGTGTCCCACAGGGAGGTGGAGTCGTTGAACTGAACCACCGACACCGTGGCCGGGTCGGTATCGGTCTTATCGTAGGCCAGCGTAAGCTCCAGACTTCTGTCGGTGGGCACAACGCTGGAAACTTCCACCGTGTAGATATTCCCGGCGAAAGAGGAGTCTTCGCCCAGGCCGCCCGCCTGCCCGGCCACGGAGGCGTCGTCCGGGGCCGCGCCCGAGAACTGGCAGCCAGGAACCGCCGCGGAAGATACGGGCAGCAGCGCGCCGGGAGGAATTATCAAAGCCGACGGGTCCGTGCCGCTGGTATCCAGCGGGGCCTCGTTGCTGCCGCGGCCGGTACCGTCATCCGAGTCATCCCCCATTAAAGCGTCGTCTATGTGCTGGTCGGAGTTGTTCAGGCCCAGGCCGAATAACAGCTCCTTGACCACGGTCTTTCCCGAGTAGGACAAGGCCACGCCCTGCATTACGTAGGTTTTGCCGGCTATCAGTGCGGACAGCGGTATGGAGCCGTGCATTTCCCCGCTGGAGAGGTTGGTAAGCGCCATCGTGGAGGCCAGGACGGTATTATACGGGGCCTCGCTCCAGGTGGCCACGCCGCTCTTGAAGTCCTGCGGGTTAAGCACCGTGAAGTCGAAAGCATCCGCGCCCTGCTTGGCGAACATCTCCAGGTCCAAAGGCTTCGTCATCATGTCGAAGTCAATGCCTGAAACCAGGCCATCGATGGCCGGGGTGGCAACGCTCAGCGTGTATTTGCCGGGCACATCAAGGAACACCTTATAAAAGTCGCCGGGCACAAGGCCGGTCAGCGTGTAATTTCCGTCGGCGTCCGTAAGCGTTTTCAGAAGCGGCAGCGGTGCGGACGGGTTATTGCCGTTATATGTGTCGTCGTAGGAGTAGATGAGCGCCGAGGGCTGCACCTTCGCGTACGGCAGCCTCTGCGAATACACCGTCCCGGAGATGGACCCTGGAGCCGAGAACATCGAATAGGTGGAGGTGTAAACGGTCGAGCCTGTGATATCATTTTCGCTGGTGGCGGGAGCGTAACCGTCCGCCGTCACATTTACTTTTACCGTGCCTTCGGAGAGGCCCTCAAAACGGAAGGTGCCCGAAGAATTGGTCAGCGTATCCCGGGTGCCTACGCTGTCGCCGGCCAGTTCAACCGCGGCGTTCGCTATAGGCACCGGCACAGCGGCCGTGCTTTGCACCAGCCCCTCGAGGGTGGCACCGGAACCGGCTGCATCCATGTCTATGTTCAGCGTAACGGTGGACTTGTTAACCCCGGTGCATACCCGGCTCTGGTAATGCGGGTAGTTAGGCGTGGTAAGCACCGCCGTGTAACAGGTAGAAGGGTTCAGGCCGCGTATTTCGTAGCCGAGCCCGGGGGATGAAGCCAGCAGGTCCCTGAACGCGGCGTAGCCCTGTCCGAAGGCCGAGTTGAAATCCTGGTCATGCTGGGCTATAAAACTCGGCGGGGGCACGACTATCCCGGCCGCGCTGAACTTGCCCTCGGCATTATAAAGCGTCACGAGAGGCAGATAGCTGACGAACTTGTCGAAGTCTCCGCCCATGCCGTCATAATCCGACTGCCTGAAAAAGTTAGCCGCTATTACGGCTCCCTTTACCGTAGCATTGCCGCGGCCGGACATATCGGAAGCCGGGGAGAGGTTCACCACCACGCCGCTCGATGCCCCGCCGCCATAAGGCATGTACACGTCGCCGGTGGCATGCGCGCCGTCTATGATCACGTTCCTGCTTGAGGTAAGAAGAACGAAATGGGGATACGGCCTGTTCGTCACGGTTACGGTGGAGGCCGAATTGGCGAAATCCCCGGAACGCATAAGGTAAAAGTCATACACCGCGGGCGAGGGAAGCGGGTTACCGCAGAAACCTCCGGGCCAGTTGTTGCCGCACTCTCCCTCTCCGCTCATCCCGGTCGCCTTGGAATAACCGAAGCGCATATCGCCGTCCGTCTTACCCATCAGCATATCCTGTATAACATCCGAGTTCAGCACCGAACCCGCCTTGGCGGGTATGACCTTGAAACCCAGCATGGTGTTGTCCCCGACCGACAGGACAGTGGCGTCCGGGACTTTGCTGAGGTCGAGTTGAATACCGACATTGGTGGCGTTAACCAGTCTTAAGTCCACCGTTGCGGTGCTCCCCGCTATGACATTAGCCGTCGGGGAGGGGTTTGGCAGTGAATAATCGAAACTGATGCCATTCGACCCGCTTGAGCCCACTTTCAACCGGTTAATGCCTGGCAGGACATCATTCAGCGCGAAAGTTCCGTCCTTCTGCAATTGGGCATTAGAGTAGCCGCTGTTACTGTCGGCGTCTATCCAGACATATTGGTTGGTTGCGGGCGTAAACACGGTACCGTCCGGCTTGTACATGGTGCCGGTGACAATGCCGGCCGGCGCGAATTCCATATCCACGACCACGGTCCCGGTGGACTCGAGATGCACGCTGTTATTGCCGCCGTTCCTGTTCACGCGGCCCCAGCGCATGGCGCTTACGTTCATCTGGTAAGCGAAACCGCTCGAGACGTGCACGGAATAAGCATAATGATCTGCGCCGCTTGAGCTTACGGCGGTAAAATTGCCGGCGGGACAGAACCCGCCGCCCTCGCTGCATTGTCCGTAGAGGGTTATCACAACCGGGTTCTCCCTGAGATCCACGATACCGGGGAATTTAAGGGCGCCCTTCACCTCGCCGCTGGCGCTGCCGCCTGCCGTCACGATGTACGTTATCGAGGAGAGAGCCACGGCACCGTCCGTAACTACAGCGCCGCTGCTGTCATACACATGCATGGTAGGGACGCTGTTAGTGTCTATGGTTATGCGATAGTCGTCCGCCCCGTAGCCGGAGCAGTGCGCCTGGCTCCAATCCGTGCCGCTGCCGCCGCTGTTGCCCCAGGCGTTAAATTGGCCGTCTCCTCCGCTGTTATATGAAGCGGGGCCGTTGCCCCCGCTGGAGAAAGGCGTCCAGACATTGACCATGTAGTTGCCGCTGGGCAACCCGTCGAGGAGCGCGCAGCCGTCGGAGGAGGTATTTACATTGGCGTTGGAAAAACCGGGATTGGATACGGTATGCCCGTTCTGGTCGCCCACGCAATTATTGGTGCTCCAGGAAGAGCCGTCGGGATTCACGTTAACGTTGGAATTGGGAATACTGAAACCGGAAGAAGACCTCACGCACACTTTTATCTGCCCGCTGCTCTTGGGCATTTCCTGCAGGATCACGGAATGATACATAACGTCCGAACTCACGTAAACGATATCGTTCGGATTAACGGCGGCTGAAGGGTCTACCGCTGCGCAGATATCCTGGGAATTATATTGGGGACTGCTGTAAGGCTCATAGCAGGCGCCGGGGCCTGTCCGGCTCCAGGTGCAGCCGCCCATGACATTAAGGTAGTAGGTGACCCCGGGGGTGAGGCCGGAGAGCTGGAAACGGCCGCTATCGTCGGAATTTACCCAGCTGTTCCACTCATGTCCGGCGCAGGCTTTCAACGCCTATGCCCATGTGCGGAATGGCCACGGAATTAGTACTTTTTACCAGGCCTTCCACGCTTATACCGGCCGACGCGCCGCCGGAGGCGGTCCCGTTATCAGCCCTGTCCGGAGGTATGGACTGGTTAAAATTAAGAGCGGCCGCTCCGGCATAGGCAACGGTCTGATGGCCGGCGTCGAGACCGGACATAACATTGCGTCCTATACTCTTGTTCAGCGCCGGATCGTAAAGGTTTATATTATAGGTGTTGGCGGCGGCAAACGGGACATTATCGACCTCCAGCCACCCGGTTCCATCCGCGGAGGAAACTACTATGCCGGTTCCAGCCTGCTGCTGGGAGAGCATATTATACACCCCGCCGAAGAGGACCTTATTGGGGGTGGCGCCGGCGAACTCCTGTATCAGCCTGCCAACCCCGGCTAGACCGGAATTTATTGTAAATGTGGAATAAACGGGAACTCCCGAAGCGTAAACGTACCTGTTCGGGTCATAGGTGGGATTATTGAACTGGTCCGAGATGGCGGGAGAATAGCCCTGGGAACTGTAGTAGATACTATAGCTCTTGGTGTTAGTCAGGTAGTTGAATTGCGCGTCGCCGGCGCTGTCGGTAAACCCCACCTTGGTATAAGTTGACGGCCCGTTCAATCCGAACTCGACAGCCGCCACGCCCACGCCGGGGACACCGGCCCCGTATTGATCCATTATGTGGACATTAAGGACCGTCCCGGGGGAAAGCGCGAACGCGCCCCCCACTGACGCGGACAACAGGGCAAAGGATAAGATGATTTTATTGAACGCACGCATATTCCCTCCATCAACCGGCTCCGCGGACGGCGCGGGCACACAGAACAAAATGACAGGCGCCGCGGCTTGATCCGGCGCTTAAAAGCACTATGAACGCGCGGCAAAGCCGGCTTTGGTATCGTTATTTATCTTTACAAATCTGTACACGGTCCGATCATTAACCCAGAGCAGTATACAGTATTGCCTTGATGAGTATCAAGGACGGGTCTCTGGCCCGGTGCGGGTTCAGCGCGGCGGAAGAATTCAGTGAAAAGGGTAAATTTTCAGGCAATGCTTTCCGGTTTAAGGCACGCAGATATCGCAGGAAGAGTCCTCGACCGGCTCGCTTTCCACCTGGAACACGGAATGGTGTATACCGAAGACGGCAGCCACCGAGCAGGTGGCGGTTTTAAGCGCAGCCTGCTGCTTGGCGGGGTCCTTTACCACCAGGTGCGCGCTAACCGCGTTAAAACCGGAGGAAAGGCTCCAGGCGTGCAGTTCGTGGACATCGGAAACGCCGTCTATGCCGCGCAGGCTCTTTTTAAGGATAGCGAGGGAAAGGCCTTTAGGAGCGCCCTCCATAAGTATATGGAAAGCCTCTATCAGCAGCCTGGTGGAACTGAACAGGATAAGACCTATTATGAGGAGGGAAACGATGGTGTCGGCCCTGTACCAGCCGGTGAAGTAAATTATCAACCCGGCCGCGATAGCGGCCACGGAACCGGCCAGGTCGCTCAAAACGTGGAGGAAGGCCCCGCGTATGTTGATGTTCTCACCGCTGTGCCCGCGCAATATCCAGGCGCAGACGATATTAGCAAGCAAGCCGACAAAGGCCACTAAAAGCATCGGGACGGACAGCACCGGCACGGGATCATAAAAGCGCCCGTAAACTTCGCGCAGCATGTAACCGGACAATATCCACAGCAGCATGGCGTTGCCCAGCGCCGCTACCACCTCTACCCGGCGGTAGCCATAGGTGCGCGCCGAATCCGGCCTGAGCGCGGACAGGCGCGCGGCGAAAAAACTCATCCCGAGCGCGGCCGCGTCCGTCAGCATGTGCATGGAGTCGCTTAAAAGCGCCATGCTGCCCGTGAGCAGGCCGCCGGCCGCCTCCACCAGCATGAAGCCGGCGGTTATCAGGAAAGCGGCTGTCAGTGCCCTGCGCTGCGAATGCGCGCCATGCGAGCTTCCATGGTCGTGAGAGCATGATCCCCCATGCGCATTATCGTGGTTGTGCTGGTGACCCATACATGGATTATATTAATTTACACAACCGCCTATGCTAAAATATTAGCCTGACCATGCTGAATACCGCACAGGATATAGAAGCCTCGCTTCGCTCGGTAAACGACGATATAGCTTCCGCCCTGGGGGATATAGCCCCGGAAGTTTTCGACTTCAAGAAATTCCCCTTCAGCGCCATAGGCAAGGCCGCCCGGGCCAGGTTCACGCTGCTGGCCTCCGGCGCGCTGGGCGCCGGTCGGGTGCGCGCCGAAAAAGCCGCCGCGGCGGCCGAATTAACGCATACGGCCTCGCTGCTGCACGACGACTGCCTGGACACGGCGCGCTACCGCCGCGGCCTGCCCACCCTGTACGACCAGCTGGGGGCGAACTCCGCGATATTGGTGGGAGATCTGCTTATAGCTATAGCCTTTGACAGGGCAGGATGCGCCGCGCCGGAACTCCAGGCGGAACTGGTATACACCGTCAGGCGCATGACGGAAGGCGCCCTGATAGAAGAAAATTCCCGGGGCAAAAAGATATCCGCGTCCGAAGCCGAGCGCATGATCTCGCTAAAAACCGGCGCTTTGTTCCGCTGGTGCGCCCTGGCCGCCTGCCATGTAGCCGGCCGGCCAGGACTCGCGGAAACCTGCGCAAGGATAGGTAGCGAGACGGGCTCGGCCTTCCAGGTGATAGACGACGTGCTGGATTTTGAGGGAGACTCCGGAGCCTGCGGCAAAGAAACGCTGAAAGACATAAAGGAAGGCAAATTAACGCTGCCGCTTATACTGGCGCTTAACGACGGCGAAGCCGGACCGGCGGCGGAGGAAATGCTGGCCGCCATGAAGTCCGGGCCGGACGCCGGTACCGGTGCGGCTCTTGCCAGGCTGGTGATAGAGGGCGGTTTTGCCGGCGCCGCGCGGGCGGCCGCGGTGAAAAGGCTTAACGCTCTTTCTCCCCTTGTAGACACACTCCCGAACGCGGAAGGCGCCGCTGCGCTCAAAGATTTCCTTCTGGCCCTGGGCGGGCGCAAGGCGTGAACAGGCCAAAGAGCCGATCCTTATGAAAAAATGGTTCATTATCCTCCGGGCGTATTCCTGGCCGGCCTCGATTGTGCCGGTGGCGCTGGGGTCGGTAACTGCCTGGCGGCACGGCGCATTTTCGCCGCTTAATTTTACTCTTACCCTCACTGCCGCCCTGCTCGTGCACTCGGCCGCCAACCTCGCCAATACGTATTTCGACTTCAGGAAAGGGGTGGACCGCAAAGAGACCGCCGACGACCGGGGCCTCGTGGACGGCCTCATCTCCCCCGCCTCCATGCTGAAGCTCTCGCTCGGGCTTTTCGCCGCCGGCGGGGCGCTGGGCTTGCTGCTCATCTTGAAGAACCGCGTTCCGGCCCTGCTGTGGATCGGGGCCGGCGGCTTCGCGCTGGCCTGGTTTTATACCGCGACCGGCTTCGCGTACAAATACCGCGCGCTCGGCGAAGCGGGGATATTTTTAACCTTCGGCCCCGGCATAGTCTGCGGCACCGCCCTTATACAAACCGGCGCTTTCGTCCCGGAGGCACTCTGGGCATCCGTCCCGGCGGGCCTGCTAATAGTGGCCATACTGCACGCGAATAATATGCGGGATATCAGGAGCGACCTGGAGTCCGAATTCACCACGCTTGCCGCCGCGCTGGGCGGGGACAAGGCGACAAAATTTTACTACGCGCTGATATTTATACCCTACCTGTTCCCGCTCACCTTCACCAGCGTGCGGCCGGCTGTTTTCTGCGCATTGTCCATACCTTTAGCCGTCAAGCTGAAAGGCATGGCCGCCAAGGGCGATTTTTCAGCGCTGGTCCCGCAAACGGCGAAGTTGGTTGCGGTATACGGCCTGTTGCTCACCGCCGGCCTCTACTTCGCCTGAGAACGGCCCGGGTCCCGCTCCCGGGCGCCTATTGTAAAGACGTGAAAATTTTTATAGATTATCTATGGGATCGCCCCGCGGTTCGCATGATTTTACAGCTGAAAGTTTAACGGAGGCACATAATAATGAAGAAATATACGCTGCTCCTGGCCCTGCCGCTCCTGGCGGCCTTAACGATTTCGTCCTGCGTCAATAAGAATAAAAAGATCACCCCGGCTAACACCACCACTCCGGCCGCCGGCCCGAACATGGTCACGGATATTCCCGCGATACAGGGAGTGGACATGCAGGAGAGCACCTCCACCCTGACAACGGAAGGCGACATACGCGGCGGGGAATTCACGCCGCAAGCCGACATAAAGACCGTCAATTTCGACTATGACCGCTACGAGCTCTCCGATGAAATGCGGCAGATCCTGCAGGAGAACGCCACGCTGATAAAAGCGCGCAAGGATATGTCGATACTCGTGGAAGGCCACTGCGACGACCGCGGCACCACCGAGTACAACCTGGCCCTGGGCCAGAAGAGGGCGAGTTCGGTGCGCGACTACTACGTACGCCTGGGAGTGCCGGAAAATTCTATCGGTACCATCTCCTACGGCGAGGAAAAACCCCTCTGCACGGAAGCGACGGACGCCTGCTGGCTCCAGAACCGCCGCGCCGAAACAAAGACCAAAGGGAAATAAATGCCGTCAAAAAAACTATTTTTGCTGCCGTTCCTCCTGCTGGCCGCCGGCTGCGTCGCCACGCAGCAGGACATGCTGCAGATGCAGAGCCAGATGGACGACCTCAATAACAGCCTGAGCACGATGCAGAAGAACCAGGCGGAACTGGCCGTCAAAATGGACAACCTTTCAAAGAACCTCAACGCGTCCTCCGAAAACATGAAGGACATCTCCGCGCAGATGGAAAAGCTCTCCGGCCGTCTCGACGATATGGACACCGCGATGAGCCGCCGCGTGAACGCCATAGGCCAGACCATAAAGAAACAGCAGGAAGAGGTTGAGACCGCGCTGCTGCCCGGCAAGCTCTATGACGGCGCCCGCAGCGCTTTTCTGAATTACAACTTCGAGGGCGCAGCCGCAGGCTTCAAGTCTTACCTGGCCAAATTCCCCAACGGGGATATGGCCGAAAGCGCTTATTTCTACCTCGCGGAATCACTTTACCTGAAAGAAAACTGGCAGGACGCAGCGCTGGCGTACGCCACCGTCCTGGACAAATTCCCCAAATCCCCGAGAGTCCCGGACGCGCGCCTTAAATACGCGATGTGTCTGATGAAACTCCCCGGGGATAAGAAGGATGAGGCGCTGAAATACCTGCAGTCGGTCGTAAAAGACTTCCCGTCCTCGCAGGAAGCCAAGACCGCCCAGGACTACATAGACAAGCTCTCTCCCCCGAAGCCGGCCCCGGCGCCGGTTAAGGCTCCGGTCAAGACCACAACTAAAACTCCGGCAAAAACTTCCGTTAAAACCCCGGCAAAAACCACCGTAGCGGCGGCCAAGAAGAAAGGGTGACGACCGCCATGAAAGCGCTACTGGCACTTGCTGTCGCTTTCCTGGTCCTTCCCCCGGGCGCGTCCGCGGCGACCGACGTATACATAGGCATTTCACCGGGACAGGAAGCGCCCAAAACCGCTTTGGCCCTGGCGAAGTTTTTGCCAGAAAGGCCCGACAGTCCGGAAGACCTGGCCATGGCGGAGTCTTTCCGGGACGTGGTCCGCGCCGACCTGATGTACTCGCGGTATTTCGACATTAAAGAAGACCCCCTTTCCCCAGCCAACCTTGACTCCAGCCCGGAATCGCTCGCGTACTGGAAAGCCCTGGCCGGCCAGCTGATCACCGGCAAGGTAGAGGACACCGGGACGGTCTGGACCTTCACCGCGCGCCTCCACGATCTCAATACAGGCGCGGTCGTTGACAAATTCTACCGCGGTGAAAAGAGGGCCATGCGCCGCGCCGCGCATATCTTCTCGGACGAAATTATCCAGCGCCTGACAGGGCACGCCGGGATAGCGCATTCCAAACTCGCCTTTGCCAACAATTCAAGCGGGAGCAAGGAAATATACCTTATAGACTATGACGGCGAGAACCTTACCCGCCTCACTTCAGACAACAGCATAAACCTGCTGCCGCGCTGGTCCCAGGACGCTTCCAAGATCTACTACACCACCTACCGCTGGGGCAACCCGGACATGTTCGAGATAGACCTGAAGGCCGGCAAGATACGCCCTTTCACGACCATACAGGGACTGAACATTCCCGGCGGCCTCTCCCCGGACGGCCTGACGATGGTCATGACGCTTTCGCGCGGCAAAGACCCGAACATCTACTCGCTTGACGTGGCCAGCAGGGAATTGACGAAACTGCTGAAGGATTTCGGCGTCAGTTCCTCGCCCACCTGGTCACCCGACGGCAAGCAGGTCGCTTTCGTGTCCGACCGCTCCGGAAACCCCCAGATCTACATACTGGACATGGCCACCGGCAATACACGCCGCCTGACGAGGATGAACTGGTGCGACTCCCCGTCCTGGTCGGCTTCCGGTGATGGGATAGTATTTTCCGGGAGAGAAACCCCCAGGGAGAGCCTGAATATTTTTATCACCGACCTGACCGGCAGCCAGATACGCCGCCTGACCGACAAGGCCGGATCTAACGAGGACCCCTCCTGGTCGCCGGACGGCAGGTTCGTGGCCTTCACTTCCACACGCAGGGGCAGGCGCGAGATATTCATGATGGACGCGGACGGCAGCGCCCCCCACCCGCTGGTCGATCTGCCCGGGCAGTCTTACACCCCGAATTGGAGCCCCTGAAGATACGGCAGCGACGGCGTACGATAAAAAAACCGGGACAAGTCCCGGTTTTTTTATTCACGATACTTTGTCCGTCAGCGGGTGAACTTTCCCAGCAGGCTGCCCAGCTGCCGCGCCGGCCACCTGACGACGGAAGACCAGAAACCGCCGGGTTCCTGAGCCGGGCGGGCGAGGCGGAATTTGAGGTCGCGGTTTCCCTTGAGCGCGGCATACAATTCGGTCTCAAGCAGCGCCATGAACTCCGGCCCCAGCCGTTTGCGGCGCTCAGAAAGCATGCCGGGGTTTACAACGTCCTCAAGCGCGAAATATTCCTGCCCGCAGAAAGCCTGTATATACGGGCTTTCCATGAACTCCGCCACGGCCTCGTCGTCCGAAAGGTTCTTGAGCTGCTTGACGGCCAGCAGGCCGCAGACAAGACGCGAATCCTTGGCGGGGCGTCCGTAGCCTTCCGAAAAATGCCTGCCGTACCCGGCGTCAAGTTTTTCCCATGGCATAACCTCGGCCAGCTTTAGCCACCGGTTGCCCTCCGCCAGTTTGCCTCCCAGGTGGAATAATTTTCCGAACAGCGAGGGATTGAATTTTTCAGATCTGTACATATTTGTGGCGCGTGAATTTCGCTCGCGCTATTTTTCCGGCTTAAAGCACTTGCGGCAGCGCGCTTCGTACTTGTCGCCGGACCCTACCTCTATGCGGCACTCGGAATCGGTCAGGCGCTGGCTAAAATGCGCCGGGTTGCCGCAGACCATGCAGATGGCAAGGTTCTTGGTTACGAACTCGGACACGGCCATAAGCTTGGCCATGTTATTGAAGGGCTCTCCCCTGTAATCCTGATCCAGGCCCGCCACTATCACGCGGCGTCCGGAATTGGCCAGCTTTTGCGCGACCCCCACTATTTCGTCGCCGAAGAAATGCGCCTCGTCTATGCCGACCACCTGCGTCTCGGGGAGCACCTCCTTCAATATTTCCTTGGCGGTTTTCACCGGCCGGGCCGCCAGCGTGGACTTATCATGCGAAACAAGGTGCTCCTTGGAGTAGCGCACGTCCAGGTGGGAATTAAAGACCTGTACCTTCTGCCTGGCTATGCTCGCAAGTTTCAGGCGGCGTATCAGTTCCTGTGTTTTGCCGGAGAACATGCTGCCGCACACCACCTCTATCCAGCCGGACGACGCTGAAACGTTGAATATCATTTTACCCCCCACTTTTTGGAAAAGTAATCCCAGGTAAGCCGGAGCCCTTCCGGGAACAGCACCAAAGGTTTGAAGCCCAGCACTTTCCTGGCGAGGGAAATATCGGCGTAGGTCTTGCGTATATCCCCTTTGCGTTTGGGCAGGAATCTTTTTTCTATCTTCCGGCCGAGTATCTTTTCAAGCTCCCGCGCCATATCAAGGAGCGAAATATTAGACCCGGTGGCGAGGTTGATGGTTAGCCCGGAAACGCCGCCCGCGAGCGCCGCGCGGATATTCCCGTCCACGACATTGGACACATAGGTGAAGTCGCGGGACTGGCGTCCGTCCCAGTGTATTTCGAGCGGTTCGCCGGCGAGCGCAAGTTCCATGAAGCGCGGGATGACGGCCGAATAGACCGATTCAGGGTTCTGCCTGGGACCGAAAACGTTAAAATAACGCAGCGCGACGGTTTCAAGGCCGAAGGTCCTGGCGTAGACGCGGCAGTAGTGCTCTCCCGCAAGTTTGCTTACGGCATAGGGCGACAAAGGAGCGGTGGGGAGGGTTTCTTTCTGAGGAAAGATATCGCAATCCCCGTAAGCGGAACTGGTGGCCGCGTAGACGAAACGCTTTACCCCGGCGGCCTTCGCCGCCATCAGCGCGTTCAGCGTGCCGGTGGCGTTATTATCGTTGGCGGCGCGCGGGTTGTCCACGGACTTGGGCACCGAGCGGAAAGCCGCCTGGTGCAGCGCGTAAACAACTCCCTTCATCGCCCGGGCTATATCCTTAGGCTCGCGCAGGTCGCCCTTTATGAATTCCAGCTTCCCCTTGAAGGGGGCCAGATTCTCCGCCTTGCCGGTTGAAAGATTATCGAACACCCGCACCCGGCATTTGCGCCTCAGCAGTTCTTCCACGATATTTGAACCGATAAAGCCGGCGCCGCCGGTAACGAGCCAAAGAGGTTTTTTCATAGATTCGCCTTACCCCGCTCATAGTTTATCATTTTCAAAATCATCTTTGAAACCGGCCCTTACCCGGCGAGTGGCGGTGTTTCAGATCCGCCCCGCGGTACTGAATCGCGGGAATGTCGCGGCGGGCCAGGCGGGCATTCCCCACCCCCCGAGCCGTTCAATCCGTGTTTAAAGCGATACGGAGGTTCAGTCCCGGACCGCGCCTTCCTGCCGCCAGGGGTGCCAGAACTCCCTGGATTTTTCCTCAAGGCCGTCATAGCGCACCGGGTCGTTCATCTTAAGCGTCACGAGGAAGAAGAATTCCTTAACCCCGCCGGAGCGGACGCGGAAATCCCAGCGCGTGTGGAAATCGTGGAAATCCCTGTACAGCACCAGCGCCTTCTCAAAGAATCTGAAAGAATCTAACTTAAGCAGCCCGGAGGGAACGGCGCGGTAACGCAGTACGCCTTCGGCCCGCCAGCTGGAATTCTTCCAGAAATGAAAGCCGAAAGTGTTGCTGAGCACCCAGGCTTCGGAATCCGTGCTGTAGTTGGCGACCCCCAAACCGAAGTAATCCTTGCCTCCGCCGAAGTTCATCTGCGACACGAAACCGCGGTTCCCGTCCAGGAAGCTGTAAGAATCTTCAGCGTAGAGGTCCAGCGAGGGGCGAGGCGCGAAATAAGCTTCCGCCACCAGAGGGGCCAGCCGGCGCGTAAAAGAAGCGGTGTAGTAATTCCTTACGTCGAGGGAGGTGCGGGCCCGGAAATAGACGTTATGCTTCGGCATTATGAAAAGGTCGGCGAAGACGGACTCCAGCTCCTGCCCCTTGTCCGTGGAACTCACGTCCAGGGCGAAACTGTTCTCGCGCGTCCTGCGCAGCACGGAGTAGCGCAGGTCCATCGATCCCCAAAGCCTGTCGTAACGCAGGTTCAGGTTCGCCCCGTAACGGCTTACCAGCGCGTTGTCCTGGCCGGAAGCGGTGGAAATAAACACTGCCTCGTCGTAGACCGCGGACGGGGACAGGATAATATTGCGGCTGAGCGGCACCGTCTTCGAAACCGTCCACGCCCCGCGTCCTTTTTTCTGGTAGTAATCGACCCCGACATCCTTGGCGTTTTCGAAGTAACCGGTGAAGGAGTTGAGCACGGGAAGGTGCAGCACGCTGAAAGGCACCGTATTGAAATCCAGCCGTGGCGCCGATTCATAAGCCTTGACGAATTTATAGGTGTCGGTGCTGGAACGTTCGTCCCGGCCGTAGGCGCTGAAACGGGTCACGGTGTAGTTGGTCTTGCGCGTAAAGGCCATGCTGGCCTGCTTGTCAGGGCTGACGGCGAAAGGATTGGTCCGGAAAAAATCGTTATTGAACGCGGGATCCGAAATAAGCCGGAAAAAAGACTGGCTGTAGTACTGCACCGGGTCCGATTCGTTGAAACGGTTGAAGGAGTGCCAGTAGCCGCCGTTAATGCCCCAGCGGTCCGTATTCATGCCGTATTCGCGGATGCGGTACGCGGAGATGTTGCTGATATCCTTTTCCGGCAGGCGGTAATCGAACTCTCCGCCCATGCCGAGGCCTCGTTCGGAGAAGTAGTCCAGATAGGCCTTTACCCTGGTTCGCGGGTTAACGCGGTAAACATAGTTGGACTTGAGGAAGATGCCGTTGCGTTCGTCGTATCCCGGGAAGAAACTGCTTACGAACGGGGTGCCGCCTACCATTGGCTTGTAGAGCACCGGGAAATAAAAGATAGGTATCTTGCCTATAAAGAACACGGTATTATAGGCCAGGAAATAGCGGTTCGGAGCCAGGTATATGCGCGACGCCCGCAGCCGGTAATGAGGCGGCTCCTCGTCGCAGCTGGTCAGGCTGGCCTGCTTGTAGATGTAGTTCGTCTTGTCAAATTCCACCACGCGGCCGCGGAATATGAAATTTTTGTAGAGGAAACGGCCTTCGTTTATGTGCCCCGACTCCGTGCCGTAATCCATAAAGCCGCTCTTGCCGTAAACCGTGCCGGTATCGTCGTCCATCACGAAGTCCTGCGGAGCGGTCACCGTGTGGCTGGCCATGTCCACGCTGAGGTTCCTGGCCCTTATCAGTTTTGAAGGCCTGTCGGCCGCGGAGAACTCTTCAAGGCGGACGTTCCCGGCCAGGTCTATAACCCTCGAGTACTCGTTGAACTGGGCATAGTCGGCCTCGAAACTGACGTGGTGGGTTCCGGTGGAAGACGGCAGGTCGTACGCGCCGGCCGGCACGGCCGCCGCTGCGATAAGAAGCGCGCTGATAAAATATTTATTCATCTATCCCACTGGATCCCCGATCTCCGGATTTTAAATCTGATAATCCTGGATCCTTGCCCCTCACTTCAGCGTTCTTTCCAGCCCGAAAAGCGCCGCGCCGTGCGAGCCAAGGTCCACATTATCCGAAACCTTTATCTTTACCTTCGCGAAGGGCGTGACTATCTGCTGGGAGCCCATCACTTTCTCCATCGCGGGGAGGAACCAGCGCCTGGCTTTCGAGACGCCGCCGGTCAGCACCACGCAGCCGGGGTTCAGCACCAGTATCAGGCCAGCCAGCCCCATGCCGAGATAATGCCCGGTTTCCGCCCATACCTGCCTTGCGGCCCGGTGGCCGGCCACCGCGGCGTTGGTCAGGCATATCGTATTGAATTTTTCGTGGCCCGGCGCGGCGAACTTCCTCACAAAAGCGGCCTCATCTTTTATAAGTTCCCCGGCCCTGGCCATAATGGCGTAGCTGCCGCAGTAGGCTTCAAGACAGCCGCGAGCACCGCAATTGCAGCGCCGCCCGCCCGGCTCGATCTTAAGGTGTCCGGCCTCCCCGGCCGAACCGTTCGCGCCGTGGTAAAGTTTCCCGTCCAGCACCAGGCCGGAACCTATGCCGGTGCCCAGCGTCAGCGTCAGGATATCCCCGCTCTTTCTGCCAAGTTCAAGTTCGTAAGCGCCCCAGGCGGCCATATTGGCGTCGTTCTCCATCACGCAGGGCAGGCCGGTCAGTTTCTCAAGCGGCCCGGCTATCCTGACCGAACGCCAGCCGAGGTTGGGAGAAAACCTCAGCAGCCCTCTCTGCGGGTCCACGTCACCGGCCGCGCCTATGCCTATGGAGACCAGCTGCCTGCCGTAATCCCTCTGGAAGACAGCCACCGCGGCGGCCAGCCTGCGCACCAGGTCGGAGACGCCTTTTGCCGCCTCCGTGCGGAACCTTTCCTGCGCGATAAGCTTTCCCGCCCGGTTTACCACCACCAGCTTGGTGTTAGTGCCGCCTATGTCTATACCTATGCCTAGCATGATGTCTCCTGTACCGCCCGCTGCCTGCTTTCCCCGAGCCTCTCCAGCGCCGCGCCCGCCAGGTAGAAAGACCCTATCACGGCCGCCGTTCCGGAACGGGATGCGGCCGAAAGAGCTGCAAAGATATCCTCCTCAACCTCCACCTCCGCGTCAGGCCGGATCGCCGAAAGTTCGTCCGCCAGGGCGCATGGATCCGCCGCCCGGTAAAAGTCAGGCCTGGTAAAGATGAATTTCCCCGCGAGCGGGGCCAGCGTCGCAAGTATGCCGCGGCGCTCCTTGTCCTGCAATATGCCCATAACGAAGGCTGCGGGTTTGGCGGCGAAAGGCGAGGCCAGCCAGTTGCGCGCGAAAGCTCGCACGGCTTCTTCGTTGTGCGCCCCGTCCACTACGAAAAGGGCTCCGCCCAGCCCCGGCCCGCCGCGCACGACCTGGAACCTGCCCGGCCAGCGGACGCTTTCGAAACCGGCCGCGGCATGGACCCGGCTTATCGGCCAGCCCAGCCCTCGCATTATTTCAAGCCCTTCCCATACCAGGGTGGCGTTCGAAACCTGCGGTTCGCCGAGTATGCCGAAAGGAAAAGTTTGCCCCGTCTTCTTATGGCGGAGCAGCATCCGGCTGTTTTCCCAGTCGCGCGAAACTATCTCGAAAGCCGGCGCGAAAAAATGGCATTGTGCGCCTTTTTCAGCGGCCTCCGCGGATATCTCGGCGCGCGCCTCGGGCGACAGTATCGGGGCCACGCATATGCCGCCCCGCTTTATTATCCCGGCCTTCTGCGCGGCTATCTCCGAAAGCGTGCCGCCCAGGTATTTCTTGTGATCATAATCCACAGAAGTGATGACGCTGAGCTCCGGCTTTGGCAGCACGTTGGTGGTATCCCAGCGGCCCCCTATACCCACCTCCACAACGGCCAGATCTACGCCTTCCCGTTCAAAGAACAGGAAAGCCATGCAGGTGAGGATTTCGAAAAAACCGAGGCCTGGCCCCGCGCTTAAGACTTCTTCGAAAAGCCCTGCGAATACGGCTTCGGGTATATTTTCCCCGTTAAGCTGTATGCGCTCGGTTATGCTGACCAGGTGCGGGGAAATGAACAGCCCGGTTTTAAGCCCCGCGGCCCGGGCGGACGCCTCGAAAAGCGCGCAGACGGAGCCTTTGCCGTTAGTGCCGGTCACGTGCACGGTTTTAAGCTTAAGGTGCGGGTTGCCCAGCTTCGCCAGGCAGTCGTGAACTGCGGCCAGGGCGTCCTTCTTAACGAAGTCCCGCCGCGAAATGAGCATTTTTCCGGCCTCTTCAAAAGAGATCATAGGTGATTTTCAGGATCCGGCTGCGCCGTCCCGCCCGCTAGGCTTTTACGCGCGACACATCCACACCAAGGTCCTTTAATTTATGTTCCAGCTTCTCGTAGCCGCGGTCTATGTGGTAAATGCGGCGTATGACCGACTTTCCCCTGGCCGAAGCCGCGGCCACCACCATGGCGGCGCCGGCCCGTATGTCGGAAGCCATCACCGGGGCGCCCAGCAGCGCCGGGACGCCGCGTATCACGGCGTTCCTGTCCGTCACCGTTATATCCGCTCCCATGCGCAGCAGCTCCGGCGCCTGCATGAAGCGGTTCTCGAATATCTGCTCGCGCACCTCGCAGACGCCGTTGGCCCGCGCCATGAACGCCATCCAGGGCGCCTGCAGGTCGGTCGGGAACCCGGGGTGCGGCTTTGTCTCCACGCTCACGGGTCGGGGGCGGCCGAGCGGCGCTATCACTTCCATTGAGTCCTTAAAAGTATTTATCTTCACCCCCGCTTTTTTCATCGCCCTTATCAGGGCCTCCAGCGTCTTAGGCGCCGTATTAAGCAGTTTGATGCGTCCGCCGGCGGAAGCGCAAAGCAGCATAAAGGTGCCGGTCTCCACGCGGTCAGGCATCACCGTGTAATTGAGGCCTTTAAGCCGGGCCGCGCCTTTTATCTTTACGACCGGTGAGCCCGCTCCGGTTACCGACGCGCCCATCTTATTGAGCGCTCCCGCCAGGTCCTCTATTTCCGGCTCGCGGGCGCAGTTTTCAAGAGTGGTCTCGCCCTCTATAAGGGCGGCGCACATCATAAGGTTCTCGGTCGCCCCCACGCTCGGAAAACGGAACTTAACGCGGCACGCCTTTAATTTCTTGGCGGAAAGTATCACGTCGCCTTTTTCATAGGAGACCTGCGCACCCAGCTTTTTGAAGCCTTCGAGGTGTATATCTATCGGCCGCATCCCGATGGAGCAGCCGCCGGGCAGGGAGAAACGGACCTTTTTGAAACGCGCGAGCAGCGGCCCGGCGACCAGGACGGAGGCGCGCATCTTGCGCACCAGGTCGTAGGGAGCGTGCTGCTTTAACTGGCCGTGCTCCTCGGCCACGAAGCTGCCGTAGCCGTAAAAACAGTTTTTTCCCAGGTAGTTCAGGAGTTCGAACGTCGACTTGACGTCCATCAGTTCAGGCACGTTCCTGACCTCGCATTTTTCGCTCGTGAGCAGGGTAGCTGCCAGTATCGGCAGCGCCGCGTTCTTTGACCCGCTGATAACGGTCTGCCCGCTAAGGGGCTTGCCGCCCCGTATAATAAAATTATCCATAAATTCTCCGTACCATAAATATTATCAGATTATCAGATTATCAGATTATTGGATTCAAGGTTATAAGATTATCGGATTGGGAAGCGTGGTATTGCGGAATCTTATCTTCAATCTTCAATCCTATATCCTGACCCCGAAAACAAATCTTTCTATCCCGTTGAAATCCCTGAAGGTTCGCTTCTCTTTCCACACTTTCGGGGACATGGCCGCGAGCATTTTCGGCGCCTGCGTCCCGCCAAGCTCCAGGATGAGCGCGCCGCCGGGCTTCAGCCTGGACGGGGCCTTTGACAGCAGCATTCTCACCACGTCAAGGCCGTCGCCGCCGCCGTCGAGAGCCATGCGGGGCTCGCTCAGCACCTCAGGGGAAAGCCCGGGTATGACCCGCGAGGGGATATACGGCGGGTTGGAAACTATCAGGTCGAACCGTCCCCTGACCGGCGCGAGCGTAGAAGCCCTGACGAATTTTACCCTGGCGGCCAGACCGAGATTGGCGGCGTTCAGCCTCGCGCAGGCTATGGCCCGCGCCGACTTTTCGGCCGCGGTCAGGCGCAGACACGGGAACTTAACGGCCAGCCACAGGCCTATAGCCCCGCTCCCGGCGCCGTAATCCAGCGCCGAGGGGGCGTTTCCGCGGCCGCGCAGGAAGTCCGCGGCGATCCCGGCCAGTTCTTCGGTCTCAGGGCGGGGAACAAGCACCCGCTTGTCCACCTTTAAGCGTATGTCGCGGAAATCGTGCCAGCCGAGTATGTAAGCCAAAGGCAAACCCTGCTCCTTAAGCGCCAGGTTTTTCTCGAATTCTTTCATGGCCGAGGCCGGCACCGGCAGGTCCGGTTCGGCAAGCAGTTGCAGGCGCGCTACCCCCAGCGCGTCAGCTAGCAGCCACTGGGCGTTAGGGCCCGGCTCGTCCACGCCGCGCGAGTTAAGGCGCGCGACGGCGTCAATCAGCGTTTTGCCCGCTTTCATTTTCCTTTTTCCTGCCGATATTGAGCTTCAGCTCTTCGAGCATATCCCTGATATTGCCTTCCATCATCTCGGTCATGTTATACCAGGACATCTGCACCCTGTGGTCGGTAACCCGGTTCTGCGGAAAGTTGTAGGTGCGTATTTTTTCCGAGCGGTCGCCCGTTCCCACCTGTTTCTTGCGCTCGCCAGCGGTGGATTTAGCCTGGCTCTCCGAACTCATCTGCGCGAGTTTGGCGGCCAGCAGCGCCATGGCCTTCATCCTGTTCTGGCCCTGCGAACGCTCCTGCTGGCATTGCGTAATAACTCCGGTGGGGATGTGAGTGATGCGTACGGCGGTCTCCACTTTGTTGACGTTCTGCCCGCCGGCTCCCCCCGGAGCGGTAAGTGTCCATCTTCAGGTCTTTCGGATTTATCTTTATCTCCACTTCGTCTATTTCGGTCATGATGGCCACGGTGACAGTGGAGGTGTGCACGCGGCCCGAGGCCTCGGTCTGCGGCACGCGCTGCACGCGGTGCACGCCGCCCTCGTACTTGAACCAGGAGTAAGCGTCCTGCCCGGAGACGTAGAGCACGGCGTATTTTATGCCTTTCAGGCCCGTGGCGGAGAGATCGCGCAGCTCCGCTTTCAGGCCTATGCTCTGGGCGAAACGGGTATACATGCGCAGAAGGTCGGCCGCGAAAAGGGCGGATTCGTCGCCGCCTACTCCGGCGCGGATCTCCAGGAAGATGTTTTTCGGATCTGACGGGTCCGGCGGAATTATCAGGAGATTTAGTTTTTTGGCGAGGGAGGCGGCTTTGCCTTCGAGAGCGGGGAGTTCCGAGGCGGCCAGTTCCGCCATTTCCTTGTCGGTGCTGGAGACCATCTGCCGGGTTCCCTCGGCCTCTTTTTCGGCTTTCTCGAGGACAGCCGCGGTTTCCAGTATCTGGCGGCAGGCGGAGTGACGCCTGGAAAGCTTCTCTATGTCGCCAGAGCTCAGACCGCCCGAAGCAAGGCGGGCCTCTGTTTCGTCGAATTCCCTTTTTATGGCGCCTAATTCTTTTTCAAGCATAAGGGAGGCTGACCCGGATAAACTCTAAAGCCCCGGTCCCGGCCGGACATAAAAAAACGGGCGCCCCATCACAGGAGCGCCCGTCAAAAGCGCGAAGCTACTTCGCTTCTTCTTTCTTTTCCACCTTGGGCGCCGCGGCCTTGGCTGCTTTAGCGTCGGCTTTCTTGGCGGGCGCGGAGGAAAGCACCTTGCGCTTGACGACCTGGCGCGGCGTAACCGCTTTCACGGTGACCTTCTTGACCTTGCGCGCTACCATCTTGCCATCGGTGGCGGAGAATTTCTTCTGGAATTTCTCGATGCGGCCGGCGGTGTCCAGCAGTTTCTGCTTGCCGGTATAGAAAGGGTGGCAGGCGGAGCAGGTTTCAACTTTTATGGACGGCTTCACCGAGCGTGTCTGGAAAGCGTTTCCGCAGACGCAGGTCACTTCGCAAAGGTTGTAGCTGGGGTGTATGTCGTTTTTCATTGTCTTTTCCTCTAAAATATGTCAACTGAACATAAATTATAGCATAAAACCGGGCTCGCACCAGAGCCCGCGGCGCCTGCGCTCACTTCCTTCCTATTTTCGCCATCGGGTTGACCGACTTGCCGGCGGCCGTGATTATTTCGAAGTGCAGGTGGGGGCCCGTGGATAAGCCGGTGGACCCCACCTTGCCCAGAAGGGTTTTGGACTTCTGCACGGTATCCCCGACCGCCACCTTCACCGCGGAAAGATGGCCGTAGCGGCACATGGAGCCGTCCTTGTGGCGCACCTCGACGGTATTACCGTAACCGCCCTTCCAGCCCGCGAAGGCCACTACCCCGGAGCGGGCCGGGTAAACAGCGGTGCCTATGGGCATGGGGATGTCGCAGCCGCTATGGAATATCTTGCGTTTAAGTATGGGATGGTAACGCATGCCGAAAGAGGAGCTGATGCGCCCGTAATTCCTGAGCGGCATGTGGTAGGTATCCAGGTCCACGTATACGTCCGGCAGGTATACCCTCTCGCCCTTCATGAACTTGTGGTTCACGAGCAGCGCCGAGGGCGGCAGGTCGTTGTCTTCAACTATCTCCGCCCTGAAAGACTTAAGGTCGCGCCCCTTGGCGAGGTAGCGCCCGGCTATCCCGTCCAGCGTCTCGCCGTTAGCCGTAACCTCGTAAAGCAGGCCTTTGCCGTTATGCACCCTTATATATCCGCCGCGCGACATAAAAATGAACTCGTTGGAGTTGGTGCTCTGCAGCGAGCGCACGTCGGTGCCGTAAGCGGTGGCTATCGAGCGCACGTTGTCGCCGTTGACCACTTTATGGCGGGCGTTTATCAGGCGGGGTATCTTCCTGAAGGCCTCCGGCGGAGGCTCCGCGGGTCCCGGGGGCGTAAGCACCGAAAACCTGGCATAGGGGAAAGCGGGCACCACCGGGGCTATGGCGGCCGAGATAGCCGCCATCCCCAGAAGTATTCCCGCGGCAAGTTTCCACCTGCTCAGGTTCATATTACCTGTCCGAACCGATCTCCATTGATTTAAGGAAGTCCTTGTTGGACTTGGTCGCCGCAAGCTTGGAAACGAGAAGTTCAAGCGAGTCTATCGGCGACAGGGGCGCAAGCACTTTGCGCAGTATCCAGACCTTGTTAAGCTCGTCCTCGCTCATCAGCAGCTCTTCCTTGCGGGTGGAAGTGCGGTTAATGTCGATGGCCGGGAATATGCGGCGGTCAGCCAGCTTGCGCTCCAGGTAGATCTCGGAATTGCCGGTGCCCTTGAACTCCTCGAATATGACGTCGTCCATCCGGCTGCCGGTCTCCACCAGCGCGGTGGCTATGATGGTAAGCGAGCCGCCTTCCTCTATGTTCCTGGCCGCGCCGAAAAAGCGCTTGGGCCGCTGCAGGGAGGTGGATTCAAGGCCGCCGGAAAGCACGCGGCCCGAAGAAGGGGCCACGGTATTGTAAGCGCGGGCCAGGCGGGTGATCGAGTCGAGCAGTATCACCACGTCCTTGCCGTGCTCGGTCATGCGCTTGGCTTTCTCAAGCACTATGTCGGCAACCTGCACGTGGCGGTCGGCCGGCTCGTCGAAGGTGGAGGCGAGCACTTCGCCCTTGACGGAGCGCTTCATGTCGGTGACTTCCTCCGGGCGCTCGTCTATCAGCAGCACTATCAGCTCTATCTCGGGATGGTTGGTGGTCAGCGAGTTGGCTATGCGGTGCAGTATCATCGTCTTGCCGGTCTTGGGCGCGGCTACGATAAGCTGGCGCTGCCCCTTGCCTACCGGGACTATCAGGTCTATCACGCGGCCGGTCATCTCGTTCTTGGCCGTTTCCAGCGTGAAGCGGGAATTTGGGTAGAGCGGGGTGAGGTTGTCGAACAGCGGGCGGTGGCCTATCTTTTCTATCTCGAAACCGTTAACGGTCTTCACCTGCAGCAACGCGAAGAATCTTTCGCCGTCCTTCGGGGGGCGGATGAGGCCGTTGACGGCGTCTCCCTTGCGCAGACCGAGTTTCTTTATCTGGGACGGGGAAACGTAGATATCCTCGTGACTGGACAGGTAATTGTATTCCTGCGAGCGCAGGAAGCCGAAGCCGTCCGGCAATATTTCCAGCACCCCTTCGCCCTGCACTATGCCGTTCTGCTTGGCCTGGGCTTCCATTATCTTTCCGATCATCTCCTGCTTGCGCAGGCTGGAAACCCCTTCCAGGTTATATTGCTCGGCTATCTTCACGAGTTCGGGCACGGTCATCTTGGTCATGGCCGTAATATCTATTTTGGGCGGGTTCTGGCCCTGGTTTTGTCCCTGGTTCTGGTTCTGGCCCTGGTTGGGCGTTCTTCCGTTATTTTCCATTTTCTGGTTTCCCCTTGTGTCATTGGACGCGCCATTGCCGCCTCTGGGCCCGCCCCTGTGGTTGTGGTTTTGCGGGCGCTGCTGCGCGTCCCCGTTCCCAGCTTCCTGCGCCGCCGCTTTTGAATTTTTTTCTTCCTGCTGTTGTCCGTTCATTTTACCTCTCAGATGTTCTTCAAGAAACTGCAAATAATTTTTACGCTTCTCTCCAGCGCGGCCGGATCGCCCGAATTGTCCAGGACCACCGCGGCCCTGGCGTATTTCTCCCGCGCCGGCATTTGTGCCGACCGCCTGGCCCTGTACTGCGCCCTTGTCCAACCGCGTCCAAGCGCCCTCGCCTCCAGCGTTCTTTCGGGGGCGTACAGGCAAAGATTAAGCGCGAAACACTCCGCAAGCCCCGCCTCGAACAGGAGGGGCGCCTCAACAACCGCAAATTTTTTATGGGATTTGGTTATTAGAGAATGCGTTTCTTTCAAAATTACCGGATGGAGAAGCCTTTCAAGCCATTTGCGCTTCGCCGCTGAACCGAATACCTCGGCAGCAAGCCTCTTTTTGTCCAGGAAACCGTTTTTTAGGAGTATTTCAGGACCGAACTTCCTTAAGATTCTATTATAACACGGGGGCTCTGTCAACAGGCTCGCGGCCAAAGCGTCGGCAGAAACGCAGAACGCGCCGTGTTTTTTAAAATAGGAAAGCGCCAGGCTCTTGCCCGAAGCGATGGGCCCGGTAAGGCCGATAACGGTCTTTCCGGGCGCGCCGATCTTGTATTTTTCTTTTTTCATACCGTGTTCTCTCCGCCTCAGGCCCGCCCGCCCCTCTTCCTGGCGTACTCGTCCAGCCGCGCTATTTCGGAGCGGCTCAATGCCGACTGTCCCTTCCTGGAGATCTTCTCAAGCAGATGGTCCAGTTCCCCCATCTCCATAGCCGCGGTGTCCGTTTCCCGGGCCGGCCGCCCCTTAAAACGCCGTTCCGCCCACAGCCACAGCAGTCCGGCGGCCAGGCCGCCTAAATGGGTGGCGCTGGAGATCGTTGAGCCGGTCCTGGATAAGGTCATTACGAATTCCAGAGCCCCCAGCAGGAAGGCGAGCGTCCGCGCGCTCATGGGAAAAACAAAATACAGGTAAACCCTTGTCTCCGGGTGCAGGAAAGCGAAAGCTCCCAGCAGGCCGTAAACGGCCCCCGAGGCCCCCACCACGGGTATCGGGGAATTTGGCGTCCAGGCGGCGGTGAATAACGCGGCAGCTATACCGCAGACGAGGAAATAGAGGAGGAACTTCCGCGACCCCATCTCCGGCTCCAGCATGCAACCCAGCATCCACATCATGAAAGCGTTGAAGAAGAAATGCCAGAAATTGGCGTGTATAAAAATATATGTCGCGGCCTGCCACAGCCAGAACCGGTAAATAAGGGCGGCGGGGACCAGGCCGAAAAGGTCGTTGAGCCTGTAGCCGAAAGCCAGCTCGGCCAGCCAGCCGGCGAAGAAAAGAACCGTCATAGCCCTTGTTACCGGCGGCAGGTCCCCCAGCGAGGGAAGTTTTAATGAAATAGCCATTAAATTATTCGTTCGTGACTTATTCTGGTGTGAACCAATTTGCAGTAGACTTTCAAGACTGCCCCATTCAATAATACGACCGCCATCCGCACGGTTTAATTTTTATAACTATTCCTCGTACGGCGCCATGTCCCGCCAGTTAAGGCCGGTCTTCAGGTCGGCCCTGAGCGGGACGGAAAGTTCGTAGGCGTTCTCCATCTCTCTCTTTACCAGGCGGGCGGCCTCTTTAAGCTTCGGCGTGCGCACCTCGAAAACCAGTTCGTCATGCACCTGTAGAAGCATAAAAACGTCTTTGGAATGCCTGAATTCAGCGAAGAGCTTCACCATCGCCTTCTTTATTATATCCGCCGAACCGCCCTGCACCGGGGTGTTCACGGCGGCGCGCTCGGCGAAGCCGCGCAGGTGCGGGTTGGAGGCGGCCAGCTCCGGCAGGAGCCGCCGGCGCCCGGTGAAAGTCGTCACCATGCCGCTCTTCTTCGCCTGCTCCACGGTCAGCTCGCTCCAGGCTTTAACCCCGGGACATACCTCGAAATAGTGCTTTATATAAGTGGCGGCCTCGGCGCGGCTTATGCCCAGTTCCCGCGACAAACCCTGCGGGGTCTGGCCATAGACTATGCCGAAATTTATGGCCTTGGCCGCGCGGCGCATTTCCTGGGTCACCAGCTGCGGCGCGCAGTGGAAGATCTCGCTTGCGGTCCGTAGATGTATATCCTCCCCGTTCCTGAAGGCCTCCACCAGGTTCGCGTCCCCGGACAGGTGGGCCAGCACGCGCAGGTCTATCTGCGAGTAGTCGGCGCTGAGCATCGTGAAACCGTCCCTTACGGTGAAGCACTTCCTCACCAGCAGCCCCGCCTCGGAGCGCGCCGGGATGTTCTGCAAATTGGGTTTGGAACTGGAGAACCTGCCGGTGGCCGTGCCGAGCTGGTCGAAAGTAGTGTGCAGCCTGCCCTCGGGGCCGGCCGCGGCCAGGAGGTTGTCCACGAAAGAGGATTTCAGCTTGGAGATCTCGCGGAATTCCAGCAGCAGCGGCACCACCGGGTGCGCGGCTTTCAGATACTGCAGGGCTTCCTCGCCGGTGGAATAGCCCTCCTTGTTCTTGAATTGTTTTTTTTGCGCCTCGCCCAGCCCGAGATTGAGCTTCTCATACAGCAGGAAGGCCACCTGCTTGGGGGAATTCAGGTTTACCTCCGCGCCGGTTATGCGCTCCGCCTCCGCCTGGAGTTCGGAGAGTTTTTTCTCGAACCTGGAGGACAGCTCTCCAAGCAGTACTATATCAGCGGCGGTGCCGTGCTGTTCCATGGCGTAAACCGCCGGCAGCAGCGGGAGTTCCAGCTCGGAATAGACCTGCCGCATCCCCGAAGCGCCCAGCTCTTCATCCAGCTTTCGCCAGAGGCCGGGCAGCGCGGCCGCGGCCTGGGCCTTTTCCTCGTCCGAGCCGGGCGCCAGCAGCGGCAGCCCCAGCCTTTCGAATACCATCTGCCCAAGCCCGGTCCCGCGCGTCCCCGCGGCAAGCAGCGCGGCGGCGGCCTCGGCGTCGGCGAAATTTTCGGGTCCGGCTCCGGCCGGCAAACCGAGCTGGCGCATGACGGCCTTGGCGCCGAAGACGGGCTTGAAAACATTCCGGTCGCACAGTATCGCCGCCGCGGCCCTGGCAGTTTCGGGGCTGACCGCCCCCTGGCGAAGCACGCAGACCCCTTCACGCGAGCCTATGGCGAGACCGTCATCGAAAGCCGCGAAGGATATCTCCCCCCGCGCGGCGGCGAGTATTTCCCCCGGGGCTTTCACCGGGGGCAGTTCCGCCGGCTTATGCTCCGCCGGGGACTTGCCGGCCAGCGCCAGAAGGTCCTTGAACTCCAGCCGGCGCGCCATCTCCTCAAGTTCCGGCCCCCCGGGAGGCGCGGTTCTGAAAATATCCATCCCCTCCTCTACGGGGGCGTCGTATTCCAGCGTGACAAGCCTGCGGGACAGCCTGGCATTATCCATGTCTTTGGCCACCTTGGCGAGCGCCTTGTCGGACGAGGTCAGTTCCGGGTCCATGGCCGCGGCGAGTATCTTTTCAAGGGGGCCGTAAGTCTGCACCAGTTTGGCGGCGCTCTTGGGCCCCACACCCGCAACGCCGGGCACATTGTCCGAGGAGTCGCCGGTCAGCGCGAAATAATCCGGCAGCAGGGCCGGCGGCAGGCCATATTTTTTTATAACGGCTTCCGGGCCGGAAAATTCCGGAGAAGAACCGTCCCACAGCTTTACCCTGTCGCCAAGCAGCTGGGCGGCGTCCTTGTCGCCGGAAACTATGACCGCCTCAAGGCCGGCCTTCTCGGCGCGGCGGGCTATGGTGGCTATAATATCGTCCGCCTCAAAGCCGTTCAGGTATACCCCTTTTAAACCGATGGCTTTAACTAGTTCGCGCGCCGTTTTCAGCTGGCCTACGAGTCCGGGCTCTGTCTCGGAACGGTTGGCCTTGTATTGCCCGTAAAGCTCGTTCCGGAAAGTGCCGCCTTTGGAGTCGAAACATACTGCCACGTATTCCGGCCGCCGTTCGCGCAGCAGCTTAAGGAGGAGACGCGTAAAACCGTACAAGGCGCCTACCTCTTCCCCCTTGGAAGTGGAGAACTTGGGCAGGGCGTGGTAGCTCCTGTGGAGGAAAGCGTGTGCGTCTATTATAAAAACGCGCTTGATAGGCATTTATTTTTCGGGGACTGCTTCGGAAGGTACATGCGGGCCGGAGGAGCGGCAGCCGGCGTTGGCGCTGGGAGGGGTTCGATTTCCCTCCCGGGCCCGGACCGCGCTAAGCGAGCAGCGCGTCCAGGCTCTTCTTCATCTCTTCCTTTGGCTGCATACCTTGCATATCGTTCATGACCTTGCCGCCTTTGAAGAACAGCAGGGTGGGAATGGCGGAGATGCGGTAGGCGGAAGCCGTGACCGGGTTCTCGTCCGTGTTCATTTTGCAGACCTTTATCTTGCCTGCGTACTCCTTGGCCAGCTCTTCTATGACAGGACCCACCATACGGCATGGCCCGCACCAGGGGGCCCAGAAATCCACCATGACGGGGATATTGCTCTTTATAACCTCGGCTTCGAAATTGGCGTCGGTAACCTGTATATCGCTGGCCATGTTTATCTCCTTGAACAACCGCTTTATCTGCCGCTTTCGTTTATACTATAAGACTTGCTTTTTAATGTCAAGACTATGTCTGTGCCGTATCGAGCGCTATGCGCATCAGACGGCCAAGACTATGTCTGTGCCGTATCAAGGCGGCCAAGCTATCTAGGGCTTGCGGCCCTCCGAGCGGCTAAGAAGGTAATGCATTTCCTTCCAGAGCTCGTCTATATCAATAGGTTTTGAAAAGAAAGCCCCGGCCCCTGCCAGCATGGCTTCGGAGCGGTCGGCCGGTTCGGTATATTTGGCCGAGATAAAGACCACCGGCACTTTTTTCAGCCTGGCGGATTCTCGTATCACGCGCAGGAACTCCACGCCGTGCATGTCCGGCAGCTGTATGTCCAGAATTATCACGGAAGGCATGGCGGCCGCAAGAACGTCCAGCGCCTCCCGGGCGGATTTAGCTACCATTATCTCCACGTCATCGGCCTTCAGGCTGAGGCCGTCCTCCAGGGTTTCTATGAAGTTCTTGTCGTCGTCAACTATGAGAATTTTTATCGCCATATTTTTTGTGCTGTCCCGGCTAAAAACCGAAGCTGAGACGGTTGGCCAGCTCGGCCGGCATATTTAACCGGGTCATAAGCTTCTGCGTCGCCTCTATATCGTACGAGACCCTGTGCAGTTCGAAGGACCTGCTTTCCGAATCGTATATACCGCAGGCCGCCCTGGAGTCTCCGTCGCGCGGCTGGCCGACTGAGCCCGGATTTATCATAACGCGCCCGGAGGCCGCGGATATCCTGGCCAGCGGTTTCATAAAATCGGTCTCAGGCGCTCCGGACGGACCCTCCCTGAAATAAAGCGGCATGTGGGTGTGTCCCAGGAAACAGGGAGAAACCGTCCATTTCTTCGCGTTGGCGGTGTACTGGTTCTCGCTCAGCAGGTACTCCGTGAGAGGCTTGCAGGGCGAGCCGTGTACCAGCGTAAAGTCATCCGTTTCCACAATTTCCGGAAGGCCGGCTACGTAATCCATGGCCTGGCCGGTGAGCCGGCCCCGCGTGAACTCTATGGCCCATGCCGCGTCGGGGTTGAACCACTTTACTCCCAGCTTGCCCGCGAGCGCCGCGTCGTGGTTGCCCATCACGGCGACCAGCTCCTTAATGCCGCTCAACGCCTCCACGCACTCCAGCGGCTGCGGCCCGTAGCCCACGATATCGCCGCAACAGATAAAATCTTTCACGCCTTTCCGGCGGTAAAAAGCCAGCACGGCCTTGAGGGCCTCATAGTTGCCGTGCACGTCCGAAAAGACGCCGTATTTCACTAAACTCCCACGGCCTCTTCCTGGGTGGCCAGCCTGGCCGCGCGCTTCAGGTCGACCGAGATGAGCTTGCTGACTCCCAGCTCCTCCATGGTAACCCCGTAAAGGGTGTCGGCCGCTTCCATCGTGCGCTTATTATGCGTTATGACGATGAACTGCGTGGTCGAGGAGAACTCGCGTATCAGGCGCACGAAGCGCTCCACGTTGGCTTCGTCCAAAGGGGCGTCCGCTTCGTCCATGACGCAGAAAGGCGAGGGGTTGACGCGGAAGAAGCTGAACAGCAGCGCCAGGGCCGTCAGGGCCTTTTCGCCTCCGGACAGCTGGGAGATGCTCACCAGTTTCTTGCCGGGAGGGTGCGCCATTATCTCCACGCCGGTCTCCAACAGGTTCTCCGGTGTGGTCAGTATCAGGTCCGCTTCGCCGCCGTTGAACAGCAGGGAATAGATCTCCTTGAAGTAGACCTGTACCTTGTCAAAGGTGGCCTTGAAATTCTCGCGCGTGGTATCGTTTATCTTGTTGATGGCCGAACGCAGGTCCGCCTTGGCGCGGTTCAGGTCCTCCACCTGGGAATTTATGAAGTTGTAGCGGGCGGTCAGGGTCTCGTATTCCTCGGGGGCGGTCATGTTGACGGCGCCCATGTTCTCTATGCGCTTGCGCAGGAATTTCACGCGTTCCGGGTCCGTCTCCACCTCGCCGTATTTTACGGCCGCTTCCTCGGGTGTTATGTTCCACTCGTCGGCCATGCGCCGGGCATTTTCCTCGGCGCGCGCGTTCAGCGTGGCCATCTCGGTCTCGATCTGGTAGCGGAACTTCTCGTTCTCGGAGGCCAGGTCCCTGTTGTCCTTGAGGTTGGCTCCGAGGCGCAGGTAATTTCCGCGCAGCTCGTTAGTTTCGTCGTCCAGCTGCCGGTCGATGATCTCCTTCTCGGCGAGATCGTGCATCAGTTCGGCCAGGCGGGCGCGCGCCGCGGCTATCTCCCCGTTCAATCTTGTCTCCCGCGCGGCCAATTCCTCGCGGCGCCCGGCGAAATGGGATTTTTCCTCGTACAGGGCCGAGATGTCGCCCTCGGCGCGGGCGAGCTCTCCCTTCAGGGCTTCCAGGTTCTGACGGTAATTGTCCAGGTTGGCCTTGGCGCCGCCCAGGAGCTCTTTGCGCCTGGCGAAATCCAGGTGAAGGGCGTCTTTTTTGTCCGCAAGCGCCGACTGTTCGGCTTTCTTCGCCTCGGAGGCGGCGTGCGCGGCGGCCTGCCTGAGACCGAGCGCAACCAGCGCGGCTTCTGCGTCATTTATGGCCGTCCCGGTCTTACCGCTCTCGGCCTCGGCCAGAGCCAGGCTGTCGCGCTTCACGCGCAGGTCGTCCCCCGCGCCGGAAGCCTCGGTTTCGTTCTTGTGGAATTCTATGTTAAGGGAGCCGGCCCTTTCCCTGGATGAAGATACCTCGCCGCGGGCGGCGTCCAGCTGCGGCAGCAAGCCGGCTTTCTCGGATTCCAGCGCCGCGGTCTCTTCGTCCAGCTTCTTTATCCGCTCCTTCAGGTCGCCTTCCTCTTCCCAGTACGGCTCGTTGGAAGCCACCTCGTCTACGCCGCCGGTAACCCAGAAGGCCCCGTGCACGGCGCCGCCGCTAGAATAAACTCCGGAGAGCAGGCCGGTCATAAGCGGCAGGTACTGCTGGTCGCAGGAGACCATATCCATTATGCGCTGCGCGCCGGGGGCGGTCCAGCCCTCCTGCGCGGGTGAGGCGGACGGCGCCCGGTCCAGTATCAGGAAACGGCAGCGTCCCTTGCCCACGTGTTTCAGGTAATCTATGGCCGCCTGGGCAGAGGCCGAGTTCTCGCAGACCACTGAATCGAGGAAGCGGCCCAGCGCGTCCTCCACCGCTACGCGCTCCTCTTTCTTTATCGAAAGAAGGTGGCGCAGCGTGCCCCTTATCCCGCCCAGGCCGGAGTTAAGCACGCCGTTTATGCCCACCCAGTAGGTATCATGCTCGCCCTGCGCCAGTATGGCCTCGAGGCGGGACTGGTCCCAGGCCCTGCCTTCGCGTATGGCGGACTGCCTCGAGTCTATCTCGTCCAGGCGCGCTGAAATCGTTTTTACCCTCGCTTCCGCGGCGGAGACCTTTTCATTTTCCGCGGCCAGCCCGGCCCCGAGCGACGCTGAACGGGACCGCAGGTCGTTTATACGCGCCTCTATGGCGGACAATGCGGCTTTAAGATCGGCTATGTCCCTCTCGAGGCCGGCTTTTGCGTCGCGGTAATGGCCTATGTCGGAGCCGGTGCGGGCAATGTCGTTCGAGATCTCCACTTCCACCGAGTAGGCCGCGTTCATCTCGCGGGCAATGTTCTCCGCGGCGGCGTCAGCGGAACGCATCTCGGCCTCTACACCGGAAAGGGCAGCCGCGGCCGAGTCATGCTCGGCCTGCAGGGCCGGCATGCCGCCCTCGTCTGCGGCCAACCTGGCGCGCAGTTCGGCGAGGCGGGGCTCGGTGCGGCCCAGCTTCTCCGAGTTGAGCCTTTCGGAGGTTTCAAGCGAGACCCGCTGGCTGCCTATTTCGGCCAGCATCTCCATGCCGGATACCACGCGGCCCTCCGAATGGCTCTTTTCTATCTTTACGGCGGTGAAGGCCTCTTTCAGTATCCTGTGCTCCTCGGATTTCTGGGCCAGGGTGAGGCTCAGCGCGGCGGACTCGCCCTCCAGCCCCGTTATGGCCACGGCGATATCGGCCAGCTCTTTCTTCACGGGCTCAAGACGGGCGGCGGCTTCGGCGCTCTTCGCGGAGAAAGCCGTTCCCTCTTTAAGCAGCAGGGAGATCTCGGCTGCGGTAAGTTCTTCGCGGTATTTAGCCTGCAGGCGGGCCTTCTTGGCCTCGTTATCCAGCTTTGTGATCTGCTCGTTAAGGAGCACCATGGAATCGGCGAGGCGGTTCAGATCGGCCTCCACCTTTTCCAGCTTGCGCGCCGCCTCCTCGCGCTTGGCCTTGTATTTCGAAACGCCGGCGGCCTCCTCAAAAAGTTCGCGGCGCTGCTCGGCCGAAGCGTTCAGGACGGTTTCCACTTCGCCCTGGTCTATGATGGCGTAGCCGTCAGTGCCTATGCCGGTGTCCAGGAACATCTCGCGTATGTCCTTAAGGCGGCACTGCACCTTGTTTATAAAATACTCGGACTCCTCGGAACGGTAGATCTTGCGCGTTACGGTGACCTCGCTGAAATCCAGCGGGAGCTTGCGCGACTCGTTATCGAAGGTCATGGCCACTTCGCCCATGTTCAGGCCCTGGCGCTTGGTGGTGCCGGCGAAGATAACGTCCATCATGGACGGCATACGCAGCGACTTCCAGGACATTTCGCCTATGCACCACTTTATGGAATCTACCACGTTGGATTTTCCGCAGCCGTTGGGGCCGACTATGCAGGTTATGCCGGGTTTAAGCGGCATCTTCACCTTGTTGGCGAAGGATTTGAAACCGTAGATCTCAAGCGCTTTAAGATACATTAGAATCCCCTGGATGGTGTATGAAAATAGAGCGCCCGCCGCTCCCGGGCGGGCAAAACATAATTATATAAATAAAAGGGCCCGGGTGTCTGCCCGGGCCCTTCAATTACGGCCGTCCGGTTCAATAAGACAGCTGGTAGGCTATGCCGAAACTGTTGCCGGTATAGTTGTACGGCAGGTATCTTTCGAACTTGTTATTGGAGCTGGCGACTATCAGCGCGTAGTAGAGCCGCACCATGGCCACATCGTTTATGCGCTTGCGTATGGAGCCGGTCAGGGTGGACATGGTATTTTTCTGCTTCGAGGCGGTGAAGTTATTGTCGGTATCGCGGGCCTTGCGGGAGTCGTAATTGCGCTGGGTAAGGTTGAGGGAACCGCCTATGGCCCATTTGCTGGTTATATTCAGGTCCAGCGGCAGGCTGAGAGTGAGCTCCTTGAAGTCGTAATAGCCGTCGCTGAACTGCGGGTTTGAATCACCGACGAACTTGTAAACCAGGAAGTTCTGGTTGGACTTGTGCGCCGAGTAGGAGACCATCGGGTATATCTCGAATATCCAGAGGCTCTGGTGGAAACCGAAGTCCAGCGCCGCGGTGGTGTCCTTCTGCTTCGTGCCGCCGTACACGCCATCCGATTCCACAACTTTCTGGTTCTTATAACTCTGAAGGGTATAGGTAAACCCTCCGAAGAAATTGTTCCAGTTGGGCCGCAGGCTCACCTGCGACATGGTCTGGTCCTGCATGCCGCCGGAGGTCTCGGCGGTATTGGTGGAGCGCTGGAATTCGCTGAGCAGGTCCGTGTAGTTGGGGAACTGCACGTTCTTGAACAGGTACTGGGCCGTGACATAGCCGTTCTTCTCGCTGTTGAAGGTATAATCGGCCGCCAGCTGCAAGCCCGCGGTGTTCATGTTGTAGAGGCCGTTGTCCCAGGCTTCGTTGGCGCCGGTGCGGCGGTATTCCCGCGAAGCCGAAATGCCGGGGCGTATGCGCAGGTTCTCAAGGAGCTGCCTGCGGTACTCTATATTGAAGGTGTGCGACATGGAGCGGTCCGTGAACTGCTTCGAGTCCTGCGGCGCGAAACCCTGCCCGGAGTAACCGAAGTTGTACAGGCCGAAGAACTGGTCCTTATCGGTGGCCTTGGCGAGCAGCCCCACCTGGGTATTGATATTGCCGCCGCTGAAGATATTTCCAGCGCTGGGCAGGTAGGCCGCCTCGGAGAGGGTCATGTCGAAGAAAGGCGTGAAGATCTTGGAGTCTTCAGGCACGGCCGCGCAAAGGCGCCCGGCCAGGCCGGCCGTTACAAAAGCGCTTAATATTATTTTTTTCATCATTGTTTTCATCCTTAAAAATCGTTTAACGTTCGCGGTTAAGGCTCGCTTTAGAAGTTAACGTGGAAGTTCCACACGGGGTGGATGACCAGCACGCCTTCCGGGTATATGTTCAGTCCCAGCTCGAAGTACTTTCCGTACCAGCTGACCTTGCTAGCGAATATCTGCGTTTTCAGGCCGTAATTGAGCTGTATGCTCCACAGCTTGCTTATGCTCTTGGGCGTTTCGATGCCGGCTATGATGAAGTCGTCCTTGAAGCCGGTGTCGAAGCTGTTGATGTCCACCCCGAATAACTGCGGCAGCTTCCCTTCCGAATCCGGCAGGAAGGTGGCCCTGGCCTTAAGCTGGCTGTGCTTGAAACCCCAGAAAGTGCGCACGCGCGGACTTACAGAAGAGCTCATTATGGCGCCCATGTAATAACCGTCGAACTTGGCGTCCTTTATGGTCTTGGAATTGTTAGTGGCCATTTGAACCACCGGGCAATCCCAGTAACCGCCTATCAGGTCTATCTGGGGCACGCCGGGAGCGATACGGCCTTCGGCGTGCAGGCGGTACTTGCCCGACAAGCTGGGCATGGCCGCTATGGTGGGCAGTATGCCGCCCCAGAGCCCGGTCTGTACGCCGAAACTCTTGCCGGGAGGCAGCGGCGTGGTGGCCTCGAAGTCCTGCTGGAAGTCATAGAAGAAACCGGCCGGGTTAGCCAGTATCTCGCCGGCGATTTCTTCGCCCTTGGACTGCCAGTCGATAGAGGCGAAAGCGGCGCCGTTGAGGCAAAGCAGCGCCGCCAGAGTGAGCATTGTCCTTTTCATCGGTTTAAATCCTTTTTTCATTGAATTATCCGGGCCTTACTTGTTCATCTCGGTAATGGCCGGCAATATGCGCTGCACAGCCGCCACCAGGAGGTCGGGTATGAAGACCAGGTCCACATTGTAGCCCCCGTCGCTGCTGAACTTATCTGACGCGGCTACCTGCCCGTACGGAGTGGTCCCGCTGGCGTCGTAGTTCTTGACGTAAAGCACCGACTCGGCGGCCGTATTCTTCAGAAGCGTGAAAGGATCGGTACCCGAATTGGTCAGGTCATTAACATCCTTTATGTCGCCGCCATTGCCTATAACATAGTTTTCAGAGGCCAGCCAGACCTTATTGATGTCCAAGGTATCGCCGCCTATGCCGTAAAGTTTTGCTTGATACTGGAAAAGCTTGTCCCCGCGGTCGGCGATGTAATTGGGGTCGGATTCATTGTTGGAATCGTAGGAAGAATTCAGACTTTGTGCCCAAAGCACCTGTCCGCTGTCGCCGCCGATGGTCTTGTCGTAAGTCTTAAGGTCCGCCTCATCATTGTATTTGAGCGAACCTAAAGACACGGATGAGTTATCCGCTATCCCCAGGTGGGCGATCTTATTGAGCCCCTCGACAGCGGTTATTATATTTTCAGGATCCGAAGTATCATCCGTTATAACGCCGCTTATCATGACATCCCCGGGTCCGGAAGCGCCGACGAGGCTCCCATCGCTCACGAGTTTATCGGTGGTCCCGCCGACATACTTGGAGCCCTGCGCCACGAAGAATATGCCGTTATTATCCGAAAGCCTGTTAGCCCGTATGAAAGTTGCATATTCCGGCTTTATCGTATTGTCTTTGAAGAAAGCCGGCCACTCCTCGATGCGCTGGGGCAGGTCCTGATTCATATTCAGTGTCAGCTGCATATAGTCCAGGCGGTCCGTTATCGGCCCGCTGACGTTATACGCGAAACCGCCGGCGGTCGGTGCGCCCTGGCTGTCATACACAGGCCTCTTGACCAGATTCAGGAACATTACTTCGTCGGCGGAAGGGCGTATCATGCGCTGGTCCACGCGCACCAGGTTGCCGTGCACGTCGGTGAGCGTGCGGCCGGCTTCCAGGTCGCTGTCCTTGACGATATTAAGGAAAGTTTTAATGGTATTGTCGGCGTTAGCGGCGGTCAGGGCATATTCCCTGAGCTGCGCCCTGTCGTTCTCTTTCTGCTTCAGGCCGTTCTGCCTGTCCTCGGGCTTCACGCCGGGGTTCCAGTTCTCGAGGCCCTCGCGTATGGTCCTGGAATCAAGCAGCGCGTGCAGGCCGGGCTTGCCCTTCTCTTCCAGGCTGAGGCCCTGTCCCTGCGGTATGTAAAAATCGCTCGGGCCCTTTTCGGCGGGCACCACGAACTTCAGCTTCACCTCGCCGAACAGCACGTTCAGGTCCATCTTGCCGTCTTCGGTGGTGCCAAGCACCAGTTCCGTGCCGCGCACGGCGCAGACGGCGGCCGGGGTGCGGACCTCGAATTTTTCCTTGCGCATGAGGTGCGGCACACGCACCTTTATTCTCCCGAACATCAGGGCGAGCCGCGAAGCCAGGGTCTGGCGCTGCTCGACTTCCAGGCTGGTGGATTCTTTCAGCCACACCTTGCTCTTATTGGGCATCAGCATGATGGCCGCGCCGTCGGCGCCGGTGCGTATGGCGCCGCCTTCGGCTATTTCCGTGTTCTCGGAGGCGGGAGCCCACTGACCCTCGCGGGTCGGGCGGACTTCCACGTTGCCGCTCATGGAAAGTATCCTGGCCTCATTGGCCAGAACAGCCCCGGGCAGCGCTACTAAAAGCAAAAAAGATAAAATATTTTTCCTCATTGGAGAAGTCTAGTAGAAAATCGGCCTTGTGTCAATATTTTTTTTATGGGATAATAAATTTCGCCGGACGCTGTTTTTACCAATGAAAAACCGCCGCCGCATTTAAAGGGCGGGAGCGGCGCAGCGGACGTTTTTGGCCGGGAGAATTACAATGAAACGATCAGCTTTAATAGTGCTCGCGGTTTCCCTGGCCGGCTGCGCCACCGAAACAATAAAGACCCCGGGCACGGCCGAGTGCCCCCCCTGTCCTGCGGCCATATCCACTGTTGCCGCGCAAGCCCTCCCGCTGTCCCTTGCCGCCCCCGAGAACATGCCGGTTTTTTCCGATATGGACGACCTGGGGCCGCTGCTGAAGGCCGCAAAACTCAACCGCGCCTATTTCAACGGACTTAAGGGCGGGGCGCAGGCCTACGCTTTCGGAGAGAGGACGGTAAAGCCCGCGGAACTGGCCGCCGCTAATGAGGAGCTGATAAGGATAATAGAATCCTCCCCCACCGCGCAGGACCTGGACCGGATGATAAAGGAGCGCTTCGATACCTACCAGATGGCGGGACGGGACTCCACCGGCACCGTGGTATTCAGCTCCTATTATGAGCCCACGCTGGAAGCCAGCCTTAAAAAAGGCGGAAAATATAAATACCCGATATACGCAAGGCCTGATGACCTCATCTCGGTCAACCTGGAGGACTTCAACGACAAATTCAAAGGCGAAAAAATAACCGGGCGCGCAAAAGGCGGCAACCTTGTGCCGTACTTTACCCGCGAAGAAATTGACTTTGGCGGAGTCCTGAAAGGAAAAGGCCTTGAGCTGGCCTGGTTCGCCAACCGCGCGGACCTCATGGACCTGCATATAGAAGGCTCCGGGCGGCTGGCCCTGCCGGACGGCCGGATAATCAAGGCCCGGTTCGCCTCCACCAACAGCCTGCCGTTCAAAGGCTGGCTGACCGCACTTGTGGAATCCGGCGCGCTGCCCCGGGAGGGGCTAAGCCATGAGAAAGGCAGGCAGTACCTGATCGATCACCCCGCGAAGGAGCGCAAGGTGATGAGCGCGAACCGCCGCTACACTTTCTTTAAGATAGAGCAGCCCGCGGACCCCGAAGAGGGCCCCACCGGCACTTACGGCCTGCCCCTTACCGGCTGGCGCTCCGTGGCCGTGGACAATTCCATCATCCCCATGGGCGCCATAGGCTTTATGCGCGTGAACGCGCCCGACGTGGACGCGGAAGGAGAACTGATAGGCCGCAGGCTGGACAGCCGCTTCGTACTCTGCCAGGACACCGGCGGGGCTATAAAGGGCCCGGGCCGCGTGGACTTCTTCTCCGGCAACGGGAAGAAAGCCCGCACCTTCGCCTTCAAACTGTGGGACCAGGGACAGTTCTACCTGCTGGTATTGAAGAAGGAAAAGGCGGGCGGGACGCTGTAGGCGGCAACGGCCGCGGGAACATGAATATTATGGAACGAAAACCGTATCTATCCGCACCGCGTTTTATACCCGCACTATTGGCGCTTACCGTTTTTACCCCGTCCGCCCGCTCCGCCAGCCTTACCTTGACCGGCCTTGACGTACTGGAACGCGGCGGCTTCAAACAGCTGGCCGGCAAGCGCGTGGGGCTGATCACGAACCAAACCTCCGTAGACCTTAACGGCGTCAATTCGGTGGACGCTTTCTACAAAGCCGGGAATTTCACCCTGGCCGCCATCTTCGCCCCGGAACACGGCTTCCGCGGCACCGAGGAGGGAGGCGCCTCCATTGAGAACTCCTCCGACCCGGTCACCGGCGCGCCAGTATACAGCCTTTACGGCCAAAATACACGCCCCTCGCCCGAAATGCTTAAGGGCCTGGACATACTGGTCTTCGACATACAGGATATAGGCGCACGCTTTTACACCTACCTGACGACCATGGGCTACGCCATGGAAGAAGCCGCGAAGGCCGGGATACCTTTCATGGTGCTGGACAGGCCTAACCCCATCGGCGGGGTGGTGGAAGGACCGGTCCTGGAGCCCGGGATGAGCTTCTTTACCGCCTATTTCCCCGTGCCCACGCGCCACGGCTTCACCGCCGGGGAGATGGCCCTTTTCCATAAGGCCAGGGCCGGGCTGAAACTGGACCTTACCGTGGTCAGGATGGAGGGCTGGACCAGGGACATGTTCTTCGACCAGACAGGGGTGGTCTGGATCAACCCCTCGCCTAATATCAGGAGCGTGGACGCCGAAGTGCTTTACCCGGGGATCGGCTGCTTCGAGGCTTCCAATGTCTCCGTAGGCCGCGGCACCGATGTCCCGTTCCTGTGGTTCGGCGCGCCGTGGATGGACTCGGAGGGCATAGCGGCCAGGCTGAACAAGGCGGGGCTGGCCGGTGTAAAATTCCACCCGCTCAGGCTCACCCCTTCCAAGGATATTTACGAGGGCAAGGCCTGCGAGGGCGTAAAGATAGAGGTAACGGACCTGAGTTCGGTGCGCGCCCTGGACGTCTTCGTACACGCCGCCTACTGGCTGCGCAGGTACAACGGCGATGATTTCGCGCTGAAGTCCGGAGAGATACGTAAAATGACCGGTTCCTCCGATTTTTATACCATGCTCGGCAACGGCAGGGCGCCGGCCGAAATAATAGCCGCTTTTGAGAAAAATAACGCCGCGTTCCGCACCGAAGCAGCCGGCTTCCGCCTCTACCCTTGACCGGCAATCTCTTTATGTGGTAAATTCAGTGTATGGGGAACAAAATATTAATAGTTGACGACGACCCGGAAATCTCGAGCCTGGTACAGTACACGCTTGAGTCGCAAGGCCACCAGGTTAAGATATGCGACAGCGGCCGCGAAGTTCTGGACACGCTGCGCACCTACAAGCCGGAACTGCTGGTGCTGGACGTCATGCTTCCAGGCATAGACGGTTATTCGCTGGCTTCGCAGATCTCGGAAGACCTGGAGCTGAACAAGATGCCGATAGTAGTGCTTTCCGCCCTCGAACCCTCGAGGACCATGTTCCAGAAGTTCCCGCAGGTAAGCGCCTTCATGACGAAACCTTTCAATACCGACGACCTGCTGGAAGCGATAAAGACCGCCCTGACGAAAAAATAGAATAACGCCCCGGGGCAGGAGAACAGGGAAGCCAAAGCTTCCCTGTTTTTTATTTTATGCGCGGCGGAATGGGCGAACCCAGGGCTGGCCCGTACCCATGCTAAACCCGGAAGCCTCTTATTTATGAGTATCAGGAGCCGCGGAAAAAGCGGCGCGCCGGCGGCTCTTCGGGCCCGAGGCCCGGCGTCACCGGGCCTTGCGCGGCGTTAAGGGGGCAGGCCTCCTGGCAGAGGTCGCAGCCGTAGGCGAAACCCGAACTTTTTGCGGCCAGGTCCGCCGGTATTTCCCCCCTGCACTGCGTTGTCCAGTAGGAAAGGCAGCGCCCCGCGTCCAGCCGCCCTCCGGACAAAGCCCCCGTCGGGCAGGCCCTTTCGCAAAGGCCGCAGCCGCCGCAGGAGTCCTCCGCCGGCTTGTCGGGTTCAAGGTCAAGGTTCAGCGCCAGGCCGCCCAGAAAAAAATAACTGCCCAGGCCGCGCGAAACTATAAGCGTGTTCTTCCCCCTGAAACCGATCCCCGCCAGCCGCGCAAACTCCTTCTCCATAACTGGCGAGGTATCGCAGAAAGCCATGCCCTCGGTTCCAGGAGCCTCGGCCTTTATATGTTCAAGTATGGCCGCGAGCTTTTCTTTTACGGTCAGGTGATAATCACGGCACAGGGCGTAGCGGGAAATTTTAGCGCCGGGCATTTGCAGGAGTTTGGGCTGGTTTATCTTCCTGCCGGAAGCCTTCAGGAATTCTCCCGGGTCGCCGGCGGTTTCGCGGGCGGCGGCGTAGTCGAGGCCTGGCGCCCAGTAGCGGAAGGCGCAGACTAGCGCCGAACGCGCGCCGGCGCACCAATTGGAGATATTTTTACGCTTTAACGGCTCCCTGGTAAGATAAGCCAGACCCGGGGGTGCGGAAGCGGACGCTTCGGCGAATCTTTCGAACTCGGCTATATCGCCCGCTTTAACCGTCCCGGCCGCCGCCACGCCGTGGGCGAGGGCTATCTCTTTCACGCGGGCGGATTCCATATCAGCGGCTTTTGGCCTGGCTTGAGTATGCCCAGGAGGCGTAGCGCAGCCAGAAGGCGCCGAAGAAAGCCCGCAGAAAATCTTCCCTTGAGACCTCGGCGCCCTTTATCCCCCGCACGCTCGCGGCTGTATCAAGCTTCACCCGGTTATTGAGATTTACTCCTATCCCAAGGAGCAGCCAGCCGGCGTCCCGGTTTATCGAGGATGACTCCGCCAGGATCCCCGAAATTTTCAGCCACTTGCGGCGCGCCGGGTGGAAAGCGTAGACGTCGTTGGGATCTTTCACGCGGGTTTTTATGCCGTAAAGGGCGGTGATGGTTTCCGCGACCACTTCGCCGCAGAGCACGCTCAGGTCGGGCAGGAACTTCAGGCTGGTTTCGGGCCTGAGGAGTACGGTCATGTACAGGCCGCCCTTGGAGGATTCCCAGCCGCGGCCCAGCCGCCCGCGCCCCCCGGTCTGGGTTTCAGCCAGCACCAGGGTTTTCTCCGACGTGCCTTCGAGCGCAAGCTCGCGGGCCACCGCCTGCGTGGAAACAACTTCGTCCAGGCATAGTATCTTGCTTATTCCGGGCAGCGTATCCAGGTCGAATCCGCAGGCTGAATTTTTCATATTTTCCTCAGGCTTTACCGGCTTTTACCTCTAGGGAGATGTCCAGCGGCGCGGCCCCGCTGGTGATGGAACCGACCGAAATACGGTCCGGCACCAGCCGGGAATAACGCGCCGCCTTCTTAAGGTCCACGCCCCCGGAAACCTCGATCTCGGGTTTTTTACCCGCTACCGCGCGCGCCAGCGCTATGGCTTTTTTCATGGCCCCGTAAGGCATATTATCGAGCATGAGCACGTCGGCGCCCAGCGGCAGGAACGCTTTGACCTGCGCCAGGCTCTGCGCCTCTATTTCTATCTTCAGTCCGGGCTTCGCGCGCCGCAGTGCGGCTATGCGCCCGGCCAGGCGCGCCGCGCCGCCCCCGGCGAGAGCTGCGTGGTTGTCCTTTATCATAGCCATATCGTAAAGGCCCAGGCGGTGGTTGCGAGCGCCGCCGCAGGCGGCCGCGTACTTCTCCAGCAGGCGGAGCCCGGGCAGGGTCTTACGGGTGTCGTAAATTTTTGTGCGCGGGTTTTTTACCGCGGAGGCGAAGAGCGCCGCCCGCGTCGCCACGCCGCTCATGTGCTGGAGGAAGTTGAGCGCGGTGCGTTCGGCGGTAAGCATGGACGCGGGCCCGTCTATCCTCATAAGTACCGATCCTTTCTTTACGCGGGCCCCGTCCCTGGACACAAGCCTTACGCGGGACCCTGGAGAGGCCAGCTCGAAAACCCGCCTGGCGACTCCCAGCCCGCAGACCACGCCGGCGGCCTTTGCCACCATCTCGCCGCGCAGTCTTGTCCCGGCCGGAACGAAGAAACGGGTAGTGACATCCCCCGCCCCTATGTCTTCCTTAAGCGCCGCCTTAATAATAAAATCGAATTCTTTCACCACTGAATTTTACCATTTACCGGACACCAACCACCCAACTCCTCGAGATGCCCAGTCGGGGGTGGCTGGGGATACCCTACGCACCCGGCCCGAGGAAACCCTTGCGTCGGTTTCCCCCCACCTTGTGAATTTATGGCGGGGCCCCCTTTCCGCAACGGGTGCTCAGGGCACCCACAGCCGCACCCTCCGCAAGCGCACACCAACCGTGCGGTCCTTGGCGGTGTTTTTTGAAAGTTATTTCTTTTTGGAACGGGTGGTGCCCGCTTTTATCCCGGCCATTTCGCGGATCTCGAAAAGCCTGTCGCGCAGTTCGGTGGCCAGCTCGAAATTAAGGTTGTCGGCGGCTTCCTTCATGCGCCGCTCCACTTCTTCGGCGAGCGCCCGCACGGAAGCCCTGGACATGTTCCCGCGCGGCAGCGGCTCGGCGGCGAGTATGCCCTGCCGCTTCGCCTGCGTGCGCAGCTCCTCGAACTCCACGAACTTTTTAATAATGCTCCGGGGCTCGATGCCGTATTTTTTATTATAGGCCTGCTGCCGGTCGCGGCGGCGTTTCATTTCGGCCATGGCCCGCTCCATGCTGCCGGTCATGCGGTCGGCGAAAAGTATAACCTCGCCGCAAAGGTTCCTGGCCGCGCGGCCGGAGATCTGTATCAGGGTGGTCTCGCTGCGGAGGAATCCCTCGTTGTCGGCGTTCAGTATGGCGACCAGCGTGACCTCCGGTATATCGAGCCCCTCGCGCAGCAGGTTTATCCCCACCAGCGCGTCGAACCCCCCTTTCCTGAAAGCGCCGAGCACGTCCAGCCGCTCGAGGGTATCCATGGAGGAATGCATGTACCTCGCCTTCAGGCCCTTTTCAGTGAGGTAGGCGCTCAGGTCCTCGGCCGTCTTCTTGGTCAGCGTAAGCACCAGCGTGCGCTCCTTTTTGGCGGCGCGGATCTCTATCTCCGCGGTCAGGGCCTTTATCTGTCCCGTCACGGGGAGTATCTTCACCTCCGGGTCCACCAGGCCCGTAGGGCGTATGATCTGCTCCACCACGCCGTCCCCGGCGCAGGCGCCCAGCTCGTAAGGCCCGGGCGTGGCCGATACGAAGACGGTGGACGGGCGCAAAGCCTCGAACTCGTCGAATTTAAGCGGCCTGTTGTCCAGGGCGGAGGGCAGCCGGAAGCCGAAATCCACCAGCGTCTGCTTGCGCGAGCGGTCGCCGGCGTACATGCCGCGTATCTGGGGCACGGTCACGTGGGATTCGTCGATAAAAAGCAGGAAATCCCTGCCGTCACCGCGCGGTCCGGCGGGCGCGGCGGACTGCCGGCCGGGTCCGCGGGCGCCGGAACTGAAATAGTCGAACAGGCAGTCCGGGCGGCTGCCGGCGGGGCGCCCCGCCAGGTGGCGGGAATAGTTCTCCACGCCGTTGCAGTAGCCGGTCTGGCGTATCATTTCCAGGTCGTAGCGTACTCGTTGGCCCAGGCGTTCCGCCTCGAGCAGTTTCCCCTGTATCTTCAATTCGGCGAGCCTTTCCGACAGTTCGGCCTCTATGGCGGCGGCGGCCGCCTCCGCCTCGCCCGCGGCCGACACGAAATGCGTGGCCGGGAAGATCCAGATCTCTTTCCTGCCGCTTATCGCCTCGCCTGTCAGCGGGTCGATCTCCTTTATGGACTCTACCGTGTCGCCGAGCTCCACGCGCCAGGCGGTTTCCGAGTCGGCGGGAAAGATATCCAGGTTCGGGCCGCGGAGGCGGAAGGTGCCGCGCTCGAACTCCAGCTCGTTGCGCTCGTAGTGGATGTCCACCAGGGCGCGCGTAAGCTCCCGCCTGTCGGCCTTCTGTCCCGACCTTATGTTCAGGCACATCTCCGAGAAGTTATCCGGCGAACCTATGCCGTAGATGCAGGAGACGGAGGCTACCACGATGGTATCGGGCCTCGTCAGTATTGAGGTGGTGGCCTTAAGCCGCAGCTTGTCTATATGGTCGTTTATAGAGGCGTCCTTTTCTATAAAGGTGTCGGTGGAAGGTATATAGGCTTCGGGCTGGTAATAGTCGTAGTATGAAACGAAATATTCCACCGCGTTCTCCGGAAAGAATGTCTTGAACTCGGAATAGAGCTGGGCAGCCAGCACTTTGTTGGGCGAGATAACGAGCGCCGGGAGCTGGAGCCGCTCTATCATGGCCGCGACGGTGAAGGTCTTGCCCGAGCCGGTAACGCCCAGCAGGGTCTGGTTGGTCTTGCCGGCGCGCACGCCGGCACAGAGCGCGTCCAGCGCGGCAGGCTGGTCGCCCGAAGGCTTAAATGGCGCCACAAGTTTAAATTTTCCCGACATAATTAAAACCCTTCCGGGTCGTCTGTTCTAAAATATCACAAAAACTACTGGTCCTGCGGGTTCGCGGGTCCTGCCGGCAAAAGGTCTGTAAATTGTGCGCGGCAGACCCGGAGGATACTGTAATTTTAGCATTTGGCCTCCGCCTTAAGCAGGCGGAGGGGCAAGGGTGCCGGCAGTACGGCCCTAAAATGTTAAAATCAATTCATGCCGGAACGCGTACAGATCACGGTCGCCAAAAGCGCGGGGTTCTGCCCCGGAGTGCAGAAGGCCATAGACAAGGTCCTGGGACTTGCCAAGAACCGCCATAAAACTATTTACACGCTCGGCCCTCTTATCCATAACAAGCAGGTGATAGAAACCCTCAAAGAAAACAATATACATTCCGTAGATTCCGTGGAGGAGATCACGGAGAAGAACGCCATACTCGTCATACGCGCGCACGGCATCCCCCCGGACGAGGAGGCCAGGATACGGGCCCTGGGCCTTGAAGTGGTGGACGCCACCTGCCCGCTGGTAAAACACGTGCAGGAGAACATACGGGACCACGCCCGCAAGGGCTGCGCCACCATAATCGTGGGAGACCGCGACCACGCGGAAGTGGTGGGGCTGATGGGCTACGCCGGGGGCCGCGGCTACGTGGTAAGCGGCCCTGAAGAAGTGAAAGACCTGCCGCGCTTTGAGAAGGCCAATATAGTGGCCCAGACCACGCAGGAGGGCGATGTTTTTATGGCCGCCGCCGCGGCCGCGCGCGGGATCGCCGGGGAGCTTTCGGTTTCCAATACGATCTGCAGCCCCACGAAACAGCGCCAGAAAGAGACCATAGAATTCGCTAAAGATTCGGACCTGGTGATAGTGGTGGGAGGCAAGAATTCCGCCAATACGGCGCGCCTGTTCCAGATCTGCTCCCGCCTGGCCCGCAAAGCCGTGCACATAGAAAGGGAAGACGAACTGAAAGAAAGGTACTTTGAGGGCGCCATGAAGGTTTTTATAACCGCCGGCGCCTCAACCCCCACCTGGATGATAGAAAAGGTGCTGGAAAAAGCGCGCAAACTGGCCGGCCGGAAGGAAAGCGCTTTGCTGGAACGCCTGGCCTTCGGCTGGAAACTTATAATAACAGGTTCCTTCTATACCGCGGCAGCGGCCATGTCGCTGACCTATGTCTGCATGAAACTTGAAGGAGCCCGGGTTTCGGAGAAATTCCTGATGATGGCGGGCCTTTTCGCCTTCAGCCTGCATATGGCCAACCGCACCGTGGAAAAGGGCGCGGCCGTGCCGGACAGGGCGCAAAAGCTGCTTTTCGTAAAATACCGCACCGCCTCGCTCGCCACCGCCATCTTATGCGGCGCCGCGGCCCTGGCGCTGTCGGCCGCGCTCGGCTGGAAGATCTTCCTGGCCGCGGGCTTCCTCTGGTTCGCCGGCATGATGTACCCGTACAAACTGCCGCTTGGCCTGGAAAAATTCGCCAATTTCCCCGCTTCAAAGGACATACTGACGGCCCTGGGCTGGACCTGCATGTGCGCCTATGCGCCGGGGCTATGGAACAGCGGAGCGCTCACCAATTCCACCGAGTTCGCCGTATTGTTCGCGTTCCTGCTGGTTTTCACACGCTCGGTGCTGTTCGGGGTCAGCCACGCTCACAACGACATGATAGTCGGAAGGGAAAATTTCTACAAGGCGGCGGGAAGCAGGCGCGCCTACGTGACACTGTCGGCCATTTTCATACTGCTGGCGGCGATACTGCTCATGCTCAAGGGCCTGGACTGGAAAGCCGGATTGACAGCGGCCCTGATAACCGGCATGTTATACTACCTGGGGCTGATGCTTTTCTTTTTTTTCCGCAAGATACCGGAACGCATAACCGCCGAAACTCTGATAGACACGCAATTCCTCATCCTGGCCCTGCTGGCTTACACGGTTTAATACCTGCGGCCCCCCCGCACGCAACGCACATAATGGGAGTTAGCTTCCGTCTTGTAGGAGTAGGATACCCCGCCGGTGTCGAAGCGCACGGTCCACGCCTGGTTGGTGGGAGTGCCTATATAAGTTGTAGAGGCCCAATAATAATCCTTCTGCGTGTCAGGGAAAGCCGTTGAGTTTATTAGGACGGTTTTCATGCCGTAATCCACTATACTCTGAAGTTCGCGCACATTGGGCAGGCGCCAGTCAGTGTAATTGGCATAGTCTAAAGCCTCGCACGAGGATAAGGCTACGGCCCAGGTCGATCTCCCGGGATTATTAAACCCCGCGTCGGTAGCGGGGTTAGTCACCCACATAAGCCCCGTAACATTATCCACCGTTACAGAAGAACTGTTGACCGGGTTTGAAACGGTGTAAGTGGGCGAAGAGGCCGCGGGTTGGTAGGCCGTATCGTCACCGGCACCGTAACTTATCGTCCCGGTGGAGCTGTCGGGCAGTTCCCATACGCCGTTGCAGTTCATGCCGGAATTAAAAGCATGCGCTGAAACGGCCCCGGCCGGGGCCGTTGACGAGGAAGGGCCCCCGCGCACGCAACGCACGGCGCCGCTGTAGGTGCTTTTGGAATCGTAATCCACGGCGCCATGGGCAAACTCCACATCGAACGCATTGGCGCTAGCGCTCACGTGGGTGGTAGATGTCCAATAAGCCGCGGACGTGATAGTGTTCGGAAAAAATGCGGCTTGTATACTGGGGGAAAGCTTGTCATAATCCGCGATACTCATAAGCTCGCGCACATTGGGGAGGCGCCAGTCGGAATAACCGGCAAAAGTTGAGGCTTCACAGACCGCCAGGGCGTTTGCCCAGGTTGTCAGGGCTCCGTTATAACTCCCCGTGCTCTCCCACATTAAACCCGTGCGGTTATCCACGGTAACCAAACCCGTATACAGGGTGAAACTCGGGCTGGAAGGGGACATGGAATAATACCCGTCCTGGCCGGCAAGAAAGTCGGGGTAAACGGGGCAAGGCACCGCGACCGGTATGGTGAGGGACGCCGGGGTGGTGCTGTAACAGAGGGTCTGCCCGGTATCGGGGAAGCCGCAGCCCGCGAAACTGTGCGTGGAAATATCCACCGCTGAAGCGGGCGCCGGAAGCAGGGCAGCGGCAATTAAAGGGCAGATTATAAGGAGTAGAGCTTTTATAAGCCGCATAAACTTAAATCGGGTCTGAGATCGATCTTTTAAGAGCAAACCCGGCCAACAGGAAGTCTCGTCCGCCGGGGAACAGCGGCCAGCCGCAAGAATTTCCGCTTTATTCATGGACGTTCCAAGGATCAGCCAGCCTGAGAATGTTTCCGGCTATCCCGGTATTTCACAAGAATTTTGTTTTTACGCCTGAGGGCGCCTATCACCTTTATTGCCGTCAACACGATTATCTCGAGATCGAATCTAAACGAGGCGTTCGCAAGGTAATAAAAATCATATTCGAATTTACCCCGGTAACCGGCGTTCGTGGTGGTATGCTCGTGCCAGACCTGTCCCCAGCCGGTGATCCCGGGCCTTACCGACAGCCGCAGCCATTGATAATCCGGGATAAGCTTTTCGCACTTGTGCGCGAAGGTCTCCATTTCCGGCCTTGGCCCCACTATGCTCATATCTCCTATAAGGACATTGTAAAACTGCGGCAATTCATCTATATAGTGTCCGCGCAGGAAGCGCCCGAAACGCGTAACCTCCCCGCCCGCGGGAGTACCGCCCGGCGCATCCATTTCGCCGCCGGCTGTCATTGTGCGGAGTTTATATATCGTGAACGGTTTCCCCAGCATACCGATACGCTTCTGGGTAAAGAAACCGGGACCTTCCGATTCGAGCATGACGATCAAGGCGCAGAAAACTATCAGCGGCAGCGAGGCCAGGAGGAGTATGGCGCCCAACACTATGTCGAAGGACCGCTTTACCGCCTTCATCCCCCCATATCTACTGCCGCGCAGGCAGGAATCGATGAGCCCGGTCCTGCTGACATATTCGTACGGTATGCGTCCGGTGATCTCGCCGTAGAGGCCGATCGCCGAAATTAAAACCGCTCCCTGAAGTTTCTGCCTGATGAGGTGTTCGATGACAGCATCGTTCTCGAAGTGATCGCCGGCATAGATTACTACCAGCGGACTCCGCGCCGCAAGTATCTGGTCCATATCCTCTATGGAACCCAGACACTGAAGCCCGTAGCTGCTTTTACCCTCGCCGCGTTTCCCGGCGATGTAGCCCAAAAGCCGTATGCCGTATTTGTACCCTTGAGCATTGTCCGGGTGGAGGAGCTTAAAGAGAATGCCCGCGAGGGGAGCTTCTGCTATGATAACTGCGTCTTTTAAAAGATATTTCCTCGAGAAACGCGAATACGAAACACGCGCCGCGGTCACAAATACCAGCATTGCGGCCGTATAGACGAACAGACATCTCAAGCTTGTGCCCGTTGCCCCAAAGTAGCTGACGAAGTGCATTATCAGGAACAGCGTACCGATAGCCATCCATATATTTACGACCTGGTGAAGCCGCAGGAAGTCTTTGTTTATAAAGTAAAGGTCGAATAAATAAAAGACGGAGACCGTAACGGCCGCAACTACGGCCAGGTAATACGGGCTGTCCGCAAGAATGTGGTAAACGCAGTCCGGCCTGTTGCAGCAGAACAAAAACGAGATCCCCATGGAGGCCATTACACAGAGGATGTCGATAAACATGAGCGCCGGTGTGTCGTACCAGCCGCAAAAGCCGAAATGATTATATCGGGTCATACCGCCATCGCCGCAGCCCCTCCCTCCTTTCAGAATACGATATAGCCACACACTTCTGTGACCGCCGCAACCGCTTTTGGAACGAAGACACCCGCCAGCTTACATATCTTAACTTTAAAATGCATTTCGAGTCATCCCAGGGACCGGCGCTGGTTTTCAGGAAATTTACTTTCCTATGGCCTTCCTGATCATTTTTCCGGCTCCGCCTATCACCAGCATGGCGAGCGGAAGGTCGTGCCGCAAACAAAAAAGGAAAACTGCCCGTCCGGGGGAAACCGCTCCCTGACATATCCGCGCCAGGCATTCCTTCGTATGAGGGTCCTTCATTATAGACAACGCGGCGGCGCGCCGCTGGCCCAGGGTAAGCGGACAATCCGGGTGAAGAAGATCGGAGGTTATGACACTAATTATGTCCCCGACGTGACGCGCGGCATTGTAGTCCTGAAGTTCCGGGCGATCGATCCCCCATTGCCTGCAGAAAACTCCAAACCCCAGATAGATGGACTGACATATCCCGAACCTTTCGCTGATGTATTTCGAAGCTATTTTCCCTTTATGGACGATGTAATGATAAGGCGTGCCGCCGCCGATCACGATGTTCGTCACCCGGAGGTAAAGACGCAGATTGAAAGGCTCATCCTGCCGGATGCGCTCGCCGCCAAAACGGGCATGAACGGCATCGAGAAAAGACTTGCGGTATATCTTATTCCACACGAAACCGTTCCCGTGCCGCACGAAAACGAAATACTTGGCGAAATTTTCCCTGAGTTCCTTGTTGCTTCGAAAATGCAGCGACGGGAATCTGATAGTATCTAATTGGCCGGCATCCTGATCAAAGACCGTAAACCCGTGCATAGCCATTTCGGCATTTGAGGCCTCCAGCAATTTCACATTCTCTTCGATCCAGTCGGGGTCGACCGAATCATCCACATCATAAAAAGCGATGTAGGCGCCCCGCGCCTGATCAAGGCCGTAATTGCGGGCGCTTGCAAGACCTCCGTTGTCTTTATGGAATACCCTGATCCGGGTATCCTTCGCCGCCAGGCTGCCGCAGATAACACCGGTTTCATCGGTAGACCCGTCATCGACGATCACTATATCGAGATCTTTATATGTTTGTTCCAGGATACAATCAAGACCCGCGGGGAGGAACTTCTCCGCATTATAGGCCCCGATTATGACGCTGACAGTGACAGGCATAATAAAAAACCCCGTATATAACCCCGTGTGCTGCGATATTATTGTACTTAATAATGACCCTAACCCTCTAATCTAGCCCGCTACCAATTGCGGTTTCCGGATGCTAATATAGTCTATGGAGGTTGTAAAATGCCCCGGAAACGCTACACGGAAGAACAGATCGTAAATATCCTTAAGGAACAC
>CAISZM010000085.1 GCA_903889965.1 uncultured Elusimicrobia bacterium
CTTTGCGGTTATGTCTACGATCCCGCGGTAGGCGATCCGGACAACAACATCCCCCCCGGTACTGACTTCGAGAAGTTACCGGCCGGGTGGGTCTGCCCTCTGTGCGGCGCCGGCAAGGAAGAGTTCGAAGCGGAGAACTAAAGCAAGAAAGGAAACATAAAAAAGGCCGGGATAAATTCCCGGCCTTTTTTATTTCCCAAGGTAACGGCGGACCTGCGGTTACGCGGACCTTGCCGCTTTTATAGGATGGGGAGGTACCGCTTCACCTCGTAGTCGGTCACCTGCGTGCGGTAACTGTCCCACTCTATGCGCTTATTCTCGATGAACTTCTCGAAAACGTGCTGGCCCAGCGCCTCGCGCAGGAGTTTAGACTTTTCAGCCTCCTCCACCGCCTCCAGGAGCGAGCCGGGCAGGGTCTCTATCTTCTTGGCCTTGCGTTCAAGGTAGTCCATCTCGTAGATGTCGGCCTCGACTGGCTTCGAGAGGGCCAGCTTGTTCTTTATGCCGTCCAGCCCCGCGGCCAGCATCACGGACATGGCGAGGTAAGGGTTGCAGGCCGGGTCCGGGAAGCGGCACTCTATGCGGGTGGCGTTCTCGGCGCCGAAGCGCATCTGGGGTATGCGGATGAGCGCGGAACGGTTGCGGCGCGCCCAGGCTATGTATACCGGGGCTTCGAAACCAGGCACCAGGCGCTTGTACGAGTTTACCCACTGGTTGGTGACGGCGCATATCTCCCGGACATGGGTGAGAAGCCCGGCAACGTAATGCTTCGCCGTGGGAGACAGGAAGTTGGCGTCCTTTTTGTCGAAGAAGGAGTTGTGGCCGGCCTTGAACAGCGACTGGTGCACGTGCATGCCGCTGCCGTTCACGCCGTTCAGGGGTTTGGGCATGAAAGAGGCGTAGGTGTCGCGGCGCGAGGCCACGGCCTTGACGATAAGCTTATAGAGCACCACGCGGTCGGCCATCGTGAGCGCGTCGGCGTAGCGCAGGTCTATCTCGTGCTGGCTGGGGGCCACCTCGTGATGGGAGTATTCCACCGGTATGCCAAGCTGCTCCAGCGTCAGTATCGTTTCGCGGCGCAGGTCGTGCGAATCGTCAAGAGGAATGGAGTCGAAATAGCCGCCGTCATCCAGGGTTTCCGGGTTCTTCGAGCCCTTGAAGTAGAAATACTCGAGCTCCGGGCCCACCATGAACTCCGTGTAGCCGAGCTCGCGCATCTTGGCGAGGTTGCGCTTCAGCACGTAGCGGGTGTCGCCGGCGTAATGCTCGCCTTCAGGGGTCATGATATCCCCGAACATCACGGCGCTCTGTTCCCCCTCCACGGCGGCGGGGAGTATGGCGAAGGTGTCGGGGTCCGGCAGCAGTATAAGGTCAGACTCGTAAATGCGGGCGAAGCCCTCCACCGAAGAGCCGTCCAGCCCCATACCGTCTTTGAGGGCGTGCTCCAGTTCCCTGCCGGTTATAGAAACGGCCTTCAGCTGGCCCAATATGTCGACGAAGCACAGCTTGATGAAACGGATATCCTTCTTGGCCGCCAGGCCGAGTATTTCTTTGATCTTGTTTTTATCGGACATAATTGATCCTTTGAACCGGTCGCCCGGAGATTACGCTTTCCGCACCCCGTCCTTTATAGCCTTCAAGACCTTTTCCGGGGTGAAAGGGGCTTCGAACAGCCAGATGCCGGTTGCGTTGTGGACGGCGTTAGCCACGGCGGGCAGCGGCCCGTTTATGCCTATCTCCGAGACCGACTTGGCGCCGAAAGGCCCGTTCGGCTCCCAGGTGGGGATGATGAACGTGCGCACCGGCGGGGTGTCGGCGGCCGAAAATATCTTGTAGCGGCGGAAAGAGGCGTTGAGGGGCGTGCCGTTGGAGGAGAATTCCATCTCTTCGGACAAGGTGTGGCTGATACCGTTCAGTACCGCGCCGTCGTTCTGGCCCCGCGCCAGCTGAGGGTTGATGGCTGTGCCGCAGTCCACGCAGGACACGTAATCCAGAATTTTAACCTTCCCCGTTTCCGTGTCCACCTCCACTTCCGCGAAGTTGGCCTGGAAAGGCGGCGGCGAGGTATGGGCGAAGTGGGAGGCCGAGGCCGTTATCTGGTGCTGGTTGTAGTAATACAGAGAGGTATTGGCCACTTCGCCGAGGGAGCAGGAGGCCCCGGCCGCGGAGACCACCTTCCCCCCCTCGAGGCGCAGGTCCTCCTTCTTAACGTCGAGTATCTTTGCTCCCACCTCGAATATCATGTCGCGCACCTTCTCCGCCGTTTTCTTTACGGCTCCTCCGGAGATGAAGGTGGTGGAGGAGGCGTAGGCGCCTACGTCGAAAGGAGTGATGTCCGTGTCCGAGGAGGTGACGATTATGTCGTCCGCCTTTATGCCCAGGACCTCGGCCGCTATCTGGGCCAGTATCGTGTCGGAACCCGTCCCGAGGTCGGCCGCTCCCACGAGCAGGTTAAAAGAGCCGTCCTCGTTCATCTTCATCGTGGCCGAGGCCATATCCACCTCGGGTATGCCCGAGCCCTGCATCATGCAGGCCACGCCTATACCGCGGCGTACGGGGCCTGTCTGGGGCTTCGCGTATTTCGCGGACTTTTCTTTCCAGCCTATCTCGGCCATGCCCTTCTCGATGGCTTCGAAAAGACCGGAGGAGGTTATCACCTGCTCCACGCCTTCGCGGCCCTCGCCCATGGCCTTGAACACCGGGGAACCCTCGCCTAGCTTTATATAGTTCATCCGGCGGAATTCCACGGGGTCCATGCCTATCTTTTCGGCCATCATGTCCATCAGGCATTCCCAGGCGAAGAAGCCCTGTGTGGCGCCGTAGCCCCTATAAGCCCCGGAGACGGGCATATTGGTGTATACGCTGCGCCCGATGAAGCGGATATTGTTCTTTATCCTGTACATCGGTATGGTATGCGAGCCGGAGCACATCATCACGGTGAGCGCGTGGGAACCGTAGGCGCCGGTGTTCAGCGTTATCTCCATCTCGGCGTCGGTTATGGTGCCGTCCTTTTTCACGCCCGCCTTCATGCGCACCACCGAGGGGTGGCGTGTGCGGGAGGAGACGAAAGTTTCGCGGCGGGTGTATTCTATCTTGACCGGGCGCCCCGTCTTGAGGGCCAGGGCGGCGGTGATATCCTCGAGCAGCACCTCCTGCTTGGAGCCGAAACCGCCGCCGATGCGGGGCTTCACGACGCGTATGTTCTTTACGGGGAGCTTGAGGGCCTGTGCCACGATGCGCCTCACGTGAAAAGGCACCTGTGTCGAGGTCCTCAGGACCAGCCGGCCGAAGTTGTCGAAATAGGCTATGGTCGTGTGCGGCTCTATCGCGCAGTGCTGCAGGTACGGTATGCTCCACTTGTGCTCGAATACAAAATCGGCTTCCTTGAACCACTCGCCGTTCTTCACCTCGAAATCGAATTTGGCTGCGATATTGCGGCTGGCGTCTGGGATATTCTTAGAGTCGGGCTCGTCGTGTATGACCGGCGCGCCGTCCTTCATGGCCTCGAAAGTATCGAACACGGCGGGCAGGATCTCGTAATCCACCTTTATTTTGGAAAGGGCTTCCTGAGCCGCCTCGGGCGTTTCCGCCGCCACGGCGGCCACGCGGTCCCCCACGAAGCGCACCTTGTTATCCAGCGTGTAGGTGTCGTAAGGCGAGGGTTCAGGGTATCCCTGGCCGGCGGTGGTATGGGGCACGCGGGGCAGGTCCTTGTACGTCAGCACGGCTTTTACTCCGGGGACCTTGAGTGCGGCGGAGACGTCGATCTTCTTTATGCGGGCATGCGCGTGGGGGCTCCAGAGTATTTTCCCTGTAAGCAGGCCGTTGAAATCCATGTCGTCCGTAAAGGCGGGTTCGCCGCAGGCAAGGCCCATGGCGTCCATCTTTCTTACCGGCTTGTTCACCACTTTCAATTTTTTAGCGTCCATAAATTCTCCCGTTCCGGATACTTGGATTCAAGATTTAAGATTCCGGATTATCAGATTGTCGGATTGTCAGATTGTCGGATTGTCGGATTGTCGGATTGTCGGATTGTCGGATTGTCGGATTGTCAGATTTACCCAATTCCCCAATCTTCAATCTTTAATCTTTAATCTTCAATTTATCCCCATGTCCCCAATCTTCAATCTTATAATCTTGCATCTTCAATTGCTGGTTCGCTTCATCTTTTTCGCCGCGTTCTTTACGGCCTCCACCTGCTGCACGTAGCCGGTGCAGCGGCACAGGTTGCCGTCGAGCGCCTTGCGGATCTCCGCTTCGGTCGGGGATGGGTTATTATCCAGCAGGTGCTTCGAAGAAAGTATCATGCCCGGTATACAGAAGCCGCACTGCACAGCGCCGGCCTCCACGAAAGCCTCCTGCAGCGGGTGGGGCGAGCGGACCGAACCTAACCCCTCTATGGTTGTCAGTTCCCCTCCGTGGGCGGCCACAGCCGGCACCAGGCAGCCCAGCACCGGTTTCCCGTTAAGTATTACCGTGCAGGAACCGCAATCCCCGGTGTCGCAGCCTTTTTTTACGCCTTTCCATCCGTGGCGGCGCAGGGCGTCCAGCAGGAACTCTCCGTTCCTGACCGAGAGTTCCCTTCTCTCGCCGTTAACCTTGAGCGCGATCTCGAAAAACCCTTTTTTGGCCTCTATGATAGAGTTAGTTTTCATAATTCATGCATCCCCGTTCAGACAGATTTAACGAACCGTTTCAGGAGGTTCGCGGCTGCGGCGCAGCGGTAATCCCCGGCCCGGGCCGCGGCCAGTTCAGCGGCTAAAGCGGCGGCGCAAGCTTCGGGCGTTTCCCCGGCTGCGAGCGCCTTTTCAGCCGCGGGGGCCCTGAATGGCCTCGGTGAAAGGGCGCCCACGGCGATCCTGGCCTGGGCGAAGAACTTTCCCTTTTTCTCTACGGCGAAGAAAAGTTTAATGTATGATTCCCAGCTCGACTCCGTCTTCGCCAGCTTTATGAACTCGCAGCCCCATTTTCTCGTCTTTGCCGGGATGATCACTTCGGTTATGAGGCAATCCAGCCCCGGGCGCAGCCCTGCCCCGGAGGAATACAGGTCCTGAAAATCCACCAGTTTGGTCCCGGTTTTGCACGCGAACCGCACTTTAGCGTCCAGGCCGAGGAGCAGCACGGGGAAGATATTGAAAGAATGCGGGCGGGCGATATTCCCGCCGATCGTGGCCATATTGCGCACCAGCTGGCTGGAACACTTTGCCGCCGCGGACGAGATGACCCCTCCCGCCCAGCTGCGACAGAGCTTCGACCTGTCTATCTCGTCGAACGTGGCGCCGGCGCCTATCACGAGGTTCCCCCCCGCGAGCTTTATGCCCTTTATCGGGACGTTCTTCAGGTCGAGGTAGGTCTCGACCGAGTCGGGCAGGGTCTTCGCGACCAGGGTGCCGCCGGCCAGCGCCATGGCCTTGTACTTCCGGTCAAGGAGCAGCGACATGGCTTCCTTAACGGAAGAAGGGAAAGCGTAATATTTAATGCTCTTCACGATTTTTCCTCCAGACTGACGATTGGAACGCCTTTTCAGCGATGATGCTTCAGTGCTTTTCAAAGTAGGGATGCGGCAGGTAAGGCTGCCGGTCCGGTTTAACGTCCGTGGGCTTAAGCTCCATTTCCTGCACCAGCAGGGCCGAGGGAGCGGCTATAGAGGCCGGAACATAGCCGCGGTTGTAAAAGTACGGGCCTGCCTGGTAATAGTTGTAAACCTGGTCCGTGTCCGAAACCATCAGTATGTCGCGCAGGGCGCGGAAAGTCACGCCGGTCCAGTCCGAGGCCCCGATAAGCGTCTCCGAGCCGTCACGAACCGCGACCTTGTAGGCGAGGACCGGGCCGGCCAGGAGGTCCCCCGTCTTCCTCTCCGCGTCCGGATCGAGGCGCCGCACGATCACGGCGTAATCGAGGCCGTTATCCGCGGCGATACGCAGAAGCTCCTTTTTAAGACCCTCCAGCGGCACCCGCTTTTCGGGAAGGGCCGAAAAGAAGACATTGCCGGGGCGGGGTGTCGCGAACTCTCCGGTCAAGCCCCGGGCGTGCCCGTTGGAATTGCGGAACTCCTTAACCGGGGCCCGGCCCATGTAGAAATTGGTCAGTTTGCCGTTACGAACAAGTTCGAGCGGGGCGGGGCGCACGCCCTCGTTATCTATCTCGTAGCTGCCGTTCAGCCGCACGCCTTTATAAGAGGTCTGAAGCGGGTCGTCGGTAACGCTCATAAAGGGAGGGAGCACGCGCGTGTTAAGTTTCTTGGTAAGTTCGCCGGAGGCGATGTAATAACGCATCCAGTCCTGGTTGTCCGCCCACGGCGCGCGGGAGAAGGATACGTTGCTTACGAAAAGCTGGTTAAGGAATTCCGCGGCCGCCTGGTCCTCGAAGAGTACGGGGCCCAGGTAGACTTCCGCGGTGGACGACTCCACGAGGTAGCTCATGTTCCTGGCGAAAGCCTCGGTTTCGGCCTCAAGCCCGGCGGCATCAGGCACATCCGCCAGGGAGCGCCAGGCGAAGTTCTTCTCGTCGGATATCCGCATGCCCCTGGTATCCTGGATGCCCGCGCGGATATCCAGGCTCACCCTGTCCCACCAGTAACGGTAGCGCGCTCCCTCGCTGTTCACGAACCGCACCGTGCGCAGGGCCCTGTTGAAGGTGACCTGGGAGGATTGGATCTTCGGGTACCGGCGGAAGACGGCCGAAAGCCTCTTTACAGTTTCCCTCCAGGCCGGAACGTCGAAATTCTCGGCCGCCGCCCTGTCGTCAAAGAAAGATACCGGCTTCGCCGGGGAGAGGTCCCCGTAGAGTTCGGTTATGTTCTTTTTTTTCTGGTAGGCTTTTTTTTGGGAATATTTCTCCAGCGCCTTCTTGTAGACCTCGTCGGTAAGCGACCAGAGGGAAAAACGGAGCGCGTCGTAGTCGTCCTCTATGTTCAGCGAAGCGGTTCCGGGCGCGTAGGAGTTAAAATCCTGGCCGACATAGCCGGAACTGTCAAAATCCATCGAGCCGACGCGCAGGTCCGCGGCGGCGCCGCGCGTGGCCGAAGAATGTTCGTCCTCAAGCGACCCGAAACCCGCGGAAATGGAAGTCTCCGTGGAGTCAGTTACGAAGTATGAAACGAAATAGGGCGCGTCCAGGCCGTCCATCTTCAGGCGCCGCATGGTGCGCTGCATTTCGTCGGACATGGCTTTGAGCACCGTATCCTCCGCGGCCGCGGCGTGAAGGGCCGGCAGCAGCAGCAGGACCGCCAGAGCAATTATCTTTCTCATTGGTCCGCCTTATCGGTAAAGGGCGGTTTGAGAACGGGCGGGCGGACGTTGGATTTCTGCACCTTTTCGGTCTCCATCTCCGAGAAAAGCAGGCTTGGGGCCACGGCCGAGACCGGCACCCAGCCGGATTCTGCGCCGCATGACCCGTTAAAAACCCCGTAATCGTCGCCGGCTAAAAGTATCCTTGGGAATGTCTGCAGCGGGGTGCCTATCAGGTTCAGGCCGCGCACGGGTTCATCGGGACGGCCGTCAGTATAGACCTTGTACCCCATAGTGATATTGACCGAAAAGCTCTGCGGCAGGTAGCGGTCCGTGATGGTAAAACCGCCGGCTATGTCGCTTACGATAAGACCGTAGGGCTTCCCGTCTTTTTTCACTTCCTCTATCAGCCTGCGGCGCAGCTCCGCGTAGGGAACGGTTCGGGAAGACACCGCCACCAGGTTGCCCATGCGCGCCACCGTAGAGTGGCCTTCCGACCGGCGCCCGTGGCCGTTGGAAACCGGGAAGTTATTGATGGGCGAACGCCCCATGAGGAAACCCTTCAGCACGCCGTTCTCTACCAGCAGGGTCTTTTGAGCGGGCACGGCCTCATCGTCGTAGCGGTAGAAGCCGCGCAGGAACTGGGAACCATGGCGGTATTGCGACGGGTCGTCATAAACGCTGAGGAAGGAAGGCATGATAGGCTGTCCGACCTTCTTGGCGAAGGTCTGGCCGGAATCCTCGCTCTTCTGGCGATGGCCTTCCAGGCGGTGGCCCAGTATCTCGTGAAAGAACACGCCGGCGGCGCGGTTTTCCAGCAGCACCGGACCGCTGTAAGGCTGGTCCGGAGGGGCGCTTCGCAGCGCCTTAAGTTCGGCTATGGAGGCCGCTATGTCTTTGGCGATCACGGCCTCGTCCGGGACGTCGGCGGGGCTGTCCGAATCGTATATCTTCGTCCTGGAAAGGTCCATGCCGTCATCCGTGCGGGTTTGCAGCGTGTACCGGAAGCGCACATAGGTATTGCCGGTAACGATACTGGCGCCCTCGGAATTGACCATGTAGCGGTTCATGGTCTGAGCGGAAAAAGACACGATGGAGTCGTAAATGAAGTCGTAAGCCTTGAACTTCCCGGAGAGGCGGCGGGCCATCGCGGCGAATCTGGCCTTGTCGAACCCCGGGAAAGAAGCCTTCTCATAAAAAGTTTCAGCCGGCGCTTTGGAGAAGTCGTCGGACTTATCCTCCTCCTCGGCGGTTACGCTCTTGTTCGTCTTCACTTTCGCGTACTGGTCCTGGGCGGTTTTATAGGCCCTGTCCGTAAGCTCCCAGATCCCGGCGCGCAGCGGATCGGGGTCGTCCTCCACCGGCAGGCCCGCGGACTCCTGGTCGCTTGAATTGCCGCCGGAGTTGTTTCCCTTGAAAGCGTGAGTGTTGTCGAGCGAGGGCGCACCCACGCGCACATCCACATCCAGCTGGCGGCCGCGCTGGGTCTCCTCGCTTAAAATCGCCCCCTCCTCGGCGGAGACCCCGTAAGCGGTCTTGTCAAAGACTTCATAACCCAGGTAATAGAGCGGTACGGATTCGGCGTTTTTGAGTTTTTCGGCCGAGCGGCCGAGCTCGGTCTTTAAAGCTTGCAGGAGAGGATCGGGGGCGGGAGCGGTCTGCGCGCTCAGGAGGATGGGGCAGGCAAGCAATGCCGCGGCAAGCAGGTTTCTCATGTTTTTTGGACTAAGGAACGGCTATCTCAAAGAATTCAGCGCGCGCCCCAGCAGCACTCCGCACATTTCACGGCGATAAGCGGCCTCGCTGCGCGTGTCGGTTATGGGCGAAACCTCGGTCTTCACAAGTTCGCAGGCCTCTTCGATAACCGGGGCGGAAAGCTTCCTCCCGGCCAGCCAGGCGGAGGTTTTGGCCGCGTACAGCGGCACCGGCGCCACCGAGCCGAGAGCGACGCGGGCCTTTTTAACCGCGCCGCCGGAAAGTTCGGCCGCCACGGCGACCGCGGCCTTGGAAATCCCGAAATAGGAGCGCGGGCCGAGCTTAAGATAGGCCCCGGCATGCGGCCGCTTTGGAACCTCGAAGCCCGTGATCAATTCGTCTTTTTTCAAGGTAGTTCTTTTGGGTCCGAGGAAGATATCTTTCAGCGGCAGGCGGCGCCTGCCTCCCTTCGTGGCCAGCAGGACGTAAGCCCCTTCCGAGATAAGCGCACAAACGCCGTCGGCGCAGGGGCTGGCGTTGGCGGCGTTGCCCCCCAGGGTGGCCATATTGCGCAGGCTGGGACTGGCGAAATGCGGTATGGCGGCGGTCAGCGCCGGGCACCAGCGTCGGGCGGCTTTTGAAGCCGCTATCTCCGCTATCTTGACGCCCGAACCGATGAATACGGAACCCGCCGTTTCTTTTATCCCGAGCAGCTCGGGTATGCCGCTGATGTCTATCCAGCATTCGGAATGCTCCGCGCCGGCGTTGTCGGCCGTGACTATGTCCGTTCCGCCGGCAAGGTAGCGGCGGGCTGAAGGCAGGCCCGGCAGCAGCTTCCAGAGCTCTTTAAGGTTCGGAGGTTTTACGATAATGTCAGGCATTTCAGGATTTAAGATTATCAGGTTGAAGACTTAAGATTTCGAGTTCAAGGTTATATTGTCTATTTCCGCTTCGCTGCCGCTTTCTCCACGGCGGACAGCACCTTTTCGTAACCGGTGCAGCGGCAAAGGTTCCCCGTCAGTTCCAGCTTTATCTCTTCCAGCGTGGCGCCCGGCCTGCGGCGCAGCAGCGCCTCCGAAGCTATGATAAGGCCGGGAGTGCAGAAACCGCACTGTACCGCGCCCTCGGCCATGAAAGTTTTTTGAAGCGGGTGAAGCCCGCCGTCTTTCCCCTTTATACCCTCGATGGTGACCAGCTGCCGGCCGTGTATCTGAACCGCCATCATCAGGCAGGAATTCACGGCCTTCCCGTCCAAAAGCACCATGCAGGCGCCGCATTCCCCCTCGCCGCACCCTTCCTTGGTACCCTTCAGCCCGAGATCTTCCCTTATGAATTCAAGCAGGGAACGGGAAGAATGTATCTCACGTTCGATCTTTGCCCCGTTTACGGAGCAGTTCAGGGCGAAAATCGCGTCGATTTTTTTCGTCATTTCATCCTGTCCCGGACCGGTCCGGGGGGTCCGGCAAAAACCGCGGCTTTCACGACGTTTCTTAGCCGGCGGCACTATCGCGCGGCTTGAACACAAAAATTATATCTTATTTCTGGTTTGCCTGAGGCGGCGCGCTGACCCCGCGGCAGGGCGGGACTCCGGGCCTTCCGCCTCCTCTGTGAACAGCGGTATCTCCGCCCTGCCGGCAGCGGGTCCTAGACGGCGTTTTTCTCGCCCTTCACCATGTTAATCACGGTGCAGATGATAATCTTAATGTCCAGAAAAAAGGACCAGTTTTCAACGTACCAGAGGTCATGCCTCAGCCGCTTCTCCAGTTTCTCCCGCTCGGTGGTTTCCCCTCGGTAGCCGTTTACCTGAGCCCACCCCGTAATACCCGGCCGTATATACTGCCGCACCATATAATCGTTGAACAGGTCCGAAAATTCCAGCGTGTGCCTCAGCATGTGCGGACGGGGGCCTACGACCGACATGTCGCCTATCAGCACGTTAAAGAACTGCGGAAATTCATCCAGGTTCGTTATCCGCATGAATTTTCCTATGGGCGTGATCCTGACGTCGTTCTTTGTGGCCTGCAGTTCGTCCGCCTGGGCGTTAACGGTCATCGTGCGGAATTTCCAGCAGATAAATGTCCGGTTATTTTCGCCCGACCGCCGCTGCCCGAAAAAGACGGGCCCCGGCGAGCTCAGCTTGACCAATGCCGCCAGGATGGGCACCAGCCAGGGCAGGATCAGCAGGGTCACCAGCGCTGAGAATACGATGTCGAATATTCTTTTCAGCAGCCGGCTGGAGGGTATCTCCAGCGGTTCTTTTCTTAATTCGACCACCGGGATATCGCCGTAGGAATAGACCTGTACTTTCTTAAGGGGGCCATACTTCCAGTACTTGGCGATAAACTTAACGCGGATCATGTTGCGGTCGCAGAAATTTATCAATCCGCTCGCCGAGCTTTCGTCATACCCGGGGCCGGCGACATAGATCTCGTGTATCTTATTATCGATAACGAATTCCCGCACCGCGGAGATCTTTCCGAGCACCTTGATGATTCCGTCCGAACGGGCCTCGTCGTCAAAATAACCGATAACCCTGTAGCCGTAAGACAGGTCCGACTCCAGCACGGACTGGATCTCGCGGCCCGCCTCTCCGGCTCCGATGATCACGACATTCCGGTAATTGTATCCGCGTTTCCTGATATATTTCAAAGCCTGGATGAAGAAAATACGGAAGAAGATCACGCCGGGAACGAAGATGCCGCAGAAATACATAACCACCAGGCGCGACCCGTAATTCAACCTCAGCATGTAA
>CAISZM010000086.1 GCA_903889965.1 uncultured Elusimicrobia bacterium
CTCCCCGGTCCAGAACATGCTGACCTTCCTGTCCAGTTCTTTGCCAAGTTGCGCGAAATAGCCCTCAGGCATCCTGCCGAATTTTTTCTCCAGCACGGGGTCCAGGGAATAATACGTGGGACAAAAAACGAACTGTTTGGCGCTCGAGCGCGAAACTATCCAGTTGACCACTTCTATCTGGCGCTCGGCCAGGCCCGGCAGGTCTCCCTTCATGTCGTCCATAAGTATGGCGAACTTATCCACGCCTATGCGGTTGAAAGCGTCGATGCGGTTCTGCAGCAGTTTTTTCACTTCCAGGCTGAACGGGGCAAGGTATATCTCATAAGGGCTGAAACCTACGCCGAACTCTATGCCGGCCGAATGACACTGCCCGGACAGCTTCGCAAGCTTTTCCTCGAGCGCCTTAGGAAATGGCTCGCGCCATTTCCTGCGCAGGTAACCGTCCGCCTTCGGGGCGTACATGTAGAACGAAAAACCGTGCTTTTTCAGAAAGCGCGAGTAATCCGCCCTTTCTCCCCAGCTCCAGGGTTCGCCGTAAAAACCTTCTATGACTCCTAATTGGGTGTTCATTCTTTATATCTCCGCGCCTGTGCCGGCCTCAGTCCCGCACGACCCTTATGCAGCCGAACTCTATCCAGTCCAACGCCAGAGGGCTTACTATGGCGTTAGCAGGAACCCGTATGGACCCCGACCCCGGCACAAGCATTTTTTTAAGTTCAAAATCGCTTAAAAAGACCTTATGTTTTAATTCGGGCACCTTTTTGGGCGCGGACGCGCCCCCCCCCGGACTCCTCCGGGAGAGGTGCTCCATTATAAGGTCTTCAACAGCGCCCTTTGTGAGCATGATCCTGAGCGGCAGGCGGGGAGCGAACGAAACCGGCCTCCGCGTTTATCGCTCCTTACGCCTTCACGGATATCTTCACCAGATACTTGTCCAGGTCGTCGGCGGGACGCGGTATGACGTGCATGCCGACAAGCTCCCCCGCTTTCTGGGCGGCGGCGGCTCCGGCTTCCACGGCGGCGCGCACGGCTCCGACTTCTCCGGCGCACAAGGTGGTGACGTAACCCGAACCTATTTTTTCGTAGCCGAGCAGCCGCACCTTGGCGGCCTTGCTCATGGCGTCAGAGGCCTCTATCATACCTATGAAACCCTTGGTCTCTATCATTCCTAATGCTTCTTTCGCTTCTGACATATTTTCTCCTTTTCCCGTTTAACAGATAAATCCCGGGCGCGCAGCGCGCCCGACTTCCTCAGTACTGTCCCTTCGAGGCCTGGCCTCCGGAAACGATGGCTATGCTTGCGCTGGTCCCCAGGCGGTTTGCGCCGGCTTTTATCATGGCCTCGGCGATCTTGGCGTCCTTGATCCCGCCAGAAGCCTTTACGCCCATTTCGGGGCCTACGGTCTCGCGCATCAGGGCTACGTCTTCGGGAGTGGCGCCGCCCGAACCAAAACCCGTGGAAGTCTTCACAAAATCGGCCTGCGCCTGCTTGGACATGCGGCAGGCGCGCACCTTCTCGTCTTTTGTAAGATAGGACGTCTCAAGTATCACTTTTAGCACCTTGCCGCGGGTGGCCTCGCGCACGGCCCTGATATCGTCGAGCGCAAGCTGGTCGTTACCGGATTTCAGCGCGCCGATATTAATCACCATGTCTATTTCTTCGGCGCCGTTGGCTATGGCGTCGCGGGCCTCTATGGCCTTGACCGTGGGGGTGGTAGATCCCAGCGGGAAACCGATGACCGTGCAGACCTTTACGGAGCTGCCCCTGAGAAGGCGGGCGGCCATGGCCACGTAGCCGGGGTTAACGCAGACGGAAGCGAAGCGGTATTTACGGGCTTCTTCGCAGAGCTTTCCTATTTCCTCCTGCGTAGCGTTGGCCTTCAGCAGGGTATGGTCTATCATCCCGGCGATGGATGAGCTCTTTTCGTCAGGGTTGCAGAAGCTGACGCGCTCCACGCCCATCTCTTTGACCTGCCCGGGGGTGTAATTGGTGAGCGGGTTGCATTTCTGGCAGGAGGAACTGCAGGTGTTCTCCTCCAGCCGGCAGTCGCCCTGCCCGGAACACTGTTTTGCGGGAACGCTCCCGGCCCTGCCCGGCGCGGGCGGATTTACAAGCGGGTGCTGAAAGAGTTTGCCGGCCGTGCCCATGCCTACGGAATCGCCGGGCATCCTGCGCGGGGTGAAACCTTCGCCTTTCTCGCGCATTATCTTTGCCACTTCTGCAGCTATCTTCCGGATATCTTCGTCGTTCATGTGTCTTATTCTCCTAAATGGACCCTGTCCACTATGCCGGCTATAACGGTGCGCACCGGCGCGCCGGGATTCTTCAAGATCTTCCTGGCTGAGCCGCCCTCGTCCAGCACCAGCACGGTATCGCCGGGACCGGCCCCCTGCCCGCCGTCGAGCGCCAAGGCGGCCTCGCCGACAAATTTATTCCGGCTGTCCAAGGCCTTCACCAGCAGCAGCGTGGCGTTTTTAAGCCCCGGGTGCTTGCGCGTGGCCCACACATTACCGATAACTTTCGCTATGAACATCCGAAAACTCCAGTTTCAGGCCGCAGGCTTCAATTTAGGCCGTGACCCGGGATCGACTTGCCGTCTATTATTCCCACTATCGCCGCGTCTACCGGAGGCAGGGGTGTTCCGACCGCGGTTTCCCCCTCCCACCCTTCGAAGGCCACTATCGCCTCGCGCGAAGCCACGAAAAAAACGGTTTCTCCTGCCCCGGAGCCGACCGTATCCCCGGCCACCAGCGGCTCGCCCGAGGGCTTGTCGGTCTCCCAGTCCAGCGGCTGGATGAGCAAAAGCGTCTTCTGTTCCATGCCGCAGCATTGCCTGGAACAGAATACCCTGCCTATGACCTTGGCTTGCCTCATAAATCGCCGATTCCTTCAACTCTCTTCAGCAGCAGCGCTGCTCTATCGCCGTTATCTTATCAAGGCGCTTCTGGTACTTGCCGCCCTCAAAAGGGGTGTTAAGCCAGACCTTTACCATCTCCTGCAGGGCCAGGTCGCCGTGCGTTTTCCCGCCCAGGCACAGCACATTGCAATCTTCGTGGGCCGAGGCGAAACGCGCGGAGATTATATCGTAGGCGCCCACGGCGCGTATGCCGTGCACCTTGTTGGCGGCGAGCGGCATGGCCCCGTTGAAGCCGTCCACCAGCACGGCGCGGTCGAATTCCTTCCTGCGCACGGCCTCGCTGACCAGCAGCGCTATGTCCGGGAAGTCCACGGGTTCGACGGAATAACAGCCGAAGTCGGCGACATCGTGCCCCAGCCCCTGGAGGAACTTCTTAAGTTTTTCCTTGGCCTCAAAACCCGCGTGATCCGCGCCTATAACCAGTCTCATAATATTCTCCCGGTATGAACAGTAAAAAGCTATAGGGCCGCGCCCAGGTGTTCATGCGCGTTGGGTATGACTATGCGGCTCACCACGGCGTCCTCGCCGATGGCCTTCACCCCGGCGGCCACAGCTGTGCGCACCGCTCCCACTTCGCCCGTAACCGTAAAATAGCCCTTGCCGCCAATGCCCTTGCCAGTGTTGACCTCCGCCACGTGAACGAAAGCCGCCTTGGCGGCGGCGTCGGCTGCGAACAGGGCGGGCAGCGCTTCCTTGGTCTCCACCATTCCCACGGCCCCGAGCGTCTCCCCCTTCACTTTCTTATTCAGGGCCGCGAGCGCTCCGGAATGAACATTGCGTATTATGCTCCGCGAAACGACGGTTCCGCCCGCTATTTCCGCCCCCTTGGCGAGCGCGGATTCCACTTCGCCCACCGTACCGGAGATCACTATGATGTATTTTCCTTTTGAAATGGCCTGGTGGATCTCGGGGTTAACGCCGGCGGCCTTGCACATCGCGTCAAGGGTTTCAAGGCCCTTCGCTATCGACGAGGTTTCGATCAGACCTAAGGCTATATTTGCCTGCATAAAGTGCTCCTTGTGCTATCGGGAACCGAAAAAACGGTGAAGACTTCCCGCTTCTCTGTCACGCTATCCTCAAGTCCCCCACCACGCTGCACTGCAGCGGCCGCGCGAAATGGCTGGTCTTGGTAATGCCGTCGCCCGTGGGTGTGCCTATGGACATGGAGGCGTAGCCTTCTCCCATTCCGAGGCCGTGCAGCGTGCAGGCGTTCTTGACGAATATCGAGCAGGCCATGCGGCGGCTCATCAGCGTCAGGTTTTTGACGTTGGTGGAGTAGATGCCGGCGGTGTGATGGTGCCCGCCTTCCGCGGCGTAAGCCAGCTCTATCGCCGCGTTCATATCGCGCGCCATGGTCACCGGCAGCACCGGCATCAGCTGCTCGCTGAACACAAAGGGGTGGTCGTTGGGAACTTCTCCCCAGATCACGCGTATGTCGTCCGGGAGGTTAAGACCTATGGACTTCGCGATCACCGACGGATTTTTGCCGACAAAATCGCGGTTTAGCTTGGGTTCGCGGCCGGGTTCGATTATGGCTATCTTCGCGAGCGCATCCATCTGCGCGCCGGTCAGCTCGTATGCGCGCGGGTCGAGGCGCATGGCTTCCAGAAAGCGGGAGCGCGCGGCTTCCAGCACTATAACTTCCTTTTCAGCTATGCAAAGAACGTTATTATCGAAACCGCAGCCCGTTATTATCTCCCGCGCGCAGTCCGGGAACACCGCCGTTTCGTCAACCACTATCGGCGGATTGCCGGGGCCGGCGGCTATGGTCTTGCATGCTTTTCCGGCCGTCATCGCGACTTTGACTATGGCCGGGCCGCCGGTAACGATGTTCATGCGGCCCTTGGGATGGCACAGCAGCTGGCGCGTGGCTTCCTGCGTGGGCTTAAAGATCGTGGTCACAAGGTTCGCCGGCCCGCCCGCGGCAACTATGGCCTTGTCCAGCACGCGCACGGCGTCCTGCACGCAGCCCTTGGCGGCGGGGTGCGGCGAGAAAACGACTGAATTCCCGGCCGATAATATCCCGATGGCGTTGCTGATGATGGTGGCGACGGCATTGGTGGACGGGGTGATGGCCGCGACCACGCCGAAAGGCGCGTACTCCACCAGGGTAAGGCCTTTATCGCCGGTGTAGGAGACAGAACGCAGGTCTTCCACCCCGGGAGTACGGTTGGCCACCACCAGGTTCTTCAAAATTTTATCTTCGACCCGGCCCATGCCGGTTTCCGCCACCGCGAGTTCAGCCCAGCGCCTGGCGTTGGAGCGCGAAACCTCGCGCATTGCCGCTATTATCTTCCCGCGCGCCTCCAGCCCCAGCTCCTGGAAACCGGGCTGGGCCTTCTCAGCGGCGCTGACCGCTTCGTCCACGGTTTCAAAAACCGGGCCGCCGTCCGGGCAGGCGACTTCGGCCTGCCCGCCGAGGTTCTTTACCACTTCGGAAACGATCTTTTTCAGGTCTTCTTCGCTTAGGGACATAAGAACTCCGCCTTTCCGCCGACTCTCACCGCACCGAGGGGGCGCCCCGCCGGGCGCCGCTGCCCTCATTCGGTCATCTTGTCCGATGACTTCCTGAACACTATTTTTCCGTCCTTCTCTATCGTACCCACTATGGCAAAAACGGTGCAGTCCGCCGGCGTATTTTCCGTTTTTGAAGTCTGTCGTGCGCTGGAACCCTGCACGAGCAGCACCAGCTCGCCCGTACCGGCGCCCACGGCGTCTATGGCCACGAGGGTGTTGCCGCGCGGCTTATCGTCGAGGCCTACGGGCTGGACCATCAGCAGTTTTGTGCCCACAAGTTTATCGTCTTTGCGGGTACAGACAACGTTACCCACTACTCGTGCGAATAGCATGAATCCTCCACCGTTCGGTAAGCCGAAAAGCGCAAAGCCGGAAAAGCCGCTCTGGAGCACCTACCCCGGACTTTTTACGCTTTGCGTTCGCGCTTTACGCTCACTTCCGCTTGGCTTCGCTTATGGGCAGCCGGCCTTCCAGGTCCCCGTGGGGCTGCGGTATAACGTGTACGCTCACGAGTTCCCCGACTTTCTGCGCCGCGGCGGCGCCGGAATCGCAGGCGGCGCGGCAGGCGGCGACTTCACCCCTGAACATAATGGTCACGAGGCCCGAGCCGATCTTTTCATAACCCACTATTTTGACGTTGGCTGATTTAACAGCGGCGTCGGCCGCTTCCACGCAAGCCACGAAGCCTTTTGTTTCTATCATTCCGAGTGCTTCCATTGTATCCTCCATTTACCGGCTGTGGCGGATATCGGTCAGCGGGCCGGATAAGGATCCGGCCCCGCCCCGCATACGCCTGACCGCTACCGCATGCTTTCTAAACTATAAACGCCGCTGCGCCGTTCTTCAGGCCGGCGGCGTTGGCCTCCTCCACGTCCAGGTGCAGTTCGAGGGCGAACTTTTCCGAAACGCGGCAGAGCACATTTTCAAAAATGGTTTCCCGGTCCGTGCCGCGGCCGCAGAGCACGCGCACCTCGGAACCGTCCTTTATTTTCAGGGACTCGGCGTCCCTGGGATGGAAATGGATGTGGCGCTTGGAAAGTATCACGCCCTTTGTCACGGTCACGGAGCCCTTCGGGCCGGTGATCTTTATGCCGGGAGAATTATCCAGCTTGCCGGAATCACGTATGGGCGGCTCCAGCCCGAGGAGGCGGGAGTCGGCCAGCGACACCTCCACCTGCGTGTAGGGGCGGTAGGGACCGATCATGCGCACTTTGTTTATCGAGCCCTTAGGGCCCTCCACGGTTACAGCTTCTTCACAGGCGTAAAATCCGGGCTGCCGCAGCTGGCGGAACAGGCGGGGTTCCGAGTCCGCGCCGAAAACGGCCTTAAAATCCTCTTTAGTGAAATGAACGTGCCGGTTGGAGACGCCCACGGGTACGGGCGCGGAGGAGCGCCCCTGCCGGAGCTTAAGGTCTTCGAGTATCTCTTTTAAAAGTTTCTCGTCCATTCAGTCGGATCCAGATCTATCCCACGCATGCAGCCCGCCGTCAGCTACCTCGCCATTGCCGCCTGGAAATGTATGACACGGAGGAACTTGTCGGCCTTGAGGCTTTCCCCTCCTACGAGGGCGCCGTCTATATCCGGCTGGGCCATCAGTTCGTCCACGTTATCGGCCTTCACGGAGCCGCCGTAGAGAACGCGGACGGCTTCGGAGTAAGGTTTGCCGTAGATGCGCTCCATCTGCTTGCGCACGAAAACATGGGCGTCCTGCGCCTGGTCCGGAGTGGCCGTCTTGCCGGTGCCTATGGCCCAGACCGGCTCGTAGGCGATGACCACTTTGGCGGCCTCGGCCGCGGTAATGCCGGTGAACGCGCCGTTAAGCTGGGTTTCGAGCACGCGGTAGGTTCTCTGGCTCTCGCGCTCCTCGAGGGTTTCGCCTATGCAGAGCACCGGCACGAGTCCCGCCTTTATCGCGGCTTTCATCTTCCTGTTCACGACCTCGTCGGTCTCGAGGAAGATCTTGCGGCGCTCGGAATGGCCTATAATCGCGTGGGTGCAACCGGCGTCCTGAAGCTGCGACGGGGCCACGGCGCCGGTGAAGGCGCCTTTTTCTTCCCAGGCCACGTCCTGGGAGGAAAGGAATATCTTCGAGCCGGACAGCGCCGCCTTTACGGCGTGAAGGCTGGTGAAAGAGGGAGCGAGGAGAACCTCGTGCTTAAGGTCCGGGTCCAGTCCCTTCTTTATGGCGGCGGCGAGTTCGGCCGCCTCCTTCGAGTTGAGGTGCATTTTCCAGTTCCCGGCTATCAGCGGTGTTCTTTTGGTAGAAGCCATTTTTAGAGCCCCCTTAAATAATTAATTAGATTATACAATTAAAATATCTCCCGCAGGAGTTCCGGCCTGGGCTGCGGTATCACTATTTTTTCGACCAACAGCCCCTTCTTGGCCGCTACGGCGGCGCCGGCGGCTACCGCTGTCTCGGCGGCGGCAACCGACCCGGTCAGGGTGACGAAGGCTTTCCCGCCGATGGCCATGGCCAGGCGTATCTCTATCAATTTTACCGGCGCGGCCTTCACGGCGGCGTCCGCGGCCTCTATAAGGGCTGACACGGAAAAGACCTCTATAATGCCCAGCGCCTCAAGCCCCTCCACGACCGTGGTGCCCTCTATGGCCGGAAATACCTCTGGATGGATGTTGGGGATAACGAAGCTGTCCACAAGCGCGTGAGCGGCCTTGGCCGCTCCGGCTTCGACGGCGGCGCTGACGTCGCCAACTTCGCCGGCGGCGAGTATAATGTATTTGCCGGGGCAGATTGTGCGGGAAAGGAGAAGTTTGATCCTGGAGGTTTTAAGCATGGCGTCGGCCGCTTCCAGGCCCTTGGCCACGCTCGAGAGTTCAACCCCGCCTATTGCATTGTTCATATTTCACCATTCGGCCCGTTATGCACGGACGCCCCGCCGGCGCTACGCCGTTATCTCCACATATTTGCCGTTCACCGCGCGCACGGTGCCCGAAATGCTCGCATGCACGGGGCAGCCGAGCTGGTCGGCCGCGACGTCCCCGACCACCGCGCCTTTTTCCACACGCTGGCCCTCAGTAACCGAAGGCACGCAGGCCGGGCCGATGTGCTGGCTCATCAATATCCTGACGCGCGCGGGACTGTAGGCCGGCTCGGTCCAGGGCGCGTCCTTATTGTAATCGTCCAGGCCCAAACGACGGACCAGTTTGGAGACCGGCACCTTGCGGAATTCGCGCACTGGATGGACTTCGGGGGCGCGGCCTGAATTAAGCGGTGAATTTTTAAAACCTGTTTTCATGGCGCGCAGGTCCGCCTTGGCTGAAACGCAGGCCTCCCGCGGGTTAAGCCCCTCGGGGCAGGAGTAGAGGCTGCAAAGCGAACATTCGCAGCAGAGCAGGCCGTAAACGCTGTTCAGTTTATGCTCCGGCCCGGCGGAAAAAAGCAGGCTGCGCATAACGCGGTGCGGGCGCACGTCGTGGCCAAGCAGGTAGCGCGGGCAGAACTCTGTGCAGAAAGAACACTGGTCGCAGGCGGAGCGGCCCACGCGCGAGAACAAAGCGCGGCTCTGCGTTTTTTTTAATATAAGCGGGTGGTTCTTCGGAAGCACGATAATGCCCGCGGAAACCCTGGTGACGGGGGCCGAAAAATCCGTCATCACCTTGCCCATCATCGGGCCTCCGTCGATGGCCGCCGGGTCTTTTATGGCGAATCCCCCGGCGAGTTCCGCGGCCTCGGCCCAGGTTATACCGACCGGGACCCTGAAGGTTGAAGGTTTTTTTACGGCGCCGGCGACCGTTATGAATTTTTCGGTGACCGGCGTTCCGGGCGAAGCGGCGTTATAAAGCGTCTCCACGTTGCTGACCACGCAGCCCGCGTCCAGCGGGATCCCCCCGGGAGGCACTATGCGGCCCGTGGCCTCGTACACCAGGCAGTGTTCGTCGCCCGCCGGGTAATAATCCCCCATCTTCAGCACCGATATATTCCTGCGGTTTTTGGCTATGGCCTCGAGGCGGGGAATGATACGCTCGTGTTTTTTTTTGATGCCCAGTATGCCCCGCCCCGCCCCCACGGCCCGCATCAGCATTTCAAGCCCGTCGAAGACCTTCTCCGGAAAATACTCCAGTATCTTCTGGTCTTTTTTTAGCAGCGGCTCGCATTCGGCGGCGTTGGCCAGCGCGTACTCGGCCCTGCCCCTCGCTTTAACGTACGCGGGAAAACCGGCTCCGCCGGCCCCGACCACACCGGAAGCGCGCAGCTTGCTGCTGAATTCTGCTGAAAAATCGGTCATTTTAAAGTGAAACCGCGAAGCCGGAAGGCCGGCTTCGCGCTGGAAATCCGCGGCCTGCGGCCTTCATTTCCCGGCGGCGGCCATGCGTTTCTTTACCGCGGTGGCGAGCCGCTTTATCCCTTCCTCTATCTCCTCCGGGGTGGGATAAGAGAAGTTCAGGCGCATAGTATTCTTTCCTGAACCGTCGCAGTGGAAAGCCGAGCCTATCACATAGGCTACATTTTCCTTCAGGGCCTCCTGGAACATATCGTCAGCGCTCATGTTTTCCGGCAGACGCACCCACAGGAAAAGTCCGCCCTCGGGGCTGGTCCAGGTAACGCCCTCGGGCATATACTTCTTAAGGGCGGCGACCATAGTGTCTTTCTTCATCTTATAGGTCTTTTTGATGACCTCCACGTGCTTCTCGAAGAAGCCGCTGCGCAGGAAATCGGCGGCGATAAGCTGGTTCAGGCTGGACGAGCAGAGGTCAAGCGACTGCTTCAGTATTTCCATCTTTTTAATTATCTGCGGGTGCGCGAGTATCACCCCGAGCCGCAGGCCGGGCGCGAAGGTCTTGGAGAAGGTGAAAAGCGAGATTATGTTGCCTGTATCGCGGGTTTCTTTATCCATGCGGTAAAGCATGTCGGGGGCCTTACCCTCGAAGCGTATCTGCCTGTAGGGAGAGTCCTCTATTATGGCCACATTATACTTGTCCGACAGCTCTATGACCTTCTTGCGCTTTTTGGCGGAAAGCGTGACGCCGCTGGGGTTCTGGAAATCCGGGACCAGGTATATGAACTTGTAATGCTCGTCCTGGGCCCTGAGCCACTTGAGCTTGTTCTCCAGCTCGTCGGTATCCACCCCGTCATCTTCGATATTCACGCCTATGAATTCGGCGCCGTAGGACTTGAACACCTGCAGGCCGCCCATATAGCTTGGCTTTTCCACAATCACGGGGTCCGAGGCGTCTATGAAGAGACGGCCCACCATATCCAGCGCCTGCTGGCTGGCCGTGGTGACGATAAGGTTTTCCGGTTTCGCGTCTATCCCTTCGTGTTTCTTCAGGAACTTGACGAACTCTTCCTTCAGCTCCGGCAGGCCGTCGGTGGGGCCGTACTGCAGGGCCACGCTTCCTTTTTTAGCCATTATTTCTTTGACCGATTGGGCTACGAAATCGTACGGGAAATGCTGGGGGTCCGGCAGGCCTCCGGCGAAGGATATCACCCCCGGCTTGTTGGTTATCTTCAGCAGCTCGCGTATTACGGAAGCCTTGGTGCGCCTTGGCGCGGTGGCGATGTTCTTTGCGATGTCTATCATAAATTCCTCCGCTGATAATATTGCCGCTCCCGGACGGCCGTATGCCCGCCTGCGCCCCCAAAGATAATCTACTCAATTAAGGAAATCAATTCAAGGAAAAAAGAGGATCCTCACTTTTCGATTTGCGCCGCGCCGGAGGGAGCGGAGAAATACTCCATATTCTCCCGGTAATAGTCCTTCTTCGCACCGCTGACGGCCGACTTGTAAAGCCCCGAGTAGCGAGCCGCGGCCCGGGGATATGTTCTATCCCTGAGCCCCAGCAGGTCTTCCGGGAACGGCCGGCCGGTGGCTCGGCAGGCTTTTTCCAGCGATTTGAGGTGCTGGCTCAGCGATTCAAGCCCCATCTTCGCGGAATTATCCCGCATGAAAGAAGCGGCCTCGAGAATAGCCAGCGCCCCCTTCGCCCTCAGCGCTTCCAGCTCACCGGGCGGCAGGCCGTCCCCGGCCGAGTTCTCGTCGGCCACAGCCAGACAGTCCAGTGCCAGCGGGTAATTTTTTTCCTCAAGGGCCGTCCCACCGATGAGCAGCAGCGCATCCGCGCTGAAAGAGGGCCAGCGGGTTTCGTAAAAGTCCCGGATGAATCGCGCGTACTCCTCTTTTTGCGCGCTAAGCCTCGCAAGGGCCGCGCTGTTCTCGGCATATTCCCCCACGCTCCCGGCGGCATAGGCGAATATCCTGGCGTCAGCGACGCTGTTCTTCTGCGCGCTCTCGGCATGTTCCATGCTTATGTAGCCGCCCCGCCGTTCCTCGTAATTTTTGCGTATCTTTTCCCTGTACAGCCCGGGGTCGAGCGAAAGCGCGAAGTAGGTGGCGAAAATATCCGCCGTGTATATATCGGTATAGGTCCCGCTTATAAAATCCCTCAGCAAAGAAGGGTCGGCCTTCATGCGCTCGTGCACGTAGATATCCTCCGTAAGGTAAGCCTCGTACTCGAACTCGAGCGGATTCGCCCCCGCATCCCGCCGGTATTCGGGATAATGGTAGTACTGCAGCGCGTGCACCAGTTCGTGCAGGTACAAGGGGGCGGCGCGTTTTACCAGCTCCTCCCTCACCTCCTTGTTGCCCCAGAGAACGTCCACAACTCCGGCTTCATCGAAGCCTTTGGCCGCGAAGAATTTCAGGATGAAGCGCGAATTAAAATAGACCGCGTTGGACCCGGGATCGAACCAGGAGAACCAGTCCGACGGGTCCCTGCGCGCCAGGACGCGGAGCGCGGTATAGCCGGGGCCGGCCCCGGCGAGTTTCCCGTAAAGCTCCCGGCCGGAGGGGGCGGAACTTATGACCGCCTCGAATTCGGCTTTCAGTTTCGCGCTGAGCCCGGCGTCGTGCCGGTACGCCATAGCCCGCGCGGGCATGAAGATCAGGACCGCGCATATCAGCGGTGGCATTCTCATCGTGATATTATAAGATTTGACATCGGGAGGCGGCAATGTATAAGATTTAGACAGTCTGGATTAAATTTCACAGGAGGCACTATGGCTGAAAACAGAGGCGGAACGATAATCGGAGCTTTCGTGGCTGGCGCCCTCATCGGCGCGGTCCTCGGGATACTTTACGCGCCGGCCGAAGGGTCCGAAACCCGCGAGAAGATAGGCGACTGGATGGAAGAGACCAAGGAAAAGGCGAAAGAAAAGATAGAAAAGCTCGAAGAAGAGATAAAGCGCCGCAAAGAACAGCTGATGAAGCACGTCGGCTGAAGCCGCCGGTCCCGCAAAAAAAGCCCCGGGGAACCCCCCGGGGCTTTTTTTATTGCCGCCTATCCAACCCTCCGGAACACCCTGCGCAATCAGATTTACCGTTTCCCCAACTAGGATTACTATTCAGTCAACGGCAGTTGATATCTGGAGCGGGTGGCGACGGAGCCGGGTTAGCGGGGACCTCCGCAGGCCGAGACTTGCGTAAGCGGCGAGGCCGAGGTGGAAGCGCGGGCACGGTGTGCCCGACGCGACCCCGCGTTCCGGTCCGCCGCCAGGACCCGCGAACCGGCGATAAATCAACGAACTTCACCAGGGCGGATGCGGCGCTTTATCGCGGCGCCCGGTCTCCGGATAATGCGGACTCGAACGGGGCCAGCAGCCAGCCCAGCGCGAAAGTGGAAACGGTCCCGATTATTATCATCCAGCTCCAGCCCACCGGGACCACGCCCTTTTCCGAAAGATAAAGCAGCGTCCCCGCCAGGACGGCGCTCGAGAACATGGCCAGCACATTGCCGCGGTTCACCGCACGCTTTGTCATGAGGCCGAGCAGGAACACCCCGAGGAGGCTCCCGGCGGTCACCCCGTTAATTTTAAAAGCAAGCCACAGCATGCGCCCTGAACCGGCGGAGCACATCCAGGCTATCGCCGCGAGCAGCAGCCCGAAGCCGGCTACGCACAGTCGTGAAACAAAAAGATAATGCCGCTCTTCGGCCCCATTTTTGATCAGCGGCCTGTAGATATCGGTCACGAAGGAAGAAGACAGCGAGTTGAGCGGAGAATCGATGCTGGCCATCACCACCGCCGTAAGCACAAGCCCTTTTATGCCCGCCGGAAGGATATGGATGGTAAAATGCGACAGTATCTTGTCGGCGTTGGCAGGCAGGGGCAGCGCCGGGTTCTGCCGGTAAAAAACATAAAGCAGCGTGCCTATGCCGAGGTAAAGCGCCGTCACCGGCAAACTGGCGAAAATAGTGGCTATCAGGGTCTTCTGGCTCTCGCGGCGCGTTCCCAGGGTAAGCAGGCGCTGCATCAGTTCCTGGTCGGTTCCGAAGGATGCCATGGAACCGAACACTCCGTTGAGCGCCGCCACCCACAGGACGTTAGGGTCCTTAATGCTCCAGCCGAAGTTTAAAAGAGAGAGTTTTCCCGACTCGGAAGCGACGTGCCAGGCGCCGGACAGCCCGCCGTTTATATGCAGCAGCAGGTAGCAGGCCACGGCCCCCCCGGCCAGATAAAAGGTTACGGCCTCGAAGGCGCCGGTCCAGAGAACGGCCTTAATTCCGCCGAAGCCTATGAAAGCGATGCTGACGACGGTAAAGAAAGCTATCGTATAGCCCAGCGGCCAGCCCATTATAACGGATACCGCCAGCGAGGCTGCGTAAAGCCTTACCCCCGACGCGAAAAGCCTGGTGATGAAAAAGAAGCTGGCCCCGGCGTACTGCGTCTCGGCTCCAAAGCGGTGCTTCAGGAACTCGTATATCGTGGTGCAGTTGAACTTGTAGAAGGCCGGGATGAAAAAGAACGCTATAAGTACGCGGGCCACGGCCGAACCTATGAAGAACTGCAGATACTGCCAGTTCTCGCTGAAGCCGATGGCCGGGATGCCGACTATGGTCATGGCGCTTATCTCGGTGGCGACAAAAGAAAGGGTGCCTACCCAAACAGGGGTCTTCCTGCGGCCGAGGAAATAGTCCTGGGTGTCTTTTTCCCCGCGCCCTTTGAAATACGAAATAATAAAAAGAGCCGCCAGTGCGGCCCCCAGCAGCGCGTAATCCACCGGCGCCAGTCCGGTCAGTCGTTCAAACGCTGCTGTTTCATTCATCGGTCAATACCAGCGGTCCGGGAAGGCCCGGCGCGGCTTATTATTTTTTCCCGCGGCGCAATTTCCTTTTTTCCCCTTTTTTTATGATCCGCCACTGCCGAAGGACCTGGGCCGGGGTGGAAAGCCTCCCGCTTGAGGCGAAAATATGCGGGTGGCGCCTGACCATCTTGGCATTTATTCCCTTGATCACGTCGCCGAGCGAAAAGCGGCCGGCCTGCCGCGCCAGCGCGCTGTGCAGTACCACCTGCAGCAGCACATCCCCGAGTTCTTCCCTGAGATTATCCCAGTCTTTCCTGCGGACGGCGCGGCACACTTCGCCCGCCTCTTCCCTGAGATGCTTAAGCAGGGTGGCATGTGTTTGCCTGCGGTCCCACGGACAGCCCCCGGGAGCCAGCAGCGTATTTATTATCTTTTCAAGGGAACTAAGGCTTGAGCTGCGCGCAAGCCGTCTTGAAGCGGGAGTGAACTTTTGCCGCATTAAGGCTTTTTCTTTCATTAGAACTTGTAAAAGTATATAATTTTATATAGGTTTTTCAAAAATACCGCGGGACGACTGCCCCGGAGGGCGCATGGCTGAAACTGAATTAAAACCCGTAAATGGCGTTTATAAGGTGCCGGACAAGGGCTTTGTGAAGCTTGTCGAATTCATGGGCGGAGACCGGCGCGCCCTCGACTCGGCCAGGGTTTCGTTCGGGTCTTCCTCAAAGGGGGAAGCGCAGGACAGGAAGCTCATAGAATACCTGCTTGAGAACGGCCACCTGAGCCCTTTCGAACACTCCGTATTCCAGTTCCACGTAAAATGCCCCATATTCGTAGCGCGCCAATGGATGCGCCACCGCATAGCTTCCTACAACGAAATTTCGGCGCGTTACACCGAAGTACCCGACGAATTTTACATGCCGGACTCCTTCAGGGCCCAGGACCGGATCAACCGCCAGGGTTCGACGCGCTCCGGCGCGCTGGAGCAGGAAAAAATGCTGGGGATCTATGAAAGGTCCATAAAGGCCTCGTACACCGCCTACCGGGAGCTCCTTGAGGCGGGCGCGGCGAGGGAGATGGCGCGCCTCGTCCTGCCTGTGGCGCAATATACTCAGTTCTACTGGAGCGTCAACGCCCGCAGCCTGCTGAATTTCATAGCCCTGCGCACGGATGAACACGCCCAGTACGAGATGCGCCGCTACGCCGACGCCATACTTGAGATATTCCGCGAAAAAATGCCCTGGACATGGGAAGCTTATGCCAAAATCCATAAAATCAAAAGTTCTTAATTTCTCCGCCGTCCTGCTGCTGGCCTCCGCGGCTCTGGCCGGCGGAAAAACAGGCGAAAAAGCCCCCGCGGGCCCGGCCGAGCGGCCCGCCGCAAAGGTGCCGTATGCCGTCGAACGGCCCGTGGCGGGACTTACGCAGCGCAAGATAAAGACCGGGGACATAGAGGTGTACGCCGGGGTGACCGGTATCCCCACCGCCCAGGATACCTACGACGTTCTCGCCAACTCCGACGGCAGGATAGAGGAGGTTCAGGCGGAGATCTTCAGTTTCGTGACACCGAAGACGGTGCTGGCCACTATGGTTTCCAGCGAAATGGCGGCGCTGCTGGACGCCAGCACGGAGGACTCCCGCAAACAGACCGAGAGCCGCTGGCAGGACCTTTACAAGCTTTTCGACATAAAGCCGGAAGCGGAAGGCGTGATAACGAATATATACGTGGAGCCGAAAACCACTGTCAGCAAGGGGGACAGGCTTTTCACGGTGGCAAAAAAGGTCGTAATAATAGGCAAAAACACCGAGCCGCTCTACTCCGACCCGGCGCCGGGGATGACGGCGGAAATGGAACATGTCCGGAACCCGGACGAAAAATTCGAAACGCGCCTGATCAGCTTCGTAAAATATAAGAACGACCCGCGCTTCAGCCGCCTGTGGCTCGAGGTTACCGATCTTAAAGACGGGATAAAGATAGGAGAACAGTTCAACGGCACACTTTTCGTCGGAAAAAGCTCCAACACCATGCTGGTGCCGCGCGGGGACTTGGTAGAGGCCGGCGGCCGCAGGTTTCTGATAGTCGAAGTGGAAACGGGCCTGGAAACGGGCAGGGAAGTGGAGATACTCCGCCACACCTCGCGCTATCTGGAGCCGGAATACCCCGGAGAAAAAAATGGAAAAGACCAAAAAGTCCGCTAGCATCTATTCCAGCTTCATGTTCGTTAAACTGCAGCCGGAATTCCGCAGGCTGATATCGAACGAGAAGCTGGCCGCCAAGCAGGAGTTCGAGAACATGGTTGGTTCGTGCCAGGAGAAGCTCTTCCTGCGCACATACATGGTGTCCGGCCTGCGCGCGGATTCCGACATACTTTTCTGGCGCATGTCCGACGACCTGGCCTACCTGCAGGATACCTGCTCCAGGACTTTCTCCTCTGGCGCCGGACGCTACCTCACCCCCGTGCACTCGTTTTTGGGCGTGCACCACGGACCGGAAAGCACCGCGCTTAAAAAAGACCTGGATTTCGGCTTCCTGCCCAAAGACACCTTCGGGCGCCACCGCTATATGCTCCTCCACCCCGTGGTAAAGGCCCATACCTGGTACGAGCTCTCCGAGGTGGAAAGGGAGAACCTGATGGCCGAGCGCGCCATCGTAGTGAACCGCTTCAGGGAAATTCAGGAGAACTTCTTCCTTTCGTTCGGGCTTGACGAGCAGGAAATAATAGTGGCGAGGGAGGCCAAATCGCTGGAGGACCTGATCTCCGCCACCCAGGAATTGCGGCAACAGCGCATAAAGAATTATACCGCGGTGGATAAGCCGGTATTTTTGTGCCTGGGCAGGGATCTCAGGGAGATACTGGACGCGATCTGTTAAAGCCGGGCCCCGGCGTCGCCAGGGAACGCCCCGGGGTTAGGGCACGCCGGATAAGACACTGAGCATTTTAAGGAGAACCGATGAAAACCATAGGGATCATAATGGCCGGTGGCAAAGGAGAGCGGCTTTACCCGCTCACCAAGGAGCGGACAAAACCGGCGGTGCCGTTCGGCGGAAAGTACCGCATCATAGACTTCGTGCTCTCGAACTTCATCAACTCCGGGATCTACTCCAACTACGTGCTCGTGCAGTACATGTCGCAGTCGCTCATAGAGTACCTGCGCTCCACCTGGAACCTGGGCGGCCTCACCAAGGAACACTTCATCACCGTGGTCCCGCCCCAGATGCGGCTCGGCGAAATGTGGTACCGCGGCACGGCCGACGCCGTAAAGCAGAACCTCAACCTGATAAACGACAATAAGCCGGACCTTGTGGCCATCTTCGGGGCCGACCACATCTACCGCATGGATATACGGCAGATGATAGACTTTCACCTGGCCAACAAATCCGACGTAACCGTCTCCGCGCTCTCCGTGCCGTTCAAGCAGGCCTCCCGCTTCGGCACCATAGTGGTCGACGCCAAGGGCCGCGTCAGCGGTTTCGAGGAAAAACCGAAGAACCCCAAGCATATCCCCGGCAACCCCAACGCCGTGCTGGCCTCGATGGGCAACTATATATTCAGCTACGACGCCCTGGTCAAGATCCTCCACGAGGAATCGGGAGAGACCGCGGCGCTGGACTTCGGCAAGACCATACTCCCGAACATCCACAAGCGCTACCGGGTGTTCGCCTATAATTTCGATACACAGGTGCTGCCCGGCATCAAACCGTACGAAGAGAAGAACTACTGGCGCGACGTGGGGACTCTTGAATCCTTCTGGCAGACCCACATGGACCTGATGGGCGCCAAGCCCAAGCTGGACCTGAACAACAATCTCTGGCCCATACAGGACGCCAGGAAGACCACCGCCCCGACCAAGATCATAGAATCCAACCTGCAGGACTGCATGGTTTGCGACGGCTGCGTGATAAACCAGTCCTCACTGAAGCGCTGCATACTCGCCAACGACGTAAAGATCCACGAAAAGTGCCAGCTCGAGGACTGCATAATAATGGATTCCTGCGAGATAAAAGCCGGCTCCAAGCTGAAGAAGGTCATAATAGACCGCTTCAACACGCTGGAAGCCAAGACCGTCATCGGCTACAACCAGGACCAGGACGCCCAGCACTATTATATAGACCCCGACGGCATAATCGTGATACCGCGCGGCATATCCAAGTGGCAGTAACCCCGCGGACCGGAGGAAAAGCTTTGCCTATAAATATTTTTTCCAAGGTTAAAACCCCGGACTGTGTTCCGGCCCTTTTTAAAAAGGCTGCCTCGCTCGGCCTCGGAGCCGCGAACGCCCGGAAGAGCGTTAACCTGATCTTCACGGACGGACCCGGGATAAGGAGCCTGAACCGCCGCTTCCTGGGGAAGGACAAGGTAACCGACGTTATAGCCTTCAACTTTCCCCCCTCCCCGGCGCCCGGCGCTACGTGGGGCGAGATCTATATATGCGTACCCGCCGCCGCCCGTCAGGCCCGGGGCATGGGGCATTCCCTCGTGACGGAACTGCTGGTGCTGACGATGCACGGCGCGCTGCACCTCTCCGGCATGGATGACGACATCGCGGCCAGGCGCCGCCGTATGAACGTAAAGACCGCCGCCCTGCTGAAAAGGCTTTCCGCGAGATGAGCGCAAATATGAAAAACTTCCGGTGCCTGCTGCTGTCCGCCTCCCTGCTGCCCCTCTGCTGCCCGGTCCACGCCCTGCAAGCCGCGGACCAGCCGGCTGACGCCGAACAGGTCAGCGAGGATATGATAAGCAATGTGGATGTACTGATAGGCCAGATAACCGCGAAGCTGGAATCAGACAAGCCGGTGACACAGGCGGACCTGGACTCGGTATTCAACGACTCGTTCTTTTCACGCTCCGACGACCCCATACGGGACATAGAACTGGTGCAGGAACGGGTTAAAGCAAAACTTACCGACAGGCAGAAACAGTTCGACGCTTCCTATGGCGCCTGGATCTCAAGCAGGATATACGCTTCCGACCTGAACCCGGAAGTACTCTCGGACCCGGACCACGTCACCGTCAGCCTTAAGATACCTCAGGCCGTGGAAGATACCATCAGGATAAACGTGGACCGGGGCCGCGTCAAATTGAATTATGAGCAGAAAGAGGCCGGGCACGCGGAAAAATACGGCGTAAGCGCGCCACCCGTTACCGTGCGGCGCCAGCGCGTAATGCAGCTGCCCGAGGGCGCGAATCCCGCAAAATACAAGGTGCTAGCCTCCGCGGGGAAGGTAAGCATAGTTTTCGACCGTTTAAACAAGGGCACGGATAAACCGGAGGCTTCAAAGTGAACACTGAAACAAAGGCCCGTACTTTCGGAGAGATAGACTCGCGCCAGCAGGCCAGGTGGAAGGATCAGTCAGTTTTCAAGACCGCCGCCCTCCCGGGAAAGCCGAAGTTCTACTGCCTTGACATGTTCCCCTATCCCTCCGGGGACGGCCTCCACGTGGGTCATCCGGAAGGTTACACGGCCTCGGACATACTTTGCCGCTACAAGCGCATGAAGGGCTTCGAGGTCCTGCACCCTATGGGCTGGGACGCCTTCGGCCTGCCCGCGGAGAACTACGCCATCAGCACCGGGGTGCACCCGCGGCTCACCACGGAAAAGAACTGCGCCAACTTCAGGCGGCAGATAGATTCCCTTGGCTTCGGCTACGACTGGGACCGCGAGATAAACACCACCGATCCCGCATACTACCGCTGGACCCAGTGGATCTTCCTTCAGCTTTTCCGCAAGGGACTGGCCTATGAAGCCACCATACCTATAAACTGGTGCCCTAAATGCAAGACGGGGCTGGCGAACGAGGAGGTTTTTCAGGGCCGCTGCGACCGCTGCGAAACTCCGATCGAGAAAAAAAGCCTGAAGCAGTGGATGCTGCGCATTACCGTTTACGCCGAACGCCTGCTCAAGGACCTGGACGGCATGGAATGGCCGCATTCCACCCGGCTGATGCAGGAGAACTGGATAGGCCGTTCCGAAGGCGCGGAAGTTGATTTTGAAGTACCCGGGCTGAAAGACAAACTGACGGTATTCACCACGCGCCCGGATACGCTTTGCGGCGCCACCTATATGGTCCTGGCCCCCGAACATCCCCTGACCGCCGCCATCACCACACCTGGCCAGAAAGCCGCCGTGGAGGCGTACGTGGCCGCGGCAGCCAACAAGTCGGACCTTGAGCGCACGGAACTGGCCAAGGATAAAACGGGTGTTTTCACCGGCGCCTTCGCAGTCAACCCTGTCAACGGCGAGAAACTTCCGGTTTGGACCGCTGATTACGTGCTTACCACCTACGGCACCGGCGCCATCATGGCCGTGCCCGCGCACGACCAGCGCGACTGGGAATTCGCTAAAAAGTTCGGCCTTAAGATCGTGGAAGTGGTAAGTGCCCCGGCGGACTGGGCGCGCGAGGAGGCCTACTGCGGGGCAGGCGCGGCCGTAAATTCCCCCCTGATAAACGGGCTCGGCACCGCCGAAGCCAAGGCGAAGATGACGAAATGGCTGGAGAGCAAGGGCCTGGGCCGGGCTAAAGTCAACTTCAAGCTGCGCGACTGGGTTTTCTCCCGGCAGCGCTACTGGGGAGAACCCATCCCCATAGTGCACTGCCCGAAGTGCGGAGCCGTTCCCGTGCCGGAAAAGGATCTGCCGGTGCTGCTTCCGGAGGTGGAGAAATACCAGCCCACCGGCACCGGGGAATCGCCGCTGGCGGCCATAGAAAGCTGGGTCCGGACCTCCTGTCCCTCCTGCGGGGGACCCGCGAGGCGCGAGACGAACACCATGCCGCAGTGGGCCGGCTCCTGCTGGTATTACCTGCGCTTCATAGACCCGAAGAACAGCGCCGCCTTCGTGGACAAGCAGCTTGAAAAAGCCTGGATGCCGGTGGATCTTTACATAGGCGGCTCCGAACACGCGGTGCTGCACCTGCTTTACGCCCGCTTCTGGCACAAAGTGCTGTTCGACCTGGGACTCGTCTCTACCAATGAGCCCTTCAGGAAGCTCGTGCACCAGGGGATGATACTTTCATACGCTTACCGCGACGCCAAGGGCGCTTACCGCGGCTATAAGGAGCTGGACATAGCCGACGACGGCTCGGCGACCACGCCGGAAGGCGAAACGATAAAGCCCGTCGTAGAAAAAATGTCCAAGTCCAAGAAGAACGTCATAAATCCGGACGACATACTTGAGCGCTACGGCGCGGACGCCTTCCGGCTTTATGAGATGTTCATGGGGCCCCTGGAAGACGCCAAGCCCTGGGATATGCGCAGTATAGAGGGCGTATACCGCTTTCTCAAGCGCGCCTACGCCTGGGGCCTTGAGCGCCACACGGCGTTCACTAACGCGCCCCCCTCGGGCCCCGACCTGATACTGCGCCATCAGACCATCGAAAAGGTGGGGGCTGATATAGAGGCGCTGAAATTCAATACCGCCATCTCCTCCCTGATGATATACCTCAACAGGCTGGCTGAACAAAAAGAAACTTCCCGCGAGGACTTCGAAACTTTTATCACCCTTCTGCACCCGCTTGCGCCGCACATCACCGACGAACTTTGGGAGCTCGCCGGGGGCAAGGGGACCCTTCTGCGGCAAGCCTGGCCCAAGTCCGACAAGGCGGTGATAGCCTCGCGCGACATAGAGATACCGGTGCAGGTGAACGGCAGGATAAAGGAACGCCTCAGCGTTAAGGAAACCACGCCGCAGGAAGAGATAAAGCGCCTGGCGCTTGAAGCGGCGGCGCCGCACACGGCCGGCAAGACTATAGTTAAAGTTATCCTTGTGCCTGGCCGGCTGGTAAGCATAGTGGTAAAGGGCTAAAAATCCGGGATGCAGCCTTTATTAGGATAGTAAAAGGGGAATTATGAAGAAACTCTTGTTATTGGCCGCGGCGCTGGGTTTAGCTGCCTGCTCATCCTCGGATATGGTCTACAGGCCCGCGCAGCAGAAGATGCCGCAGTACATAAAGCGCATAGCTGTGCGCCCGTTCTCCAACAAGACGCAGCAGTTCGGCCTCGAGGAGAAACTGACGCTTAAAATAATCGACGAATTGCTCAGGAACGGGGAATACTCCGTTTCTCCGGAAAGCTCCTCGCAGGGCGTGATCGTCGGCGAGATAAGCCACTACATACTTACGCCCATACAATACGACGTTAACCTCGTTCCGACCGTATACAAGCTGAATGTCATAGCCGCGGTACGGCTGCTGGACAAAGAACAGAACCGCTACCTCTGGGAGGAACCCGCCCTTCAGGCGACAAAGATGTACTCGGCCGCCAACCTCCCCGGAGGGCTCACCGAAGAACAGGCGAGAGAGGCCCTTTGGGAAATCTTAGCCAAGGACGTGGTGCTGCGCACCGTCTCCGGATTCGGCTCGGTATCGAGCACCTCGCAGAAAAAGATACCCGGGACGCCTGAAGTGCAGGAATCCACCGGCACCACGCGCGAATAATGCAAACCCTCACCCCCAGCGCTCTGGCCGACGAGCTGGCCAGAAAAAAGACGCGCCCGGTGTATTACCTCCGGGGTGAGGAAACCGCGCTTAAGGAAGCCGCGCTGAAAAAAGCGGAAGCGGTATTCAAGCCGGAGTCGTTCAACTTCTCCGTGCGCGACGCGGAGACCGCCGACATCGCGCAGGCCCTGGACGAGGCGCAGACCGCGCCCATGCTGGCCCCGGTGCGCTTCGTGGTCCTCAAGCGCGCGGAGAAACTCAAGAAAGAAGCCATGAAGGCCCTGCTGGCCTATATGGAGAACCCCTGCCCCAGCGCCTGCATGTTCGTACTCGCCGACTGGCCGCGCGATAAGCAGGACCCGATACCGGACGCCCTGAACGAAGATTCCGCCATGGTGGACTTCGCGCCCATGTCCGCGGCCCAGGCCGTGGAGCGCCTCAACTCGCTGCTGCTGTCGAAGGGCGTGAAAACCGACGGTGAGGCGCTGGAGATGATGATAGAGCTTCTGGGGACGGACTCGACAACCCTGGACGGAGAAGCGGAAAAGATAAGCCTTTACATGCACGGGCTGGGCCGCGTGTTTTCACCCGAGGATGCGCTGGCCCTGGCGGGTTTCTCGCGCACACAGAACCCTTTCGAATTAGCCAACGCGGTTTGCTCCAGACGCCCCGCCCGGGCCGCGGCCGCGGCGGACAAGATGCTGGCTGGCGGGGCGGAACCCCTGGCGCTCCTCTCGCAGGTTTCCAGGTCGGTCGAAAAGCTCCTCAAGGTAAAGCGTCTGGCCGCCTCCGGCGGGGCGCCATCCTCCTGCTACCAGGCCGGCATACCCCCTGGACAATATAATTTCGCGCTGCGCGACGCCAACGCTTACAGCGAAGAAAAGCTTCTGCGCGGCCTGCGGCGCTGCCTTGAGGCGGAGCTGCTGCTCAAGTCCACTTCAAAAAGGGACCCGGGACTTATAGTCCGTCAGCTTATTTACGAGATCACCGGCCCTAAATAGCAAAACCCCGGCCAAGGGCGCCGGGGCGGATCTTTAAAAAAAGATGGTTTATTTTACGGTAGGATTCTGCGCTATCGACTTGATGCGGGCCGCGAGACGGGACTTTTTCCGGGCAGCCGCTTTCCAGTGTATAGTGCCGGACTTGGCCGCTTTATCAAGGATAGAATAGGCTTTGGGCAGCATCTTCTGAGCGTTGTCCATGTCCTTCTTTTCGACGAGAGCGCCGAATTCCTTGGAAGTGTTGTGAATTTTAGCTTTTACGCCCCTGTTCTTAGAGGCCAGTTTCTCTGATTTCCGCCACGCCTTAATGGCGCTGGTATGCCGCCCGGTCTTGAGTTTTGCCATATGCGCATAGTTTATCATTCCCTGAGCAAAAAAGCAAATGTGCGCCGCCCTATGACGCCTAAACATCATTTGAACGGATATTGCGGCTCGGCAAAGGAGACCCCGATTCCAGGGAGGGCGTGGGATTACCCTGAGCGCCCGTTGCGGGAAGGGGCCCCGCCGTCAAAGTCGGGCGGGGGAAACCGACGCAAGCGTGGACCCCGGGACACTGTAGCGTTTCCTCTTCCCGGGCGAGCAGGGTAATCTCACGCACGACCGCGGGGAGACAGCCGCGCAAAACCGTAATAGCGCGGAATATTAGCATGGACCTTTCACATTTGCCGGACGGACCCGGCGTATACCTGATGCGGGACTCCGCCGGAACCGTGCTCTACGTGGGCAAGGCCAAAGACCTGCGCGCCCGCGTGGCGCAATACTTTCACAAAAATCCTTCCGACCGCCGCTGGAAGATACCCAACCTGGTGGCGCTCATACGCCGTATAGACTACATAGCCTCCTCGAGCGAGCGCGAGGCCCTGCTGACCGAGCGCCGCCTGATATACCAGCTGCAGCCCTTCTTCAACGAAATGTGGAAGGACTCAAAAACCTACCCCTGGCTTAAAATAACCAGGGAGTATTTCCCCCGCCTGGAGTTCACCCGGAGGCGCGAGAGGGACGGAGGACTCTACTTCGGACCCTACCCCAAGGTCGAGCCTTTAAAGAAGCTGATCGCCCACTTGTGGCGGATAAAATTCATCAATCTTCGCCGCTGCCGCTGGGATTTTTCCCCCGAAAAGCCCCTCGATCCGCGCAAGATCAAGGCCTGCCTCTACTACCACACGGGCCAATGCAGCGCTCCTTGCGCAGGAAGGATCTCCAGGGCAGCCTACGGCCTGCTGGCGTCGCGTGTGACGCATTTCCTTAAAGGCGACTACGAAAAGCTGCGCGCCTCGTTCAAAGCCGGTATGGCAAGGGCCTCCTCCTCTCTGCGGTACGAAGATGCCGCCGCGTACAGGGACTTTCTGAACGCCTTCGCGCACATGGAGGAGCGCGTGTCCGTGGGCAGGCTTGACCCGGACTTCATTGAGAGATCCACCGGGCTTACCGGCGCCGTTACCGCGCTGAAAGAGGCGCTGGGCCTGACCAGGCCCCCGTCCCACATAGAGGCCTTCGATACCTCGAGCCTTTTCGGGAGACAGGCGGTGGGCTCCTCCGTATGCTTCGTGAACGGCGAACGGCACACCGCGCATTACCGGCGATACAGGATAAAGTTCAGGAACAGCCCGGGCGGTTCCGATGATCTGGCAATGATCGAAGAGATAGTAGGCCGGAGGCTTGCACAGCTGAAGAAATCGGGAGAGAAAATGCCGGAACTGCTGCTTATAGACGGAGGCCCCGGGCAATTGGCCGCCGCCATGAAGGCGCTTCGCGCTTCGGAAGCGAAGATCCCCGTAATAAGCCTGGCCAAGCGTTTTGAGGAGATATATTCGCCGCGCCGCGCACTCCCGCTGCGGCTGGACCGGGCGCATCCGGGATTGCGGCTGCTGCAGGCGCTGCGCGACGAGGCTCACCGCTTCGGAATAACCTACCACCGCAAGCTGCGGGGAAAAGCGGAACTCGGGGAATAGCCGGACTCAGCGCGGAGGCGCTGCGCCCCGCATCCAGATCATGACGAAAAAACAGATATTGCTGGCAATGAAAGCCTATACCCCTTTCAGGCGGGCGGTCTGGCTCGCCTGCATGAAGATACCAGCCGGACAAACCCGGAGCTATAAGTGGATAGCCGCAAGGATAGGCCGGCCCGGAGCGGCGCGGGCGGTCGGGACGGCGCTTGGCGACAATCCCTTCGCTCCGGCGGTTCCCTGCCACAGGGTTATAAGGTCGGACGGCAGCCCCGGGGGTTTTTCCGCGCCCGGAGGCCTCAAGGCCAAGCTGGCTTTGATAAAAAAGGAAAGCGTTTCGCGGACCAGAAAACACGGAAAGCGCCGCGCATAAAAAAAGCCCGGGGGTGTCCCGGGCTTTTTTTACGGAATCCGGGCGCTAGCCGACCATTTCTCCGAGGCTGAACATGGGCATGAACATCGCTATGACTATGGTGCCGATGACGATGCCCAGGAACACGATAATAAGCGGCTCTATCATGGAAGTAAGGCCTTTCACCGCGGTGTCCACTTCCTGGTCGTAGAAGTCCGCGATCTTGTTGAGCATGTTATCAAGGCCGCCGGTCTCCTCGCCCACACTGATCATCTGTATCACCATCGGAGGGAAAATATTGGCTTTTTTCAGCGGGTCGGAGATGCGGCCGCCCTCTTTTATGGAGTTATAGCTGTTCATTATGGCTTTCTCAATTACCTTGTTGCCCGAGGTTTTAGCCACCGTTTCGAGACCCTGAAGTATCGGCACGCCGGATTTAATAAGCGTACCCAGCGTGCGCGTGAACTTTGCTATAGCCACTTTTTTCAGCAGTATGCCGAATACGGGCAGCTTCAGGGAAATTTCGTCTATCTTCTCCTGTCCCCTCGGGGTTTTCATCCATTTCTTAAAGAACCACACGCCTACGCCTATCGGCGGAACCAGGTAAAGCAGCTTGGCGCGCAGAAAATCGGAAAGGTTGACTATCATCCTGGTCAGGAAAGGCAGCTCCGCGCCGAAGCTCGAAAAGATGTCCTTAAATATAGGAATGACGAACACGATCAGGAAGATCGTGATAAGGCCGGCGACGCTGAACACGATGGTCGGATACATCAGGGCGCTCTTGACCTTGGCCCTGAGGGCCTCCGCGGATTCCAGGTAGGAGGAAAGCCGCTCGAGTATGGTGTCGAGAATACCCCCGACTTCTCCGGCCTTTATCATGGAGACGTAAAGCTCGGTAAAAGCCTTAGGGTGCTTGCGCATGGCGTCGGCTATGGAAAGCCCCGCCTCGATGTCCGTCCTGAGGCTGGCGACTACAGCCTTGAAGGCGGCGTTTTCCGCCTGCGTCTCAAGGATGTTAAGCCCGTGGACTATCGGCACGCCTGCAGAAACCAGCGTGGAAAGCTGCCGCGAGAATATTACGATATCCTTGTTGTCGATCTTGGACTTGAAAAATCTTTTTTTGACCGGGGCAGGTTTTATCTCCACGAGGGAAAGCTTCTGCTCGCGCAGGCGGCCCATCGCGGCCTTCTGATCCACGGCCTCCACGAACCCCTCCGCGATCTTGCCGTTAGTCCCTCTGGCTTTATAAACGAATTTCATAATTTTGGTGGTCTTTGGCCGTCCGCCGGTTTCGTGCGGACAGTCCCCGCAGTTTCAACCTTGCCTCCCGGGCCCCCTCAGTTCGTGACCGAGAGAGATTTCTGCAGCAGTTTTTTCAGGTCCTCCGGGTCCGCCGAGGGGGTCAGGGCTTCCTGATAGGTTATCTTCAGCTTCTTATAAAGGTCCACCAGCGACTGGTTCATTGTGACCATCCCGAACTTGCCGCCTGTCTGGATGATGGTGGGGATCTGTTCGATCTTCTGCTCGCGGATGAGATTGCGCACGGCGGAATTGGCTATGAGCACTTCACAGGCCAGCGTGCGGCCGGTGCCGCTGGCCAGGGGCAGCAGCTGCTGCGCGAACACCCCCTGGAGCACGAACGAAAGCTGGACGCGTATCTGCTCCTGCTGGTGGGGCGGAAAAACGTCTATGATACGGTTGATGGTCTGCGCGGCGTCGGAGGTGTGCAGGGTAGAAAGCACCAGGTGCCCCGTCTCAGCTATGTTGAGGGCGGCGCCTATAGTCTCCAGGTCGCGCAGCTCGCCCACAAGTATAACATCCGGGTCCTGGCGAAGGACGTGCTTCAGGGCCGCGGCGAAGGTTTCGGTATCGGCGCCCACTTCGCGCTGGTTGACGATGCTCTTCTTATGCGCGTGAACGTACTCTATGGGGTCTTCTATGGTGACGATGTGGTAGTTGCGGTGCTCGTTCAGGTAGTCTATCATCGAAGCAAGCGTCGTGGATTTGCCGGAACCCGTAGGCCCTGTTATAAGCACCAGGCCCTTGGTAATTTTCATCAGGTCATAGACCACCGGCGGCAGGTTAAGCTCGTCGAAAGTCTTGAATTTATTGGGAATGGAGCGGATGGCGGCCCCCACCACACCGCGCTGGCGGTAGGCGTTCATGCGGAGCCGTCCCAGGCCCTTGATACCGAAAGCGAAATCCAGCTCATTGGTGGCCTCAAAGCGCTGGCGCTGCACGTCGGTCATCAGCGAGAAAATAAGCGTCTGGCACATTTCGGGGGTAAGCTTTTCGAAGGGGGTCTGGACCAGATCGCCGTCTATGCGGAGCATCGGCGTGGCGCCGGCGGTAAGATGGATGTCCGAGGCGGTCTTCTCGTGCATCATTATGAACAGGTCGCTCATTGTAACCATATTGCCTAGCTCCTAAAACCAAGTCTGCCCGGTCCCTGCCCGCTCAGTCCACGGCCACGCCGGTAACCCGTATAACCTCTTCAACCGTCGTCATGCCGGAAAAAAGTTTTCTAAGCGCCGACTCACGCAGCGTTATCATGCCGTTTTTCCGTCCGGCTTCCTTGATGGCGGAAACCGGGGCCTTTTCCGCGATAAGCCCCCTGATAACGTCGTTGATCTCCAGTATTTCATGGATACCCATCCGGCCCTTGTAGCCGGTCTTGGCGCAGATATCGCAGCCCCTGCCCCTCGACAGCGTTATTTTACCATTTATAATATGCTTATCAAGGACGGACTTCGGCACCCCAAGGCTCACCAGCAGCTCCGGTTTCACATCGTAAGTTTCCCGGCACTTCTCGCAGATGCCGCGCACCAGCCGCTGCGCCACCACCATGAGCACGGTAGAGGAGGTCAAAAACGGCTCTATACCCATCATGCCTATGCGGGTAATGGCACCGGCGGCGTCGTTGGTGTGCAGCGTGGAGAAGACAAGGTGCCCGGTCATGGCGGCGTTGATGGCTATAGCCATCGTCTCAAAATCGCGTATCTCTCCCACCATTATAATATCCGGGTCCTGGCGCAGGAACGAGCGCAGGCCGGCCGCGAAGGTAAGGCCGATGTCTGCGTTGACGCCCACCTGGTTTATCCCGTCCAGGTTGTATTCTATCGGGTCCTCTATGGTGATGATGTTAACGTCCGGCTCGTTGAGCGTGGCCAGCGCCGAGTAAAGGGTCGTGGACTTACCGGAACCAGTAGGGCCGGTTATCAGGTTGATGCCGTGCGGGGCCCTTATGCACTTAGAGAAAATGGCAAGGTTCTCCGGCTCCATGCCAAGGTCTTCGAGCCGCAGCTTCAGGCCGGAAGAATCCAGGATGCGCATGACGACCTTTTCCCCCGGGCCGCAGGGCAGGATGGAAACGCGCAGGTCTATTTCGTGGTCCTCTATCTTGAGCTTGGTGCGCCCGTCCTGCGGCAGGCGGTGTTCCGAGATATCGAGGTTCGCCATGATCTTAAGGCGGCTGATGATGGCGTTATAGAATTTTTTAGGCGGCGCGGGCTGCGCGTGAAGGACCCCGTCTATGCGGAACCGCACCTTGGTTTCCCTGAAGCCCGGCTCTATATGTATGTCGGAGGCGCAGGCTTTTATGGCCGAAGAGATAATAAGATTCACCATCTGCACTATCGGGGCCGACTCCCCCTTTTCTTCCAGCGAGATCAGGTCGTCTAACCCGCCTCTGCCTGTCTCTTCGGACACTATCGAGACCTCGGTCATCCCGCCGCCGGTCTTTCTCAAGATCTCGTCCAGCGCCTCCTTGGAGGTTTTGACGCCGTAATTCCTGTCTATGGCGGCGGCGATGTCGGATTCGGCGCCGAATACCGGTTTTATTTCGTAGCCGGTCATCATCTTAAGATCATCCAGGACCACTATGTTCAGCGGGTCCTCCATGGCGACCTTCAGTTCAGCGCCGGTCTTCTCCACCGCCACTAGGCCGTAACGGCGCGCTATATTTTCAGGTATTATCTTCGTAACCTCGTCGCTGACCGCCCTCGCGCGAAGGTCCACGAACTCTATGCCGAACTGCCTGCTGAGGAATTGAAGGAGCGTGCGCTCGTCTATATATTTTTTGTGTATCAGCAGGCGGCCGAGCTTCCCCCCGCTGATGCGCTGCAGTTCGAGCACCTCGTTGAGCTGAGCTACGGTTATCTGCGCCGCACTGACGAGTATCTCGCCCAGGCGCCTGGATATGTTTATGGATATGCCTTTTTCGGTCATATGAAACAGCGGAAAACGACAAGCGGACAGGACCAGAGCTCCTGAAAACGCGTGTAACACCGCGGTTATATAATACAAAATCAAGCGGCAGTAATGCCCTCATTACCGCCGCGGCACGGACTGAAGCGCGTTCAGAACAGCTCTTCGTCGGACTCCTGGGCTTTTAGATACTTTACCTGCTCCGATCCCTCCGCCTGGGTCTCGAACCCGGTCGGTTCGTCTTCGCCTTTGGCTGCGGCCCTGGGCGCGGCCGGCAGCGGGCGCAGCGGAATTCCCTTGGGACGGGACGGCTTTTTCACTGCGCGCTTGACCGCGGGGGCTGAGGGCTTCCTTACGGCGGCGGAGCTTACGGTTTTTTCTTTCGAGGACAAATTCAGCAGCTCGATGGCGCTGTTATTCATTCCGCGGACTATGTCCTGCTTGGCGGCATCCACCTCGAACTGGTACACCATGGGATCCTGTTTAGACCTGAGGAGCCGGTACTGCACGACCAGTATGTCCCCGTGCAGAGGGGTGGCCGTCCATTCCTCGTTAGCGCCCCTCGTAGAGCCGGGGAGAAAGGAGTTTGAGAACCAGGACTCGATCGTTCCGCGGCCTCCGGAAAGCTTGTAAGCTTTCACGATCTTAAGTGCTTTGAGCGTGATATCGTTGACGGGCTTCTCCGGAGCAGGAACTATCTTCTGCTGTACCTGTACCGGTTCCTCTTTAGGGGCCGGGGCCTCGGTCGTGGCCTCCAGCTGGCTGGTCATGCCGGCGGCTTTTTTCTTCCCGCCAAGATTAAGCATCGAAAATTCGGAAAAACTTACGCCCTCACCCATGAAAAAGTAGCCCAGCCCCCCGGCCGCGATGGAACCGAATACTACCAGTATAAGTATGAAAGCCATCTTCCCGCCTTTCCTGCGGGGCTGATTCGCTGCCGCGGCCTCCGGCTTGCCTTTTGTTGCGGACGGCGCGGCCGCCGCGCGCTGCAGATCGGCGGGCTCCGCCGTCGCCGCGGTTGCCGCCGGGGTCCGCTTCTCCTGGAAAGCCTGCGGCGCGCCATGGTCGGAAGGAGAAAAGGTGGAGGCGGACGGTGCGCCCTGCACCTGCGAATAAAAACCCCGCACCGGTTCCGGACCGGCTGGGGCCGCCTGCGCCTGCTGCGCGGGCGCGCCGAAATCGTAAGCGGGCGCCTTATCGGGCTGCGGCTGCCGGGTATCGGGCGCAGCTGCGGCGGCCTCCGGCTGGAACTGGGGAGCGGGAAGTTCCTGGTGCGGCTCTATTTTGAACCGCTGGGAAGTTTCCGGCTGCTGGGAGGTCACCACCGTAAAATTATAAACTACGCCGCCCGCCTGCTGCGGCAGCGGTTCCAGGACCTCCTTGTCCTTAAAGGCGTCTTTCGGAGCCGCCTCGGGACCGGGAAGCGGCTTGTCGTAATGGGAACCGTACGCATAGCTTGCCGGCTGGGCATGGCCCAGGCTCTTGAACTTTCTGCTGGTGAGACCGGAGTCTTCCGATGCGGCGGCGGGCACGCCCGGCACGCTCTCCGACTTTATTTCCGCGGAAGATTTTATGCTCTTTAATACTTTCGGCCCGTTCTCAAAACCGGGTTTCACCGCGTCAGCCCCGGAAACAGCCCCCCCGTTCAGGGCCAGCTCTTCCAACTTCATCCCTTCTATCTTCCTTGCGTCCTCGTCGCTTTGCCCGGTTTCCGGAGCGTTGCCGTCCTGCGCCGCACCTTTAAAGCCGTCATCCGAGGCGGCGGTCCCGCTGAGCCTGGCTTCAAGCTCGCGGATGTGCTCGCGCGTCTTCTTCTCTTCCGTTTCCTTGATGCGCATCTTTTCAAGGAGGAGGTTTTTCTCCCAGCGGGCGGCTTCCAGCTCCTCCTGTATGTGGGAAAGGCGTATGTCGAGATTTTGCGCCAGGTCGTAATCGGCTTCCTTCGGCCCGGCCGCGGCTCCGGGTTCTCCCTCCCGGGAAGAACCGAGTATATCATCCAGGGTGTCAAGAAGTTCGCCGTAGTTGGCTCCGCCTGTTTTATCATCAAAATAGTTCGCCTGGGAGTCAGCCCCCCCCCCGTACCCGTAACCCCCCGAAGATACACCCGCGGTTATCGAGCGCCCCGAACCGGCCCTGATGATCGCACCGATCTCCTCTACCTGCATGGCCGGGCGCCAGTCTCCGGGGCTGTCGCCGGTGGCGGTCTCGGCGCAGACGAGGCTCTCCTCGGCAAAAGTGGGAAGGGCCAGCATATCTGCGGGCTCGTAGGGGCCAAGTATGTTGCCCTCGGAGTAGAACCAGTATTTCATTACAAGTAAAGTTTACCAACTTGGTATTTAGGATTTAGTACAAAGATGTGGCGGAATTGTTACAGACGGCCCGGTGCCTCCCCCGGGCCCGGCCACCATGGTTCCGGGGCACGGGCACGCCGTACCCCGGGAAGCGCTGCGCCAGGGTACGCGCGCCCCTAGGCCAGAGTCAGGGCCTTGCCGAGGCGGTTCAGGGTTTTTTCCCTGCCCAGGTACTCTATCATGCGGAAGAGCGTTGGGCCGTCGGCGCGGCCGGAAAGCGCCACGCGGACGGGGTGAAAGACCTGTCCGGCTTTGAAGCCGTTGGCCTTGGCGTAGGCGCGGGTGGCCGCCTCTATGGACGCCTCTTTAAACTCCGGGAGGGCAGCGTAGATCTCCTTTACCCCTTTAAGTATCCCGGGGGCTTCCGGTTTTTTAAGCGTCTTTTCCACCGCCTCCGGGTCGTAAACCGGGTCTTTGAAGAAGAACTCTATAAGGGCCGGGATCTCGCTCAGCAGCTTGTATTTTTCCTGCTCAAGGCAGACTATATCCCCGAGCGGCGTTCCGGACGCGGAGGCGTCAAGGCCTGATTCCTTTATATAAGGCTCGGCCATATCGAGAAGTTCCGCCTTGGAAAGCATACGTATGTATTCGCCGTTCATCCAGCCGAACTTGACCGTATCGAAGATAGCCGGGCTTTTCTGGCAGCCCTTCAGGTCGAACTTCTCCTCCAGCTCCCCCCTTTTGAATATCTGCTGGCTGTCCGCGGTGGACCAGCCGAGCAGCGCCAGGTAATTCCTCATGGTTTCCGGCAGGTAGCCCTGCTTGCGGTACTCCCCCACGGAGGTGGCGCCGTGGCGCTTGGAGAGGCGCGTGCCGTCGGAACCCAGTATCATGGAAAGGTGGGCGAACTCCGGCAGCTGCCAGCCCAGCGCCTTGTAGAGGCAGATCTGCAGCGGGGTGTTAGAGATGTGGTCGTCGCCGCGGATGATGTGCGTCATCTCCATCAGGTGGTCGTCCACCACGCAGGCGAAGTTATAGGTCGGATAGCCGGAAGCCTTGAGCATGATGAAGTCGTAGAGCAGCTTATTTTCGAACTTCACGTCCTTGTGTATCAGATCGTTCCAGGCCGTCACGCCTTCGTCGGCCATGAGGAAGCGCACCACCGGCTTGCGGCCCTGCGCCTCGAATTCCTTCTTTTGGGCGTCGGTCAGGTGCCGGCAGCGGCCCTCATACTTCGGGGGGCGTTTCTCGAGCTGCGCTTTTTTGCGCATCTCGTCCAGCTCGGCGGTGCTGCAGTAGCAGTGGTACGCCTTGCCCTCGCTCACCAGCTGGTCCGCGTATTTTTTATATATGCCCTGCGCCTCGCGCACGCTCTGCACGTAGGGACCGTAAGCCCCCTTCTCGGTGCCGTCCGGCATGGCGCCCTCGTCCCAGGCCAGGCCCAGCCAGCGCATGCTTTCATAGATGGACTTCACAGACTCGTCCGTGGAGCGCAGTTCGTCCGTGTCCTCTATGCGGAGGATAAAGGTACCTTTGTATTTTTTGGCGAAAAGGTAATTGAACAGCGCCGTGCGGGCGCCGCCGATATGAAGGTGTCCGGTGGGTGAAGGTGCGAATCTTACGCGCATAGTTGTTGTCCTCGCAGGTAACCATCGGGCGGAAAGCCCGCCCTATACTACCATGATAGCAAATTGGTTTTTCGGAGAGGCCCCGGCTACGCCACGGCTTCAGCCAGCAGCTCTTTCGCGTGTTTCAGGCCCAGCTCGGTGGACTGCTTCTTTCCCCCCAGCATGCGCGCTATCTCGCGCTCGCGCCCGGCCCCGTCGAGCAGACGCACGGCGGCGGCGGCGAGTCCGGCCTTCACGCCCTTTTCAACGAAGAAATGCGAGGAACCGAAAGCCGCCACCTGGGGCAGGTGGGTAATGCAGAAGATCTGTTTATGCGCGGCCAGGCGGGCCAGCTTCTGCCCCACCAGCCTGCCGGTCACGGCGCCGACCCCGGCGTCGACCTCGTCAAAAACCTGCGAGCCTATGCGGTCGGCGCGGGAAAGGGCGGTTTTCAGCGCCAGCATGATGCGGGCCATTTCACCCCCGGAGGCGGTGTAGCGCAGCGGCCGCAGCGGGTACCCTGGATTGGCGGTGAAAAGATATTCCACCGAGTCGCCTCCGGAAGAGGTGAGCGCGGCCTCGTCGTAGGCGGCGTCGACGCTGAATTTAACTTCCTTGAACCCCAGGCCTTCGGCCTCCTTTAGTATCTCCGCCGAAAGCTTTTTAGCGGCCGCGAGCCTGCGCTCGTGCAGCGCGGAGGCCGCTTTTTCCAGCGTGCGCCTGGCGGAAGCAAGTTTGCGCTCCAGCTCCGAGCGGTCCAGCGTCAGGTCCTCGAGCCCGTTCACCTTCAGGCGCAGCTCTTCCATCCTGGCGAGTACCGCCGGGATGTCCGCGCCGTATTTTTTCTTCAGGCTCTTCAACTTTTCAAGCCTGGACAGGCAGCGGTCCACTTCCCCCGGATCGCAGCGCACGCCCCGCGCGTAGGCGCGCAGCTCGCCGGACAGGTCACGGAGCTCTATGGCCGCAGAGGATAGCCGGGCGGTGAACTGTTCCCCGGAAGGGTCCAGCGCGGAGAGGGCCTTCAGCTTTTCCAGCGCCTTTTCAGAGCCGCCGGCGGCCTCCTCGATAAGGACATGGGCTTCCCCCGAAAGCAAAGAAAGCTTCTCCGAATTTTTCAGGCGCGGCCAGAGGGTTTCCAGCTCTTCCTCTTCGCCCTCTTTGAGGTTCGCAGATTCTATCTCCCCCAGCTGGAAGCGGTACAGGTCCAGGAGCCGGGCCCGCTCGTCCTCTGACATGGAGACCGCGTTCAATGCGTCTTCGAGCGCGCGGGCCGACTGCCAGGCGGAGGACACGGTTGCCGCCTCACGCTCCAGTTTGCCGTAGCGGTCCAGCAGGTCCCGCTGCACCTCGGGTTTCAGCAGGCTCTGGTGCTCGTTCTGGCCGTGAAAATCCACGAGGAAACCGCCGGTCTCGGAAAGCTGCGACAGCGTGGCCGGCGCGCCGTTTATGGAGGCGCGGGTGCGGCCTTTGGGGTCGGCCTGGCGGCGTATTTTGAACGCTCCTCCCCTTATGGCCCAGCGGCGTACCAGCGCTTCAGGGAGGTTATCCGCGGCGAACTCCCCCTCCACCTCGGCCGAGGCCGAGCCGGGACGAAGTATGTCGGAGCCGGAGCGCTCGCCGAGCAGGAAACCCAGGGCGGAGATGATTATGGACTTCCCGGCCCCGGTCTCGCCGGTAAAAATATTCAGGCCGGCTCCCGGCTCCAGGTCCAGGGCGTCTATCACGGCGAAATTGCGTATGGAAAGTTTCTTCAGCATAACTGCGCCGGGGCGCGGCGGCGGAAAAGGGGTCTCAGCTCTTTATCTCTCCCCCCAGCTGAGCTTGCGCCGGAGTATGTCGAAATAGGAAAAGTCCTGCGGGGCCAGCATCTCGAAACCGCGCGGATGTTTGCGCACGATCACGGCGTCGCCCGCCTCAAGGCTGAAATTTTCCTGCCCGTCTATGGACAGCGCAACGAGGTGCGGCCCCTGGCGCCCGGCGCGGACCGCCACCCTGAGCTCCTCCGCGGCGGAAAGGGCTATGGGCCTGTGAGTAAGGGTGTGCGGGCAGATAGGCGAAAGCAGGAACACCTCGAGGTCCGGCATCACGATGGGGCCCGAGGCCGCCAGGCTGTAGGCCGTGGAACCGCTGGGCGTTGAAATTATCAGCCCGTCACCGAAATAATCCGACAGGAAGTCCCGCCCGTAAGAGGCGCGCAGGGAGAAAGCGCGCGGTCCCTGGCTGCGTATCACGCAGTCGTTCAGGGCCGGGAGCGGGCCGAAAACGGTGCGGCCGCGGCGCTCCACGCTGACCGACAGCATGCTGCGCCTGAATTTTTTGAATCCTCCGGACAGGAACACATCCACTTTCTTAAGGAATTCTTTCTGTTCGACGCCGCTGAGGAAGCCCAGCCCTCCGGCGTTGATGCCGAGCACCGGGATGGCGCGCGCGGCCACGTGGCGGGCGGCGTAAAGCACCGTGCCGTCCCCGCCCACGGCCACCGCGGCGTCGGCGGTCTTAAAATCGCAATAGGCGTCGTTGACGCAGATCCGGCTGACCCTGGCTCCGGAGGCGCGCAAACGGCGCTCTATCGCCTCCGAGTAAGCCAGGGCCTTGCGCCTTTTGGAATTGTAAAAAAGGACTACGCTTTTTATCCTTTTCATAGGAACATGATACAAATTTTGCGGGCCTGGGGCGCGCTCACCGCGCCGGCGCCGGCTCGAACTCAAAGACCGTCACTTTGCCCTTTTGGGCCTCGGCAAAAGAGGGAACGGGCCCGGAAGAAAGCCGGACCGCGTATTTCCCCTCCCTTTCCACGCTCAGGCCGTATATATTCCAACTGAGCAGGTCGTTCCTGCCCGTATACCCCTCCGCTGTCCCGTCCCAGCCGGCGGTTATGCCCGGATCAGCGGCCTCCCCTGCCCACACGCTGCGCACCGCGGCGCCGTTCTTTTCGAGGTTCCCCAGCACTGAACTCAGGGCGGGCGGGCGCGGGCCATAGGGAACGAAAATTTTCCCGATCTTCACCCTGCCCGCTAATTCCTCCAGCCCGCTGAAATTCTTTTTTTCGAGCGAGGTCAGCATTACGCCTTCTAAACCGGCGCCGCCTGCCGCAAATACGGCGTCGGCCAGTTTTTTCCCGCCGGGGCCCGGGTTGACCATAAACAGCCCCTCACCGGGAACTTCCAGCAGTACGCAGCCGGCTCCGGAGCCGCCGAACAGGAGCGCGCGGCATTTTCCCGTCTGGGCCGCCGCGATGCTCCATTGCCCGAAAACCATAATAATTATTCCCGCCGCTGACGCCAGGTAGAGGCGCCAGTTCTTAAATCCAAAAAGCGGCGCGTGCAGCAGGACAAAAGCGAGAATAAAAAAACCGGCCGCGCCGGGAACAGAAGGCGCAGGCACATACACGGAAGAGTACGGCAGCGCGGCGAAGAACCTTACCGTCCCGATAAAGACCTTCATGAACAGGCCGGCGAAAAAAAGCAACGGTCTGAAGACAAAACCGACTTTAGCGAAAATGGCCAGCAGGAAGCCCATAGCCATCGCTACCCCGGAACCCGGCACCAGCAGCATGTTCGAGAACAGCGACACCAGCGAGATCTTGTGGAAATAGAACGCGAAGAGCGGGTAAAGGCCTATCTGGGCGAAAAAACTCATCAGGAAAAGCGAGGCCATGGTCCCCGTCAGGCCGCCGACCTTGAAATACCGCCCCCAGAGCGCCATACCGACCACGATGCCGTACACGGCGAGGAAAGACATCTGGAACCCGGCGTCAAAAAGGGCCCGCGGCGATATGACAAGTATCACGAGCGCCGCCAGGGTGAGCGCGTGGAAGGCCCCGGCCTCCCTTCGGAGGAGGAAGGCGCCGAGACCGGCGGAAAACATAAGGTAGGCCCTCACCAGCGGCGCGTCCAGCCCAGACGCTAAAACATAGAACCCCGCCAGCGCCAGCGCCGCCAGGCCCGAATACCTGCGCCTGAGGCCCAGGCGCGAGCAGAAGAAATAAACGACCGCGACTACGAACCCCACGTTGGAGCCCGAAGCCACCAGCAGGTGCATGGCGCCGGAATTCTGGAAAGCCGCCTTAAGGTCCGGCGGCACGCTTTTCTTTTCACCCAGTACCACACCGCCCAGCACCGAGGCGGCCTCGGTGCTGAGGTTGGCCTCAAAAGTTTCAAGCGCGTTCTCCCTGAAAGCCCTGGCCAGGCGGAGAACCGGGCCCGCCGGTTTTTCCACCTTTATTTCCCTGGCCCGCGCCTCCGCACCTATCCCCCGCTGGGCCAGGTAATCCGCCCAGTCAAGGCTGCCGGGCGCGGCAGCGCCCGGCGGGGTTGCGAGGTCGGCCATGAATGATATTCTGTCCCCATAGGAAAACCCGGACTTTTCCGGGGAATAAACCATGAGGCTGGTACGGAAAGGCTGCCCGTAAAGTTCGGACGTTTCTACAGTGTAGCGGCGGCCGCCTGGCCGCCCGGCCGGATATTCGGCCACGCGCCCCTCCACAATAACCCCGGAGCGCGGCAGGGTGAAGGGCAGGTTATAGGAAGGCTTCAGGAAAAAACCCTTAAAAATAAAGATCCCCGCCGCATAGAACAAAAGCAGCAGGAACAGAGGCCGGCGATAATAGGAAAAAAGCATATAAAAGCCCTTCCGGGATTAGCGCTAGGCCGGGCCAATCATGGGATTGCCTTACGCCGCTTAGGAAACGCTACAGTGTGTCGCTTCGCTGCAAGCATAGTGTCGTAATCAATACGTCCACGCTCCGAAGCATACCTTTGATAGCCCAGTCGAGTCCCCGGAGTCCACGCTCCCGTGGTTTCCACGCAAAACAGCATGACAATCAGGAGGGTGGGGTGGTATTCTGAGCGCCCGTTGCGGAAAGGGGCCCCGCCATCAAAGTTTGGCGGGGGAAACCGACGCAAGGGTTTCCTCTTCCCGGGCGAGCAGGGTACCACCCCACCCTCCTCAAGGTGTGCCCGACCAAGCCCCGCTAAATATTAACCCGGCCCTTCAGCGCGTAGCCGAGCGTGACCTCGTCCATATAGTCTATGTCGCCGCCCAGCGGCACCCCGTAAGCGATACGGGTCATTTTACCCACATACGGCTTGAGCAGCCGTATCAGGTACATTGCCGTGGCCTCGCCGTCCGCGTCAGGGTTGGTGGCTATTATAAGCTCTTTCACGGCGCCTTCCGAGGCCCGGACGCGCTCCAGCAGTTCCTTCAGTTTTATGTGCTCGGGCGTGACCCCGGCCGAGGGAGAAACGGCTCCGTGCAGCACGTGGTAAACTCCCGAAAAACTTTTGGCTTTTTCTATCGCGGCGAGGTCCTGCGGGCGCTCCACCACGCAAATAACGCCCCGGTCACGCGAATGGTCGGCGCAGACCGCGCAAAGTTCCCCCTCCGCGTAGTTATAACATTCGCTGCAGTAATGCACTGAAGATTTTACGGCGCGCAGCGCCTCCACCAGGGCTTCGACCTCGGGTCCGGAGGCGCGCACCACATAAAGGGCGAACCTCTCGGCCTGTTTCGGGCCTACGCCGGGCAATTTCCGGAACTGCGCTATTATTTTTTCAAGTGCTTTCACTGTTTTATCTTGTTCACGCGGGTGATGCGGCCATGAAAGACCTTGGCAAGGTGCTTGAGTTCCGGTTCGGTTTCCACGGCCACTTGTCTCGCCGCTGGCTCCCGGCCCTGCGGAGGAACCTCAAGGGCGGCTTCGGCTTCCAGCACGGCTTCTTCTTCAGCCTCCGCGCCGGGGATTTCGCCGGTCTCGATCGGCATGGCGGCCGCTGCAGCGGCCGCCGGGACCTGCGAACATTCGGGACTCAGCGATATCTTCTTTCCGGCGCAGCGCTCGAGCATTTCTTCCAGTTCCGGCCTGGACTTTTCCAGCATATTGGTCTCGAATTGATTGGCGCTCACCAGGCGCCACCTGGCATCCCCGGAAAAAACCAGCCTTACGGAAAGCATGATATTGTAGAGAGCGGGTTTTTTTGACATTACCTGCCCCAGCAGCTTCTTCCAGGCTTCGGCGGGAGCTGGGCCGGGGGCCGTGACCGGAGCGGCGGCGGGCGGCCGGGGGGCCGCGGCTGTATCGTCATTTTTTTGGGGGACAGCTGGGACGGGAGCGGCCTGTGTCCCGCCCGCAAGGCGGGATTCCGCGCCCTCCAGACGGCGCACAAGGCCTTCGAGGTCCTGCGGCGTCTCCATAAGGGTGAAAAGGGCTATTTCCGCCGCTATATGCAGGGAATCCGAGAACTTAACCTCTTCTATGATGACGTTTATCTTCCTGGAGAGCCGGGCCAGCGTCCCGGCCGGCGTATCTTTGGGGAGGCCCTTTATGGGAGAGGCGGACGAGAAACCCTGCGCGCACAGGAAAGCCTCCGCGAAATTATTGCGCAGCTCGCGAAGCGCGGTCAGGGGATCGTGCCCCTCGGCGTTAAGGTTGTCGAAGGCCGCGTGCAAAGCCGCCGCGTCGAGGTTCACCAGGGCCAGCGCCATGGAATTCACCACCTCGAAACCCGGGTGGCCGAGCAGCTCGTTCAAAACATCGGTCTTAACCTCCCCTCGCCCGAAAGAGGCCGCGCGGTCCAGCAGCGTCAGGGCGTCGCGCATGGACCCCCCGGCCGAGCGGGCGATGCACTTCAGCGCTTCAGGATCGGTCTTGATCTTCTCGGCAGCAGTGACTTCCTTGAGCCGGGTCTCTATGCCGGCTTCCGAAATGGGACGGAAACGGAAACACTGCGAGCGGGAAAGTATTGTAAGCGGGACCTTCTGCTGCTCGGTCGTGGCCATTATAAAGACCACATGCGCCGGAGGTTCTTCAACGGTTTTAAGCAGCGCGTTGAAGGCCTTGTCGGACAGCATGTGCACTTCGTCGAGGATGTAGACCTTGTACTTGTCGCGCGACGGAGAGAACTCCACGTTCTCGATGATCACGTCGCGCACGTTCTCCACCTTGGTATTGGAGGCGGCGTCTATCTCTATGACGTCGAGCGACTTGGACTCCGCTATCTCCACGCAGGAGGGGCACACGCCGCAGGGCACTCCGTCCTTGGGGTGGTGGCAGTTCAGGGTTTTAGCCAGTATCCTCGCCACGGTGGTCTTGCCGCAGCCGCGCGGGCCGTAGAAAACGTAGGAATTAGCTATGCGGCCGAGTTTTACGGCGTTCTGGAGCGTCTGCTTTATGGTCTCCTGACCCATCACCTCATTCAGGTTTCCGGGACGATATTTAGAAGCTATGTTTTCGTAGGGCATAATTGAATGGAAACCTTGAACCAGCACACCGCTGCCGACCGCGGGTAAGCCTGCCACCCGGAGGACTGAACGTCCTCCGGGTCGGCCGTCCCGGCCGGGATCAGAACTTTATCCCGGCGCCTATGGACATATAACCATGCCTATTGTGGCCGTCGTCGAAGATCTGGTAGCTAAGGTTCGCCGTAACCATGCTCAGGTCCACGTAAGCCCCTAACAGGTAGGCCGAGCTGTTATCAGCGTCCTTGTACTTGGTCCCCGTGTAGCCGACGAAGGGCGTCACCATGGGATAGCCGGGCAGGTCCAGCCTGACGTTCACGCTGGACTGGGGCTTGGCGCCATAGATGAAATTATGGCCGGTCACCGGGTTTATCAGCGGGGAGACGCCCTCTGAACCGTAAGCGTAGCCGGTATAGGAGGCCGAAAGGTTTACCATCATTATCTTGGCGCCGGCGAAGAGGGAAGCCTGAGTCTGGCCGGTTTTATCGTCGGTAGCGCTGTTTTCGTGCACGGTATACCTGAGCGAAGCGCCGACATCCAGACGGGTGACGCCCTGGCCGCCGCGGACGGCGCCGCGCGCTCCGGGGCCGGCCAGGCGGGATTTGCCGCCGGAACCGGGGGTCAGCGAGAAAGTTATATCCCCGCCGACATACTTGTTGGAATAATCGTTGACCGTGGGCGTCAGGCCGGTTTCGGCACCGAGCGTGTATTTGTCCGCCTCCCAGGCGCCGCGCACGCCGTAGGTCCGGTAGGTCTTATCCAGGGCGTCGGAGGTATAGGTGGCGAGCGAAGGTTCCACGGCTATGTTCCCGGAACCTATGACCAGATTCAGTTTGCTGCCCCGGTAGCCGTCCGGCCCGGTGGTGGCGGTAAGCCCGCCGTCGAAATAAGCGGCCGCGTTAAGGCCCAGCGCCGCCAGCATCGCAACAGCTATGATCAGTTTTTTCATATTCATTCCTCCCCTTTTATCGCACCAGCCCCGCCGTTCCCGCCGCGCTTTTTCGCGGGTTCCCCGTTAAGTAAATCCGAGTATTTGCGCGCCTTGCGCTTCTTCCAGGCGCCCTTGTGATACGCGTAGCCGGCTATCAGCGGCATAGCCAGCGTCGCCTCGGAGAAGACCATCTGCTCGAAAGCGGTCTCCACCTTGCCCCAGGAACTGGCCTCCTTCAGCGTAGAGGAGGATAGCGCCCCGTCGCGCACGTCCGCCACTGTCACCTGCACGGCGTACTTATGCATGGGGACTTCTTCGCCGAGCACGTCGGCCGCCACCACGATATCCTGCGTGAAATTCTTCGGCACTCCTCCGCCTATCATAAAGAGGCCGGTATCCCTGGCCTCTATCTTGACCTTTGTGAGCTCCAAGAAGTCTTTGGCGGAGTCCATGGACATGTGTTTAACGGGGTTCTTCCACTGGTGAGCCGCCATGCCGAAACCGGCCGAACAGTCGGAAAAGGCGGGCACGAATATGGGCACGCGCTTCTCGTAGGCGGCCAGGACCACGGAATCCCTGTTCTTGCCGTGCCGGGAAAGATACGCCCCCATAGCTTCGATGAATTCGCGCGAGGAGTAGGGCCTGGGATCGAGGGAATCCGCGATTTCACGGGTGGTTTCGTCGCAGATCCGCAGTTCGTCCTCGTCTATAAAGGTGTCATAGATGCGGTCTATGTGCAGTTCGCGCAGCTCATTGTCGTCCACGCCGTGCGGCGTGCCTTTGTAATGTTTGAAGCCGAGGGCCTCGAAAAAATCCTGGTCTACGATGATGGCGCCTGTGGAAACTACGGCGTCGACCATGTTATTGCGTATCATGTCCGCTACCACTTTCTTAAGGCCCGCGGAGAACAACGAGCCGGCCAGCGTGAGTATCACGGAGCAGTTCTTGTCGGCCAGCATCATGTCGTAGATCTTGGAAGCCCGGGAAAGGTCGCGGGCGGTGAAGGCCATGTCGCCCATAGCGTCAACGAGAGGCACCACGTTGTGCTTTGAGATGTCTATATGCTTTACGGTTTCCTTAAGGTAGTCGGATTTCTTCATCTTGACCATGGCAATACCCCCAAACGCCTAAATCCCCGTACATATTATACGATTTTTGGCCCGGCCATAAAAAAACCGGCCCGGATCCTACCTTGAAAAGCAGGGATAAATAAGGATCCCCCGCGGAAGCGGGGGATCCGGAGCCGTCCCCAAAAGCGCGGGCTTTATCGGCAGTCTTTCCCGATAAGGGGGCCGTGGGGCACCATCTCGCCGTTGTTATAATTGGACCAGGTGTGGCTGTAGCTTATCTCGGCCGTAATTTTGGGACCGAGATCCCACCCGCCGGCAACCTTGCCTCCCAGATTATTGGAGCTGGCCGCGGTCCCCTTCCTGAGGCCGGCGAAGGATATAACCCATTTTTTATCGGACTGAACGCAGGCGACCTTAACTTCCATGTCATATTCCTGCCGCTTGATGGATTTATCCTGGTAATAGACCTTGCCCTCGTTCGTAGTCATGGCCGTACCGCCGCCGGCACCCCCGGTGTAAGTGCTGCCGAGGGGAAGCGCCTCGCCATTGGGATTGCCGTAATCGAGGTGATAATCGTTAACATCCACCTGAACGGGTTTATTTTCATATCGCACGCACTCGTACACGTACCCTCCGACCCAGTAGCTGTATACATACTTTCCCTCAGCGCACCTTTTCGCGTACATGGGTTTCCCCTGCTGGTCATAGGCCTGCATTGTGGTCCGGCCCTTTACCAGCTGTACCGAGTCTATCTGGCTGGGAGGCGGAACGGGTTTCGCCTGCGGTGCGTCCGGTTTCGGGGCAGGGGGATTTTGACCCGCGGTCGGGGCCTGGGGCGTATCGGCAACCTTGGCCAGTTTGGCCGCGCTCTTCAAATTGTCATCGAAGAGCCTTGGATAGGACTGGGGGTTTTGCATGTCCATCTTATCTTTTATCTCCCCAAGTCTTTTCTGTATCTGGCCCACGCGATCCGCGGCGATATCGGGATTCTTCAGCTCGTTCTGCAAACGGCCGACCTCGCCCTGGTATTTCTGCATCGCGTTCAGATCGGTATTTGCGGATCCCAGAAACTGTTTGCAGGCGGCGCTGTTGCATTCGCCGCTTTGGGCGACCTGGCCGTACCTGTTCTGCGCTGCTGAAACCGGCGTGCGCATGTCTTTCAGAAGCGAGGAGGCGGAATCGGAGGCGGCTTTAATTCCGGCCGCTCCCGTGTTGCCGCCGTTGTTGCCCGAGGCGGAGCCTGAGCCTGTATCCCCCCCGTTGTCAGCGCCGGGAACGGAGGAACAGCCCCCGCCCGAGAAGTAACAGGGATCGACAAGGGCGGTAAGCTCGGATTGTGAAAGCTTGATCTCAGCCGCTAAAGTCCCTATCATCCCCTCGATATTGGCAAAGTCGCTGGCATATCCGCCGACCGAGGATTGCAGCTTGCTGCTCCTCATGGCGCTGGTGACGAAGTTAGAGGGAGCCGGCATAGCCGTCCGCTGGCCGCTGTTTATGCCCGCATCAAAAGCGTCCCAGGCTTTGGACTCTTCCTCCGCGACCTTCGAGCTGTCGAATTTGTGGTCCTGAGCCCAAAGGGTGTCCCAATCAAGGCCGCGCAGGCCGGCCACCGTGCGCATCGGGGCGTCTTCGGCCGCGCCGTCCGATTTAGCGGGAGCTGTTGAAACTACCACGGGGGGCCTTCCCGTTATCTTGCTCAGCTTCTCGGCCACGGGGGCGTCCGAATCCTTGATCTTATTGACGGCCGGAGGCAGGGCCGAATGCTCTTCCACCATATTACCGATGGACGCATACACGGATTGCAGCTGCTGATTATAGGCCGCAACCCTGGCCGTGTGCACCGCGAGCAGTTTGGCGGCGCTGGTAAGATTCGAATTTATCGAGGGGGCGTGCCGCGCTATTATCTCTTTTATGTGATCCGTATTCGTCTGCGCGGAAGCGACCATCTCCACATTTTTCTCGGTCTTAACCTTGAGATTTTTGCCGGCCATGTCCGATTCGATCTTTTCCACGGCGGCCGCGTATTTTTTATAGTCGAGCTGCGTGGTATTGAACGCCCCCTGCTCCGTGCTCACTACGCCTGAATAGGAGTTCAGGGCGGTCCTGGCGCCCAGGTTCAGGTTGGCCAGGATATTTTTAACGGGGCCTCCGGCCTGCGCGTTAAGCTTTTCAAAGCTCGCGGCGATGGACACAATGTAAGGCTTTGTGGCTTCATCCGGCTGGTTGTCGGCCACTAGTGCCTCGACCGCCACTACCCGGCCTACTACTCCGGAAATTTCCGTGTCATAATCGGCGAACGTTTTCGCCGCCGAGTCTGAATAAGCCGCAGGGGTGTTAGCGGAAGCATTACCGCCCGAGGTTCCCCCCGAAGTTCCGCCCGAATTTCCGTCCGAGCTCCCTCCCGGAGTCCCCCCCGGGGTCCCTCCCGGGGTCCCTCCCGGGGTCCCTCCCGGGGTTCCTCCCGGGATCCCGCCCGCGCCGCCCGGGGCATACAGTTTCCCGACCGGCTTTACAGCCTTGCCGCATATGCAGTTTACCTGTCCACCGGCGCCTTTGTCCTTCCCGGCGGCTTCCCAGGAATAACTCTGGGCGCCCGGGTCATAGCAAAGGTCGACCGGGGCTACCTTATGGTATTGCTGAACCATCGCCGCGCAGTTGCCGTCCGGGCAGACGGCCGGCTGCCAGCAGTAAGACGTGGGTCCCGATGCGTCCATGCCGAAAGCGTGCTTCATACTGCTGCTTATCATGTCGTTGACGGTGCCGGTGACGCCGTTCACCAGGGCGGTTATTATCATCTTGGGGATCTCGTATTTCTTGAAGAATTCCCATTCCAGCGCCTTCTGCATGCGCATTTTAGCCGCCATCTCTTCGAGCGTCTCGCCGGACTTGCTCTTATCGTTCTTGTTGGTGGAATTTGAAGGATTAGTGGTCTTGTCGGACGTGGCGCCGGCTCCCAGACCTCCGTCGCTGTTCCCCAGGTTCACGGAATCCGCGGCCGCCTTATCCAGCGAGCGTATAGCCGAGTCCCCGGAAAAATTACCCGCCGCTCTGTCGCCCTGCGAGCGGAGCTTTTCAAAAGCGCCCCTTGAAGAGCTGTGCGGGGTGGAGGCCACGCCCTTATATCCGGCGGTGGCCACCGGGCCCACCATCGAGTGCTCGGCCGCCTTGCCGGACGCGGACTTGGCCGCGTCTATTATCTTCCCGTCGATCATGCCCGAAGTGCGGGAGCCGCCTCCGAAGAAGGAACCCAGCCCGCTAAGGGCGGCCTGCATGCGCGGGATAGGGGTGGGAGCGCCGGCGGATTTCGCGGCTTCAGAAAAAGCGTTGCGGCCCGCGTCCTTCATGGCGTCGCGGAAACTCGTGCCGGAGGGCGCCGTTGTTACGGGGGGCATGACGGGCTGCGCCGGCTGGGAGCCGAGTATCAGCGAGGCGGGGTCCCGCGAACTAAGGGGCGTTATAACCTCGCCTGAACCGTCCGGGGAGCCCTGGCTGAGGGCGTTTATCCCCGGCTCATAAAGTCCGCCCGAAGTGGTCATGCCTTCCCTGGAGCCGAAGCCGGGGGTCAGGAGATTGTCGGTGGGCGGTTTGGAGACCACGTACTCGGCAAGCGGCACCATCACCAGGACGGCCAGTCCTATGCCTACCAAGGACATATCCCTGCGGGACATGGTCTTGATCTTCTCCATGATGCCGCCGGTGGCGCGCGAGAACATCGGCCCTTTACCGAAGGCGGACGCTTTTTTGAACGGCGCACCCGCAGCTCCGGGAGAATCGTCCCTTTTTTTATCGTCGTTGTAGAAGTTCATAACCGCCTCCGAATCCGTAGTTTAAATTCACCGCCGCCTGTAAATGCGCCTAAAAAGACGAACGCGCGCACGTCCCCGCTTATAATCTACCTAATATGGGCTCCCGGGCCAAGTGTCATTCGCTCTATCCGCCGGTAGGCCCTACGGGCAACCCGCTTTACCTGCATATGGCGGCCGCCCGTCCCCTGCGGTGACCCCGCGCTTTATTCCTGCCCCATCTTCGCTATCGAACTTATGGCTCCCTCAAGAAAAGAAGTGAGAGGGTTGCTGAACAGGACGGAGAAACCTCCAAGGGCGACGGCGGTCATCGTGGCCATCACGAAAGTCATCAACCCGCCGAAGATCAGGAAAATAAAGAACCCGATAAGGAGCGCCATGAGCAGTATAGCCAGGATACACATGAGCCAGGAGCAGGGCTTGATCTTCATGCCGGAGTAGCTGCTACAATCCATGGGGCTGCTGTTCTCCTGGCAGGCGGTGGCCAGCGGGGCCTGGTTGGCGTTGAAATCGTTGCAGTAGGCGATGATGCTGTCTATCTTTTTGTTCCAGCGGCTGACCGCTCCGTGGTTGCAGCATTTTGGCGGCTTACCCAGGGTTTTTGCGGTATCGTCCATTTTATTGGCGTCCTCGGACATATTGGCGCCCTCGTCCCCCTGCGCATCGGCGCAGACATCGGCCTGGTCCTGCGACCCGGTAACCCCGGACAGCAGGTCGCCCGCATACCCGGCGGCGGGAACGCCCGGGGCTTCGGTATCGGTTTGTATGACCTCCCCGTCTACCTTGTTGCCGTCGTACGTGGATCCGGTATACGCGGCCTGGTACTCGTAACCCGTAGAATTGTAAGCCGCGCCGGTCATGGCGAATGTTTCCGCCAGCTGGAACATGGGTTTTTTGTTTCCCGTTTTCAGGTTCGGGTTCGCCGCCTTTTTTGACGAGTAACCAGCGTTCTTCCAGGAGAACCCGGAAACGCGGCCCATCGCCCTGGACCTTATCTTCTGAGGGGAGCCGGGCACGGGCACTTTGCTGCCGGCCTGGCTTAAGGCGTCGCCGTACATGCCTGAGGCGGTGTCACCGACCCCGCCGGGACCGTCCATCATGGAGCCGTTAAGATAGGGCCCCGAGCCTCCGCCGCCGTCCCCGGGCCCCTCCGCCATTATACTTCCGTAGAGGCCGCCGCCTTCCGACATTTTTGACAGCAGTCCTTCCAGGTCGACGTCGCCGCCGTTCTCTCCCCGCGCGCGTTCCTCGGCGTTGACCACGCCCTTGACCCGGCCGCGTACAACCTTATCATCCTTTATTTCCGCCGGGCCGAAGTCACCACCGCCGCGCACCATCGCTATGGAAGACGGGCCTCCGCCGGGAGGCGGCGTAGGGTTGACGCTCTTGAGGAACCTGGCCCAGAAAGAGTCCGCCTTGCTGTCCTCGGCTGATTTTTCGAGGGCGCTTTTCAGTATATCGTTGGCGTGCCCGGGATTGAACTTCGAAACAAGACCACCCAGCCCGACGCTCTTAAGAAAAGCGGCTATCGGGCGCAGTTCTACCATGCTGTTGAGAGTTTCCCCGGAAATAACGAAAGGCACGGACAAAGCGGTCACCACCAGAAGGATGGCTACATACTTACCGCGCCCGCTTAAAGCAAAAAGAAGGGCCGCAAAAATGGACCTGCGCTTGTTTCTCTCTATAAATTTGCTGCCCATATAACCTCCACAACCCGCCGCGCCCCGCCTTAATACC
>CAISZM010000087.1 GCA_903889965.1 uncultured Elusimicrobia bacterium
CCTTGTGGCCGGTCATCCTTTTAGATCGGCTACCCGTCATAGCCTTGGTGGTCTGTTACACCGCCAACTAGCTGATAGGCCGCAAACTCCTCCTCGAACGACCCTTGCGGGCCTTTCATCCCCCTGGAATGCTCCGGGGGGATTATATGGGGTATTAGCCAAGCTTTCGCTAGGTTGTCTCCCATTCGAGGGCAGATTGTTTACGTGTTACTCACCCGTCTGCCGCTAAGAGCCCGATATTCTGGTACTCTTCGCTCGACTTGCATGTGTTAGGCACGCCGCCAGCGTTAACTCTGAGCCAGGATCAAACTCTCCAAAAAATCCGTAACAGCTGATAGCAGACATCGCTATAAACTATTAGCATTTACGGAGAAGTTATTATTAGCTCTTAATTACTTTGTATAACCTACTTAGTTATCACACCATTAGGTAATTGCTGTTCGTTATTACACCATCAACACGTCCACCTGGTTCCTTCAAAAGTTCAGAAAGAATTGCTTCCGTCCTCTTTTGAATTCCCCGGGCTTCCGCGTTCAGGGTGCCCATTCATACATAATTTTTTAGAGAACAAACCCTTTCCTGCTTTGTGGTCTCACGCCACAGGTACGGGTAATTTGTTACAGCCGCGGATTGTGTTCGCGACTGTAAGATAATCTTATCACAAAACCTTAAACCTTGTCAACTGTTTGTTTTCACGTCGGAGAAAACAATTTAAAACTGTCGTTCGCTTGTTTTCCTCAAGTCTTTTTTGCGGCGCCTTGCGGCGCCACGCCTTAAAACTTTTCGGAATTTCGCGTGATGTTTTTACTTTTAGAGAGATCAGAACTTCTTTGGTTTTGCGGCCCCGCAGGGTCTTATCCGCGACAGTGGAATTAGTATAGCACAATACGGCGAGCTCTTTCAACTTTTCTGAAAACCGTTTTTCCAGGGCCCCCGGTCCCTTGCCCTCCCGGGCCCCGGCCAGCGCCAGGCGCAGCCTGAACCCGCCCAGGCGCGGAGCGAAGGTTTACCTTCCGGTCCCCATTCCCGGCGCGTATATTTCGGATATAATATAGATATCTATATAGTATCATTCGCCCGCGTCGCCGAAGCCCGCAATCACGCAAGCGCCGCTGCGATCACGGATTATCCTCGCCCTCGCCTCCGGGTTTGCCCGCCCGCCCCAAAGAGTCGGATATAATGTCCATCCTCTTTGAGATAGCCTCGAAAGCCGAGTACTTACCCTCCAGCGCGCGGACCTTCAGCCTGGTAACCATCTCATATTCGTCCGACAGCCACGCGACCTTTTCACCGACGGTTTTCATCTGGCTGCCCAGAACCCGCAGCTCGGGCTCGATACTTTTTTTAAGCCTTTCCTCGGCGTCGGTGAACATTTTTTTATAGAGCACTTCGTTTACCATCAGCCGGCTGGACACGTCCCCAAGGCCCGCGTACATGGCGGTCTCCACATCGGCCAGTTTGCCGCTAAGACGCGCGACGGACTCCCTCAGGTATTCGTCGAACCGCTCCGAAATAAGTTTTTCCCCTATATTCTTCGCGAATCCCTGCATCTCGCCCAGCGACTTGCGGCATTCGTTCTCTATCGCCGAAAATCTTCCGAGATAATCCGAAAGATGAAGTTCTTTTTTCTTTATCTCTTCCCAGGCGGCAACGCCTTCCAGGGACGCTTTGCAGCCCTCGCTCTGCGCGGCCACCTCGCGGCGCAGCTCGGCGACCATATTCTCCGAACGCTCCAAACGCGCGGTCATTTCCCGGCCCGGGCCGGCCTGAACACCGCGGAGAACTGCCACCTCCGCGCGCAAAGCTTTAACCGCTGCCTCAAGCTCCGCTATCCTGCGGCTGTTCTCCAGGGTCGCGGGGGAGGGCGCCTGCGGCTGGGCCGGGGCGCCGTGCGCGACGGGCGCGGCATGCGCCGGGGCCTCCTGCCAGGGATGGGTATTAGGCATCTTGTCGAACTTCGGGAAGATGGACTCACCGTCTTTGTTTAAGCTCATAAGCGCACACATCCGGTCCGTAAGATCTGGCCGCCGCACAAGGAGAACCCGCGGCGCGGGCGGTCCGATAAAAGCCCGGCCCGCCTGTTCAATTATAGACATTGATAGTTACGCTTTTGTTTCGCGCGCGGGGCCGCGCAACGCCCTGCCGGAGCGGCAGGGGAAATGCGGCGGTTCTTTTTTTGCCGGCCGCCTAAAAATATTATAATGAACGTGCAACTCCACCATGAAAACAACCCCCATCCGCCTCATCCTGTTTTTTTCCTCCGCCGCCATTCTGCTCCCGTCCCCGGCGCACTCCCAGCGCCGGGCAGGCGCCGCAACGGACACGGAGCTGCTGGAATACATGCGGGGAAGCGGCGCGGACCCGGCCTGCGGCGTATGCCTGAACTCCGCGAACAAAAGCGCGGAAAACGCCATAAGGGAAAAACTGCTTAAAAAGGCCGCCGGCATGGCCCTCGTCCCCGCCGACACGAGAAGGCTCGGTTCCCCGGAGGGCGTGGGAGACCCGGATGAAAAGCCTGCGGCGCCCATAACCCTTGACGCTTTTTACATCGACAAAACCGAGGTGACCCTGGGCGATTACACGAAGTTCTCCACGGCGGCCTCCGGCAACTACCCGGAGTGGATGAAGCCCGGCGGCAAGTTCAATATCTACACGGGCACCGACAAATATTACCGGCGCCTGGCAGGCCTCATAAAGACCTGCGGCGACTGCCCCGTATTCGGCGTATCGTGGGCCGACGCGAGCGCGTACTGCCGCTGGGTAAATAAGCGCCTCCCCACGGAAGCCGAGTGGGAGGCCGCGGCCCGCGCGGGTTCGGACGGGCTTTTCTCCTTCGGCAATTCCCCCGACGCCGCGGGATCTTTTTCCTGGAACGAAACGAATTCCGGAGGCGTTCCCCACCCCGTCGCCACAAAAAAACCCAACGGTTACGGGCTAAGCGACATGAACGGCAACGTTTGGGAGTGGACATCCGATTTCTACGGCAGGAAGTACTACGGCGCGCGGCCATCCAGGAATCCGGCGGGGCCCCCGTTAGGGGATGAACACGTCATCAGGGGAGGTTCCTGGGCCGGCGACGCGGATTCCTCAAGATCGGCCAACAGGGCCGGGACCAGCGGCCCCAACGATGACATAGGCTTCCGCTGCGCCGTATCGGAAGCGGAACTTTTAAAGGAGTCCAGGCCTTAACCCGGTGCCGGGCCTCCGGCCAGGCCAGCAGCCCCGGCGCCGCGACCGTGCCTAAGGGCGACCGTGGCTCATCCCAGGGGGACCGGAAACACAAAAGAGCCAAGCCGCTAATAAATTGTTCCTTCAGCGGGATTAGGGCTATAATATACCCGTACTTCCATGCTTAACGAAATAAACCGCAGGCGCACCTTCGCGATCATTTCCCATCCCGACGCCGGCAAAACCACCCTAACGGAAAAACTGCTGCTTTACGGCGGGGCGCTTCACTTGGCCGGCACCGTAACCGCGCGCAAGAACCAGCGCGCCACCGCCTCCGACTGGATGGAGCTGGAAAAAAAGCGCGGGATATCGATCAGTTCCACCGTGCTTCAGTTCGACTATAACGGCTACAGGATAAACCTGCTGGACACGCCGGGCCACAGGGATTTTTCCGAGGACACCTACCGCGTTCTCACCGCCGTGGACGCCGCCATAATGGTCATAGACGCCGGGAAAGGCATAGAGAGCCAGACCCTTAAACTTTTCGAAGTCTGCCGCCGCCGCCATATCCCCATTTTCACGTTCATGAACAAGATGGACCGCCCGTCCCGGGAGCCGCTCGAACTGATCGACGAGCTGGAAAAAGTCCTGGGTCTCAAGCCCTTCCCGGTGAACTGGCCCATGGGCAACGGGAAGGACTTCCGCGGCGTCTACGACCGCCTGACCAAAAAAGCCCACATGTTCGAGCGCACGCCCGGCGGCGCCTACAAGGCCCCGGTGGAAGCGGCAGATTTGAGCGACCGCAGGATAAAAGAAAAGATGGAGGCGGTCAGCTACGAGAATTTTATAGAGGAAGTGGGCATGCTGGACCTAGCCGGCACGGAATACTCGGCCGAGGCGGTGCTGGCCGGCGAGACCACGCCGGTGTTCTTCGGCAGCGCCGTGAACAACTTCGGCATACAGCTTATGCTGGACGGTTTCGTGGAGCACTCGGCCCCTCCCGGGCCGCACGACACCTCCATAGGCTCCGTCAGCCCCGAGCTTCCGGCTTTCTCCGGCTTCATCTTCAAGATACAGGGCAACATGAACCCGCGCCACCGCGACAAAGTGGCCTTCGTGCGGGTCTGCTCCGGCAAGTTCACCCGCGACATGACCGTCCACCATTCCGCCACCGGCAAAAAGGTAAGGCTTTCCAACTCCAATAAGCTTTTCGGCCAGGAGCGCGAGACGGTAGACGAGGCCTGGCCCGGCGACATCGTAGGCTTGGTCGGCCACCAGGAATTCAAGATAGGGGACACCCTTACGGAGAATCCCGCCATCGTTTTCGACGAGATCCCGCGCTTCCCCCCAGAATGCTTCACCTTCCTCTACAACCCGGTGCCCTCCAAATCGAAGCCTTTCCGCATGGGCCTCGAGCAGCTTATCCTCGAAGGCGTAGTGCAGCAGTTCACGACTAAGGACGCCCCCGGTTCAAGCCCGCTGCTTGCGGCCGTGGGCCCCCTGCAGTTCGAGGTTACGCAGTACAGGCTGGAAGCAGAATACGGAGTGCAGTCTAAGCTGGAGGCCGCGCCCTGGCAGTTCGTGCGCTGGCTGGACGCGGAGGGAGCGGAAACCCTCGCGGGCGGCGCCGTGCACCTGGCAGACAATGTCCGGCTGGGGATGGACTCCGCGCAGAACCCGGTGATATTTTTCCCCACCCCGTGGGCGCTTAAATATTTCTCGGACACCAATAAGAAAATAAAACTTTTCGAGCTCCCGCCCGGAAAATAACCAGATCCGCCTCACCCCGCTCCAGACATAATTGGGACAAACCAGATAAATTTAATTGGTAATTTTTATGAAGGGGCGGCCGGGATATATCCCTGAACACCCGTTGCGGAAGGGGGGCCCTGCCATCAAAGTCTGGCGGGGGGAAACCGACGCAAGCGTGGACTCCGGGACACTGTAGCGTTTCCTCAGTCCGGGTGGGCAGGGATATATCCCGGGCACCACCGACTTAGCTAACCTGCGCCTATAAGACGATGGCGCGTCAACTCCGCTTTACGGGGTGATATTCCTTAAGCTGGTCCACCGGCTGCACGTAGGGGCCGGTCCAGGTCCGGCTGAAGATGTCCTCAAGCACGGCCGCCCCGGCCGCGCCTTTTATTATCACCGAGGCGCCGCGCGTCGTCAGGAAATAGGCTGGCCCCCAGTTCGAGGTGGTCACATAACCGTTTTCACCGTCCATGACCAGGTATTTCAGGTGTTCTACCCGGGAGAAGGGGATAAGGCCCGAACTGTGCTGCGGCAGCGCCGAGATGCGCACCTCGATATTTTCCACCTTGCCCAGAGCTTTTATATCCTGGTCCGCCTTTCCGCCCATAGCCCAGTCGGCGAAAACCAGCTGCACCTTAACGCCGCGCGCCGCGGCATTCCTGAAAGCGGAATCCAGTTCATCCCAGCGCGGCGAGCCGTGTTCGGTAAGCGCGTAGGTCATCACCTGCCCGCGCACGGTCTTTTTGGCGGCTGCGAGCAGTTTCACCAGCTGCGTTATTTCCGTGTCCATGCCGGCGGGGATAAATCCCTTCGGGCTGAAGGCCAGGCTGTACGAAACCTCCGCGCCGTTCAGCTCCGCCTTCTCCGGCTTGGCGGCCGTAACCGGGGCCCTGGCTTTTCCGGAAAATATCTTCCTGGCGTCTCCGCCCGCGGCCAGCGCCCAGTCGGCCTCGAAGACCCGCTTCAGGTCCGCGGCGGCCCTGGCGCTTTTTATCCTTAGGCCCAGTTCATGTATGTGCTTAAGCGAGCGCCAGTCGAAATTCTGGCTGCCGACATAAAGTTCTTTCCCGTCCGCCACGAAAAATTTGGAGTGTTGTATGCCTCCCGCGCCGTTTTTTTTAAAATCTATCACCCGCGCGTCCACCCCCGCCTCTTTCAGCGCCGTCAGAGACTTCTCTGTTTCCTTCATCATCGCCGAATCGACCAAAAGCCGCACCTTCACACCGCGTTTTACGGCGTCCTTCACGGCCCCGAGCACCGGCTCCAGGACTTCACCCGCCTGGTCGGCTATGTAGAACTGTTCGATATCCAGCGTTTTGCCCGCGGCCCCTATCATATCCAGCCATACCGCCTGGGGCCGGGCCGTGAGGGACGAGCCGTAAACCGTTTCATCGGGAACGCTCTCCACGAACTGCAGCTCGGCCGCTTTAAGCGGCAGCGCCAAAGCCGCCAGGATCAACGCTGAAAATATTTTTTTCATGATCGCAGGATTCTCCTTCTATAACCTCTCCGCCCGGGGGGCGCTCCGGGAGCCGCCTTTGCAGCGGGACCGGGCGAGATACCGCGCTTTCCCTTACGCGTGAATTATACATTATGGGCCGCCGCGGCTCCTCACAAATATTGTATAAATACGTTTATGCTTGGGAGAAGACCCTCAACTCCGGAAAGATCCGAGGAAACACTTAAAAACATATGAAAAACCAGATCCTGGAAAAGATAGAGTCCTACGAAAATTACGCCGTTGAAATGCAGCGCGGCCTGACCGCCATACCGGCCCTGGACCCCTCCAGCGGAGGCGCCGGCGAGTACGACAAGGCTAAATGGCTCGAAGGCGAACTGAAGAAACTCAAATTCGATTCAATAGACTGGATAAACGCCCCCCAGAAAGAAGCCAAGAACGGCATAAGGCCGAACGTCATCGCCCGCTACAAGGGCAAAAACCACTCAAAAACCATCTGGTTCATGGCGCACATCGACATCGTCCCCCCCGGCGAAGCCAAGCTGTGGCATTCCGACCCGTATAAGATGGAAATTCAGGGCAGGAAACTGGTGGGCCGCGGGGTGGAAGACAACCAGCAGGCCATAGTCTCCAGCATCCTCGTGGTCAAGGCCATGATGGAGCTCGGCTACAGGCCGGAATACGACATAGCCCTGCTGTTCTGCGCCGACGAGGAAACGGGCTCCGGCTTCGGCGCCGATTATGTTTCCGAGAAACACCCCGAAGTGTTCGGCAAGGAAGACGTTTTCTTCGTTCCCGACTCCGGCAGCGAGGACGGCTCCATGATAGAGGTAGCTGAGAAATCCATTCTCTGGATGAAGGTGATAACGCACGGCAGGCAGTGCCACGCCAGCCGCCCTTCGCTCGGCATCAACGCCTTCAAGGCCGCCAGCGAACTGGTGGTGAAATACCAGGGCTTGTACGAAAAATTCCCGCACAAGGACGAGCTCTACGAGCCTCCCATAAGCACTTTCGAACCGACCAAGAAAGAGAACAATGTGCCGAACGTCAACACCCTGCCCGGGGAGGACGTGTTCTACATGGACTGCCGCGTCATGCCAGAATACCAGCTCTCCGAGGTAAAAGCGGAAATGCGCCGGCTCGCCGACGAGGTGGAGAAAAAGCACGGCGTGAAGATCTCGTTCGAGCCGCAGCAGGAGGCGCAGGCCGCGCCCCCCACGGACCCGAACGCGCCGATAGTGACCGCCCTGAAGGCGGCTATAAAAGAAATTCTTAAAGTGGAGCCCAAGGCCTACGGGATAGGCGGCGGCACCGTGGCGGCCTTTTTCAGGCGCCTGCGCCTGCCGGTAGTTGTCTACTCGCGGCTCAGCGAGACCGCGCACATGCCCAACGAGTACTGCGTGATAGACCACATGATGGGCGACGCCAAGGTCTTCGCCGTCACCACGCTGCTGCTTTGCGAAAAGAAGTGACACCCCGGGGCTCTCCGAGACCGGTCCTCAACACGCGCGGAGCCGCGTTTTGCCCCGCCGTCCCGGCCGGTAGCGCCGCGGACCCCATTTAGTATAATATCCGCTCATCCCGGTTTCCCCTCGACGGACCTTTATGGAGGAAATAATGAAATCTCTCGCGCTCTTCCCTATCCTGCTGCTTTGCTGCGCGCCGCTTTACGCCGCGGGCGGCGAAAAATCCGAAGCGCTCCCCCCGGGCGCGGGGATTGAGAAAGACCCGCAGTACCCGCAGGTAGTTTCTTATACCCTTAAGAACGGCCTGAAGCTCCTTATACTCGAAAAGACCTTCGTCCCCACGGTCTCCTTCACCATGATGTTCAAGGTAGGCAACGTGGACGGGCAGCAGGGCAAGACCGGCCTCGCGCACCTTTTCGAGCACATGGCCTTCAAGGGCACCAAGACCATTAATTCAGCCGGCTACGACAAGGAAAAGGTAGCCCTCGAAGCGGTGGAGAAAGCCGCGCAGGCGCTTATAGCGGCGGAGACGGAAACCTCCCCCGACCCGAAGAAGACCGAGGAACTGCGCGGGAAACTGGCGGACGAGGAAAAAGAGGCCGACAAGCTCATCGTCAAGGACGAATACTGGAAGCTCTACAGCACCCTCGGGGAGTCGGGCATGAACGCCATGACCTCCACCGACTATACCGGCTACGTGGTCTCACTGCCGTCCAACCGGCTTGAGGCCTGGATGATCATAGAATCCGACCGCTTCAAGAACGCGGTGCTCCGCGAGTTCTACCGTGAGCGAAGCGTGGTCATGGAAGAGCGCCGCATGGGAGAATCCGACCCCAACCGCCTGCTGTGGGAAACCCTGTTCTCGAACGCTTTCGTCGCACACCCCTATCACAACCCGACCATAGGCTGGATGGACGACCTCACAAGGCTGACCCGCACCGACGCCGATAAGTTCTTCAAGACCTTCTACGTGCCCAACAACGCCACCCTGGCGATAGTGGGCGACGTCAGGCCGGCCGAAGCGATAAAGCTGGCGGAAAAATATTTCGGCTCCTGGGAAAGGCGCGAGCTGCCCGAGCGGAACTATACCAAGGAGCCGCCCCAGAAGTCCGAGAAGATCATAAACGTATTCTTCAAGGCCAAGCCGGCCATGCGCATCGGCTTCCACAACCCGGGCATGGCTAACCCCGACATCTACGCCCTCCTGATGGCCAGCGAAGTTCTTTCGAACGGGAAAACCGGGCGTTTTTACAAGAACCTCGTGGAAGGCAAGGAACTGGCTCTCTACGCCAACTCCGCCCATTCCACCCCGGGAGACCGCTACCCCTCCCTGTTCGTGATAGCGGCCGCGCCCAAGGCGCCTCACACCCTGGAAGAACTCGACGGGGCGATAATGTCGGAAATAGATACCCTTAAAAAAGAGCCCCCCACGCAGTGGGAACTGGACAAGATACTCAACAACTACCAGGCCGACATGATAAAACAGCTCGAATCCAACCCGGGGCTGGGCATGAGCCTGGCCCACAACGAGGGAATACTTGGCGACTGGCGCTATGACTGGAAAACCGGCGCCGAACTGAGCAAAGTGAAGCCGGAGGACGTCTCCAGGGCGGCCGCCAAGTACCTCACGAGGGACAACCGGACCGTCGTCTTCCTGCGTGAGCCGCTGGAACAGGAACAGAGTGGAAAGCCATGAAAAAATCAACCATACCAGGAGCCGCAATAATGACACTTCTAAGCGCCGCCACGCTGTTCGCGCTGCCCCCCGTCCTGCCCAGACTCGACGCGGTAAATTTTAAGCCGCCGGCGGGGGACCGCGTAACGCTGGATAACGGCATGGTGGTCTACCTGATGAAGGACGCCACCCTCCCCGTAGTCCACATAACGGCTTTTATCAAGACGGGGAAGATGAACGACCCCGTCGAAAAGATCGGCCTGGGGGAGATGACCGCCGGCCTGCTGAAGGACGGGGGCACGCTAAAATACAAGCCCGAAGAAATAGACAAGACCCTGGAATTCCTGGCCGCGCAGGTGGAAAGCTCCATCGGCAATGAAGAAGCCCGCGCGGACATGACCTCCCTAAAAAAAGACCTGGATACCGTGCTGGACATCTACGCCGAGGTCCTCATGCACCCGTCCTTCGAAGAGGATAAGGTCAAGCTGAAAAGGGACGAAACCCTGGAGATGATACGCCGCCGCAACGACGATCCCGGCCGCGAGGCGGTCCGCGAAGCTATCCGCGCCTTCTACGGCCCGGCCCACCCCTACGGCTGGCGCACGGAAGAGGCCACCGTCAACGCCGTCACCATCGAGGACATGAAGGCCTACCACCAGAACTATTACAAGCCCAACAATATCATCCTGGCGGTGGCTGGCGATTTCGGCTCCAACGACGAGATCCTGGCCAAGCTTAAAGCCAGGTTCGGCGCCTGGGCCAAGGGCGAAGTTAAATTCCCCGTCATACCCCCGGTATCGATCAAGGGCGCGAGGCAGGTTTACTTTATCAACAAGGACATCGCGCAGGCCTTTATAGTGGTGCTGCAGAAGGGCGTGAAACGCCTGGACCCCGTGGAATACCCGCTTACGGTCGCGAACGAAATGCTTGGCGGCGGACTTTCCTCCAGGCTGGCGTCCGAAATACGCTCGCGCAAGGGCCTCGCCTATACCGTCTACAGCTACTTCGCCAAGAAACCGGACTACGGATACATTATCGGCTACTGCGGCACCAAACCCGAAACGTACTCGCAGGCCCTGTCGGAAATGCTCAAGCAGTTCTCCGTCATGGCCGCGGAACAGGCTCCCGCGGAGGAAGTGACGCGCGCCAAGGATTCGCTGGTGAACTCCTTCGTCTTCAAGTTCCCCACGCCGTTCGAGCTGATAACGGAAAGGGCCTCTTACGAATACTACGGCTACCCGGGGGACTACCTGGACAACTACGTGGAAAACATAGCCAAGGTAAACCCGGCCGAAGTGCTCGCTACCGCCGGGAAGCTCTTCAAGCCGGAGAACTCGCTCATCTTCGTGATCGGGAACTCCGCGAAGTTCGACAAACCGCTTACGGAATTCGGGCCGGTCACGGAGCTTAAGGAAGACTAGGCCGTACAGAGGCAAAAAGAAAAGGCCCCGTAAAAGGGGCCTTTTCTTTTTGCCGGGCGCGCCCTACTTTTCAAGCAAGGCCTTAATTTCGGGCGGCAGCTCTATCAGCTTCAGGTCCGGGCCCACGCAGACCAGGTCCGTTTCCGCCTTCGCTACAAGCCTGCCTTCCTGGTTATTCAGCCGGTAGGAGAAGATTATGCGGTAGGGGGTATATTCCTTGACCGAAACCTCCACGTCCAGCGTATCCCCGTAAAGGGCCGGGGCCTTGTATTCCATCTCCTGCCGCTTCACGGCGAAACCGACGCCTTTGGCCAGCAAACCCTTGACCGTGAGGCCCCGCGCCTCCAGGAACTCGGAGCGGGCCTCCTCCAGGTATTTAAGATAGTTGGCGTGGTAAACCGCGCCGCTCGAATCCGTGTCGTAGTAGTAGACGCGCCGCTTCATATTTCACCTACTCGCCGATTATCTTTATCAGTACGCGCTTGGAGCGCTGCCCGTCGAACTCCCCGTAGAATATACGCTCCCACGGGCCGAAATCCAGTTCGCCCTCCGTCACGGCCACCACCACCTCGCGGCCCATGATGGTGCGCTTGAGGTGGGCGTCGCCGTTGTCCTCGCCGGTCAGGTTATGCTTATAACCGCCAGGGTCATACGGCGCAAGTTTCTCTACCCACTCGAGAAAGTCCTGATGCAGGCCCGGTTCATTATCGTTAATGAACACGCTGGAGGTAATGTGCATGGAGTTGACGAGGCAGAGCCCCTCTTTGACGCCGCTTTTTTTAAGTTCGGCCTCGACGCCGGAAGTTATGTTGACCACGGCGTAGCGCTCATCCGTCTTTATGGAAAGGTAGGCGGTATGGGATTTCACAGCTCCCCCGTGAACTGCGCCACCACCTGCCGGTCGCGCGCCGCGTCGAATTCAGCCACCACCACCTGCTGCCGCGCGCCCAGCATCAGCTTCGCGTCGCGGAACGGTATGGTGAGCGACTGGCCCTGCAGGGCTGAGCGCAGGTGGCCAAAGCCGTTATCGCCGCTGGAGTAAACCGCGCCCGCGGGGGCAAGGCGCTCGTAAAGGTCGCCCATGTCCTTCATAAGGCCGAGTTCGTACTCGCAAGCCGCCACCGAGAACATTGAGCCCGCCGCGAAAACCAGCAGGCTGCCCTCCCTCAGGCGGGATTCTTTCAGCAGGATGCGCAGGTCGTCCGTAATATTCACCAGGTCGCCCTGGCCCGAAGTTTTCAAGGATATTTCTTTGGTCACAATTTTCATCAGTCCCCCCCCCAACCGGAAATATTCTACATAATTTGGGTTTACCGGCAGGGATTTGGTATAATTGAGGCATGTCCTACAAATGCGAACTTTGCGGCAAAAGGCCCGTTTCGGGAAACTCTTACAGCCATTCCAACAGAGCTACCAAGCGGATCTTCAGGCCCAACCTTCAGAAACAGAAAGTGGCTTTGGGCGGCAAGACCCAGTCCGTTTATATATGCACCGTCTGCATAAAAAGCGGCAAGGCGTCGCGCCCGCTTAAATAACCCCCCGCGGGGACTTTCCATGTTTTACAGGTACGGCCGCTCCCTCCCGGGGGCGGCCATGTTTATTAGGGCGGGGAACGCGCGGCGCCTTCCCGGCAACAAGAATTCAATATTTTATATACACGCCTTTTGTATAATTTCCTTGTATCTTTCGGAAAACGATTTTCAGGACCCAACGCGGTCCTATAGCGTTTTTTCGCGTTCACCGGAGGCCATAAATGGAGCAGGAACCTAAACTAGACCCGTCCGCCATAACGGACGTGGAAACCGCCAAGCTGGCCCTTCGCTGGGCCGTGGAAAAGATACACGGCCTCCAGGAGGATATCGGCCGCCTGCGGGAGGACAACAAGAACAAATCGAATATAAGCCGCGCCCTCACGGAGCAGCTGGAACAGAAAACCGAGATCCTTAAAAAATGGCAGGGCACAATCAAGACCTGGGAAGAGAACTGGAAAACCCAGACCGCGATGGAGTCCGACCTTAAATCCAAACTCCGCGAACAGATACTGAACGAGGAGACCGCCAACTGGCGGTCAGCCCGCGCGCAGCTTGAAAAAGAAATCCAGGCGCTGAAGAACGAACTTTCCTCGAGGGAGGCGGAAATAGGCCGCATCAAGCTGGCCATGATAGACGAGTCCCGCAAAACAGCGGAGATCGGCGAAGCGGAGCTTCAGGCGCTGCTCGCAAAACACCAGGACAACCTGGCCGCCAGGGAAACGGCTATGGCGGAAAAGTACGCCAACCTCGAACGCGAACTGATAAGTTCGCAGCGCCTGCGCGCCGAGCAGGAAGAGCTGGCGCTGCGGGAGCGCTACGAACTTAAACTGCGGGACCTTTCCAAGCTGCACGAGCAGAAAGAGGCCCAGTTGGACAAATTCCGCCAGGAGCTGGAGGACGAGCGAGCCGAAAAACTGAAAGATCTAAGGGCGGAAGCCTCCCGCGAACTGGAAGCCCGCGCGCATGAGCAGGAGGGCGCGCGCGCCGCTAAGCTGGCCGCGGACGAAGCCGCAATAAGGGCCTCTCTGGAAAATAGCTCCAACGAACGCCTGGCGCGAGCCGAAGAGGAAGCTAAAGCGGAAATAGCCGCACATAAAACGGCCTCGGAAAAAGAACTGGAAGCCCTGCGCGGCCGCATGAGGGCCTATGTGGAAAAACGCGAGCAGGAATACGTTAATTTGCGCCTGGAGATGGAGGGCCAGCTGGCCGAACTGGTAAAGAAACGCGAGGAAGAAACCCGGCTGCGCTATGAAAAGGCCGTGGAAGAAGCCCGCTCACAGTGGGAGCGCGCTGCGGCTGAAAACCTGGCGCGCGCCGACAAAGCCGCAGCCGGGCGCGCCGCGGAGATGGAAGCGGAGCTGGCGAAACGCGCCCAGGAAACCGAAGCGGCCAAGGCCGCGGAATTAAAAGTTCTCCGTAGCGGACTGGAGGCCGAAATGCGCGCCAGGGAAGAGGCGCTGCGCGCCTCCCTGCTGGAAGAGCAGGGCGCGTGGACCGTGCGCCAGCAGGCCGCGCTCGAAGCCACGAGGCTGGCGCTGGAAAAAAGCCACTCGGACAGACTGGAAAGCCTTAAGGCCGGGCTGGAAGAGGCCTACCAGGCAAAAGAGAAAGCGCTTGAAAACCGCGCGGCAGAGGCGCAGCGCAAGCTCAGGGCCGAGTCCCTGGCCCGCGAGAACGAATGGCGGCTGGAAAAGGAAGCCGCGCTACAGGCGGAAAAAGAGAAGCTCAAAACCGAACTGGACAGCAGCCGGGAACTGCTCCGCAAGCGCCTGTCCCAGTTCGAGGACGAATTAAAACTCAAATACTCCGGCAAGGAAGCCGAGCTGGAAAAAGCCAACATAGCGGCGGCCGCGCTCCTTAAAGAGGAGCTTCGCAAGGAAGCGGAAGCGGAACGGTCGCGCCTGCGCGCCCGCACCGAGCAGGAAAAAAAGGACCTGGAGCAGCAGGCGGCCGCCCTGCGCGGCGAATTCTCAGCCCTGGAGGCCGCCCTTGAGGAAAAGTTCCGCAAGCGCGAGGAGGATCTTAAGGAAAGGCTCCGCCTGAAACAGGAGGAGACGGAAAAGTCGTTCGCGGAAAAGCTGGAAACCGAAAGGCGCCACATGGCCGCGGAATTTTCGGGCCGGCTGGCCGCCGCCGAAAGGGAACACCTGAAGGTCCTGGAGGAGAAAACGGCGGAAGAAGGCGCCCACGCCGCCAGGGTAGTGGAACTGCAGGCCGCCGCGGAAGAGCGCGGCCGCCAGGAAAGGCTGAAGGCCGAAGAGGCTTTCCATTCGCGCGAGCTGCACCTCGCCTCGAGGGAAGCGGAGCTGGACAAATCGCGCGGCATCCTCGAACGGCAGAACAGCGAACTGAAGCTTAACCTTTACCGGGACCTGCAGGGAAAAGAGCACGAGCTCTTCGGAAAACTTGCGGCGGCCAAGGAAGAAATGTACCAGGCCCTGAACGCGCACCGCGAGGTGCTTGACCGGGAATACGAAGAGCGTCTGGCCGGGCTGCGCGGGAAAGAAGCCCAGCTGGAGGAGCGCCTTGAGGAGAAGCTTAAGGCCGCCGAAAGCGCCCACAAACAGAAGCTCGAGGACGAGCTCGATAAACTTTCCATCGAATTCGAAGGGAGGAAGGCCGATCTCGAGAACCGCTTCAAGAACCGCGACCAGGCCGTCAACTCCTCGCTGTCTGACAGGCAGGCCAGGCTGGAGGCCGAGTTCATCGCAAGGGAACAGGCCTCGATCGCCGCGCAGGACAAGGCCCTGGACAAGCGGCGCCTGGAGCTTGAGAACGCCATAGCCCGCAGGGAAAAGGAACTGGAGAAGAAATACTCCGACATGTCCGAAAAGTTTTCCGCGCAGTACCAGCGGGAACGCTCCGAGTGGGAATCGAAAAAACTTGAACTCTTGAACGCCGAACAGCGCGCCCTGCAGGCCGCGTTCGAGAAAAAAGAGGCCGTGCAGAGCCAGAAACTGGATGAGGAACTGGCGAAGCGCCGCGCCGAACGGCTCCGCCTGGAGGAGGAGTTCGCCGCCAGGAAGGACGCGCTCGAGAACGATTATTACGCGGAACTGGAGCGGGCCAGAAGCTCCCTCGATAAACTGCGCGCCGGCCTGGAGGCCGGGCTTGACGCCCGCGCCCGCGAACTGGAAGAACAAAGGAACAGGCTTACGGAAAAGAAAGCCAACAAGGAAGATTAACCGCTTATGCCCGGCGCGGACCGAGATTTTGAGGAGATCCTGAAAGAGACCGAGTTCGACTCGGCCAAGATGGTCCTGCGCCTTTCCTCGGAACTCCGGGAAAAGGAGCGGGAGCTCGCCGCCGCGCGCTCCCGCAGCTTTGACGAGATACAGCGCGGCAACAAGGCCAAGGAGGCGGAATTCGAGGCTCTGCTGCGCGCACAGGAAGAGCGCGTGGCCGGCCGCGAGCGGGACCTGGCCCGCCGGCTGGTGGAAAAAGAAGCGGAGCTTTGGCAGAAGCACCAGGCGGCGCTGGAAGAAGCGGTCAGCCGCCAGCGCGCCGAGTTCGAATCGGAACGCTGCCTCCTCAAAGCCGATATAGAAAAGAAGGAGGCCGAACTGGCCGTCCAGAAGAACAATTTGCGGCTGGAAATGGAAAACCTTTTCAAGCGCTGGGAAACCGAACGCGAGGCTGATTTCAAGAACGAGCGGGAAACCTTTATAGAGGAACTCAAACTGGGAAGGGCCACGGCGCAGAAGGACGCGGAGGAGCGGGCGGTCCGGATGGAGGAGCTCTGGCGCCAGAAGCTCGGCCAGCAGGAAGCCGCGCACGCTAACAGGGAGGCCATAGCCGCCGAAGAAATACGCAGCCAGATGCGCAGCGAACACCTGGACGGGCTTAAGGCCCTGAACGAACGCCTGAACGCTGAATTTTTAAAGCGGGAACAGGAACTTCATTCCCATTACGCGGCCTGGCTTGAAGAAAACAAAAAAATGACGGAGGAAAAATCCGCGCGGCTCCTTGAAGCTGCCGGGGCGCAATACAGCGAGCGCTGCGCCCGCCTTGAAGGATCCCTGGCGGAGGCCCGGAAGGAAATTGCCGCCGCTGAAAAGGCCCGGGAAGAAAAGAACGCGGAACTTAACAGATCTTACTCGGAAAAAGAAGCCTCTCTTGAAGCGGCAGGCCGCGAAATGCAGGCCCGCCACCTGGCCCGCGAAAAGGAGCTTTCCGAAAAGCACGAACGCCTGGCCGGCGAACTGAGGGAAGACGCCGCGCGCGAGCGCGCCGCCCTGATCAAGAGGGAACACGACCTGGAGCGGCAGGCCGCCGAGCGCGCCGCCGACCTGGAAGCGGAGCACGAGCGCCGCGCCCGCATACTGGAGGGCAGGGAAGCCAGGACGGTCGCGGAACGCGCCGAGATAACCGGCATGCGCTCGCAGATAGGCGAGCTGCTGGCCCGGAAACAGAAAGAACTGGAGGGGACCCTGGAGGAACGCGCCGAACTGATGCGCCATTCCCTTGAGGAATCTTTTAAAATAAAAGGAATAAGCCTGGCAAAGAAATACGAGGAGATGGAGCGCCAGTTCGCCTCGCTCCACACGCAGCGGGACGCCGCGCAGGCCAGGATAAATTCCCTGTCCGATGAAAACTCCAGGCTTAAGGACGCCGCGGCCTCCCGCGACGCCCAGGCGCGCGGCTTAATAGAGGCGGAGCGGGCGCGCCTGTCCGAGGCGCGGGAACGCTCGGAGGCCGAACTTAAAGCCGCCTTCCTGGAAACGATGAAGGCCGCTGAAGCCGGGGCGCGGGCCGCCGCGGACTCCGCGGCCGAACAGACGCGCGAGACCGCGGCCAGGCGCGAAGCCGAGCTGAAAACCTTATACGAGAAACGGGAACAGGAACTCAGGGCGGGCGCGGACGAAGCCGCCGCGGCGGCCGAACGCCACCTGACGGAGAATTTCGCCATCACCGAGCGCGGCCTGGGCGCCCGCGTAAAGGCGCTGGAGGAGTCCCTCGAAAAAGCCGAGGCCGGCAGCGCCGCCGCGGCCCGCGAAGCCTCGGAGCTGAAAGAGGACCGTGACGCGCTCGCGGGGAAACTGGATAAAAGCGAGCGGGAACAGCGGGCGCTGACGCAGGAAAATATCTCCAAGGCCCGCGACATCCGCCAGGCGCTCGAGACTGAATTCCGGGACAAGCTGAAGGACATAGAACAGAATTACCTTGGCCAGCTGACCGGCCTGTCCAGGCAGTCCGAGGAGGCCAGGCGCGCGGACCAGGACGAATACTTCCGCAAACTGCAGTTCGTAAAAGACGATTTTAACGCCAGCCTGACCGCGCAGGCCGCCGACATGGAGAACGCCTACCTGGAAAGAGAGAGGAAGTTCACCGCCGCTTTGACCGAAGCCTTTAAACTGAAGGAAAAGAACCTGGAGGCGCGCCAGGCCCAGCTGGAGAGCGGATACCAGAGCCTGATGCACGAGCAGGCTTCAAAGATAGAAACCGAACGCAACCTGGCTGAAAGCGTGCGGGCGCTCCAGGAAGACCTGGACCTCAAGAGCGCGCAGCTCAGGGAAACTATCGCCGCCCACAACGCCGGGTTCGGCGAACTGGAAGCGAAGCTTCGCGCCGAACACGAGGCCCGCAGGAAGGACCTTGAAGACACTCACCGCATGCGCGCGGCGCAGCTCGAAACAGAACGGGCAAAAGTAAAAGCCGTGCTCGAGCAGGAACAGCAGCTGGTGGCCGACCTGCAGAAGCGGGAAGCCGCTCTCCAGGAAAGCTACTCCGAGCGCGAGGCCGACCTGGCGCGCCGTTTCAAGGAAGCCAGGGAACGGCTTGAAGCTGACTACAGGGACAAGCTGAAAGGATCGGACAGGCCTTAAGTGCCCCCCTCCCCCGCGTACGCTCCGCGGGAACCGCTGAAAAACTCCCCGCGCCGCCTCCGGCGCCCCCCCGTCGTGACCTTTTTATTTTTTTAAATATTTGTATATAATTTCAATGGCTTCGGAACGCGGCCGGCGAGGATGGAAAGCGGCCCGTATATCACAAAGGCGGTGGATACACAAATGAAAGAATTCGATAAAAAAATACTCTTCGTGGGCTACGGCTCGGTGGCGCAATGCGCGCTGCCCGTACTTCTGAAGCTCATCAAGGTCCCGGCGAAGAACATCACGGTAATGGACTTCGAGGACAAGCGCGGGGTTCTGAAGCCCTGGCTGGCCAAGGGCGTTAAATTCGTTCGAGAGCAGGTCACAAAAAAGAACATGGGGCCGCTGCTCGGCAAATACCTTTCCGCGGGCGACATGATGATAGACCTGGCCTGGAACATAGACGCCTGCGAGATACTTCAGTGGTGCCATGACAAGGGCGTTCTCTACATAAACACCTCCACCGAGGTCTGGGACCCCTACACCGGGGCTACGGAAAAGCACCCGACGGAGCGCACGCTATATTTCCGGCACATGAAACTGCGCCGCATGCTGGCCGCGTGGAAAACACCCGGCCCCACGGCCGTGATAGAGCACGGCGCCAACCCCGGTCTGATCTCTCATTTCGCGAAGAAGGGCCTGATCGATATCGCCGAAAAGCTGCTCTCCGACCGGAAGGTCAAGGGAGCGAAAGCCGAGGCGCTGCGCCAGCTGGTAAAGGACCAGACCTTCAACCTGCTCTCAAAAGAGCTGGGCGTGAAAGTGATACACGTCAGCGAGCGCGACACCCAGATTTCCGACAAGCCGAAGCAGGTGGACGAATTCGTGAACACCTGGAGCGTGGAGGGCTTCCGGGAAGAGGGCGTGGCGCCCGCGGAAATGGGCTGGGGCACGCACGAGAAGGAACTCCCCCCGATGGCCGTGCAGCATAAGACCGGCCCGAAGAACCAGATCTGCCTGGCCCGCATGGGCATGAACACCACCGTCAGCACCTGGGTGCCGGGCTACTGCATACACGGCATGATAGTCCGCCACGGGGAAGCCTTCACGCTCTCCGACAAGCTGACCGTCTGGAAGAACGGCAAGGCCGTCTACCGCCCCACCGTACACTACGCTTACTGCCCCTCGGACGCGGCCATCGCCTCCCTTAACGAGCTGCGCGGCTACGACTACGCGCTGCAGCCCAAGGTGCGCATCATGAACGACGAGATAACCGAAGGCTACGACATACTCGGCGCGCTGCTGATGGGCCACCCGTACAACTCCTGGTGGACCGGCACCATACTGGACATACACGAGTCCAGGAAGCTCGTGCCCCACCAGAACGCGACCACCGTGCAGGTGGCCATCGGCGTGATCTCGGCCGCGATGTGGATGATCGACAACCCCTCGGAGGGAGTAAAGGTCCCCGACGATCTGCCGCACGAGTACGTGCTGAAAATAGCCAAGCCCTGGCTGGGCAAGCTCGCCTCGGTTCCGTCCGACTGGACGCCGCTGATGCATTACACCAACGCCTTCAAGGGCCACAATAACCCCTACATAGACAGGAAGGACCCCTGGCAGTTCAAGAACTTCCTGATAACCGACTGGGACTAGCTCAAGGTTTAGTAAAAATCATACTCGGGAAACCGGAGGACAAAGACAGTGATAACCAAGAAACAGATGCAGGACCTCGCCAGGAAGCACGGCACGCCCCTCTTCATCGTCGACCACGACGAGATAAGGCGCAACTACGCGCAGTTCAAGAAGCACCTGCCGCGCGTGCAGGCTTACTACGCGGTCAAGGCCGAGCCGATGCCGGAGATCGTAAAGACGCTCTACAAGGCGGGCGCCAGCTTCGACGTGGCCTCCATGCCCGAGTTCATGATAGTGCACGAGAACATCAAAGGTATGCAGAACAAGAAGCGGCTGGACTGGATCTGGGACAAGATCATCTACGCCAACCCCATAAAACCCATCGAAACCCTCAAGGAGCTGGACCAGTACCGGCCCCTGGTGACCTACGACAACCTGGAAGAGGTCAAGAAGATAAAGAAATACGCCCCGCACGCCGGGCTGTGCCTGCGCATCAGGGTGCCGAATACCGGCGCGGTAGTGGAGCTGTCCTCCAAGTTCGGCGCGGCTCCCGGCGAAGCCGTGGACCTGATCCTCGCGGCCGCCAGGATGGGCCTCGGCGTCGAGGGCCTGAGCTTCCACGTCGGCAGCCAGACCACGAACTTCGAGAACTTCGTACAGGCCATAAATATCGCCGCCGACATCTTCAAAGAAGCGAACGACCGCGGCTACACCAGGATGAACGTGCTCGACATAGGCGGCGGCTTCCCCGCGCCCTATGACTCGTCCGTAAAGCCTTTCGAGGTGCTCGCCAAGCGGATAAACGCCGAGCTGGACCGCCTCTTCCCGAAGAACATCGAGATACTGGCCGAACCCGGCCGCTTCATGATAGCGACCGCCGGCACCTCGGTGGTGCGCATCAACGGCAAGACGGTGCGGGACGGCAAGACCTGCTATTACGTCAACGACGGCGTGTACCACACCTATTCCGGCATCATCTTCGACCACCAGCACTGCCACCTCTTCCCCTTCCGCAAGGGCAAGAAGGAGGAGATCTGCGGCGTGTTCGGCCCCACCTGCGACGCGCTGGACGTGATCTCGATGTCGGAGAACCTGCCCGCGGACCTGGAACTGGGCGAGCTGCTCTACAGCACCAACATGGGCGCGTACAGCCACGCCTCGTCCACCTGGTTCAACGGCTTCCCGCCGGCCAAGGTGGTCCATATAAACAAGTAAGACACGGGCCGGTCAGCACAAAGAAATACCGCGGAAGCCATCCGCGGTATTTCTTTTGGGGAAAACCGGCGGCGATTTAATATAATTTACTTATGTCACAACTCCTTGTCCCAAAAGAAGTTTTCCTAACGAAGGGCCTCGGCCGCCACCAGGAAAAACTGGCGAGCTTCGAGGAAGCGCTCCGGGACGCCAAGATAGCCAAATACAATCTTGTGCACGTCTCCAGCATCTTCCCGCCGTACTGCAAGGTAATACCCAGGCAGAAAGGCATAGAGAAGCTCCATGACGGCCAGATAGTGCACTGCGTGCTCAGCCGCAACGCCATAAACGAGAACCACCGGCTGATAGCCTCCTCCGTGGGCCTGGCCGTCCCGAAGGACCGCTCGCACTACGGCTATATCTCGGAGCACCACACTTTCGGCGAGACCGACGAGAAGACCGGCGACTACGCGGAAGACCTCGCCGCGCTGATGTTATCGACCATCCAGGGAGTGGAATTCGGCAGCGAGACCACCTGGGATCAGAAGGAAGAGATCTGGAAGCTGAGCGGGAAGATCGTTAAGGCCTCCAACATAACGCAATCCGCCATAGGGACGGAAGGCGTCTGGACCACCACCGTGGCCGCCGCCGTGTTCGTGTTCTAAGCCCGGTCCGCGCCGCATGAGCCGGGCCGGGAAACGGGCCCGGCTTTTCTTTGGAAGTTATTATGGAATTCAAACCAGCCAGCAAACAATTCATTTTCGGGAAGATGCCCCGCATGCAGGGCGCGAAATTCGTCATACTGCCGGTGCCTTACGAAAAGACCACCTCCTACGGGCACGGTACGCGCCGCGGTCCGGCGGCTATTATCGACGCCTCCTGGCAGCTGGAACTGTGGGACGAAGAAACCGGGGCCGAGACGCACAAGGAAGGCATCTTCACCGCCCGCCCGGTGAACTGCGCCCTGCCGGAAAACAAGTTCTTCCCCCGCCTCGAACGCACGGTGGACGCGCTGCTTTCCTCCATGGACGCCATACCTTTTTTTATAGGCGGCGAGCACAGCGTTACGCAGGGGCTGCTGCCGCCCTTCCTCAGGCGCCATAAAGACCTTTCCATACTGCACTTCGACGCGCACGCCGACCTTCGGCCCTCTTACGAAGGCTCGCGGCACAGCCACGCCTGCGCGGTCTACCCCGCCTCGCGCACCAACAGGCTGGTGCAGATAGGCATACGCAGCGTGGGCGCGGACGAGCGGCAGTTCCACAAAGCCGGCAACGTTAAAACGCACCTGATGCACGAGAGCTGCGACTTCGGGAAGCTGGAGCGGGACATACTGCGCGAGCTTACCGGCACGGTCTACCTGACCATCGACGTGGACGGCTTCGACCCCTCGGTGATGCCGGGCACGGGAACGCCACAGCCCGGCGGCTTCCTGTGGCAGGACGCCCTGAAACTGTTCAGCGCCGTGTGCGCGAAAAAGAAGGTGGTCGGAGTGGACGTGGTGGAAGTGGCGCCGGTCAAAGGCTCCCACATCACCGAATTCAACGCCGCAAAACTGATATACCGGCTGATGGGCTATCTAAGCCGGAAATAAGCGCCGTGCGTGGAACGGCACACAAAAACCGCGGGTCGCCCCCGCGGTTTTTAATTTCTGCCGATGCCCCCTTTTACCCGGTTTGAACGGTAGTTCAAGCGAGCATCAGCGCCCTCTGTTTTTTAATGACCAGGCGGAAGGACTGAAGCCGCGGCCGCTTTTTGAAGGATGGAGGCTTGTTTTACGCCCAGCCCCAGATCGGCGGCGCCGACCGGGCTTTTACCGAACAGGACGGAGTAGAAAACACAGGCGGCGAGGTAAGAGCCCTCCTTTGAAGGATGTATACCGTCGCCGGAATAGAGCTCTATCTCGGGATGGGCCGCCCTGACCCCCTTCCACGCGGTACCGACCGGGGCGAGGAGCCCTCCGGTTTTTACGGCCAGGTCCGCGTAGGTCGCGCTCAAACGGCGCTGCATCCCTTCATATGTGCAGACCTCGGGTATATTGCGGCAATTGTCCCGGTCCCCGTCCCTGCGTCCCCAAGTCTCGAAGAAAACCGTTTTTGCCGAGGCGGGCAGCGTGCGGACCAGCTTGTCCAGCTGGAGGGCGTAGGGGATCACTTCGGCCGCCACCTGGAACTCCGGCAGGGCCGGCCTTTGGCTTTGTTCCTGCAAAACAACGAAATCCCATTCCTTCGAGCCTATCAGGGTCCTGGTCGCGGCGTCCCGCGCGTGCTGCTCGAATCCATACCCGCCAGGGGCCAGCGAATCCGCTTCAATTTTATCCCCCAGCGAAGCGGCCACGCCAGCCAGCAGGGCAGGCAGGTCGTTAGCCGAGGTAAAGCTGTTGCCGATAAACAGGACCCTGACCGTTGCCCCCGGGGCCGGCCTGGCGCAGGAGCAAAAGGACAAAAGCAGCAGTATCAATACCGCCTTTCTTCTGATATTCATGTTCCGTTATTCCAGGACGAATTTGAGCCAGGGCAGGGCCGCGCGGGCCGCTTCGAGGGCGGCCTCGGGGGAATCAAAGCCGGCGGCCGGACCTACCCGGCCCGGCTCCCAGCACATCTCCAGCAGCTTGTCGTTATAAACCTCTTCCTGGAAAGTATAGGTGCCGTTCACGCGGTGATAGATACCCATGCGCAGCTTGCCCCCGGTATCGTAGACGGTACGCACCACGGCGTCGACATCGATGTTCTCGACCGAACCGAACAGCGCGAACAGCCCCCGCCGGATATTTTTCAGCATACGCGCACGCCTCAACCCGTTCGCCGACCAGCTAATAGGTGTCCAGCTTATCGAACTCCGAAGTTTTCTTCCTCTCCAGCAGGTGCGCCATGTCCCGGCTGAAGGCGAAAGGGCCCTTGGGCCAGCCGAAGGCCAGCTTCATGGCCGTTTCTATATCGTACTCCGACGCCATTATTTCAGAGGCCAGTATTTTGGCCTCCTCCACCACCGGGCGCATTATCTCCGCGAAGATATCTTCCTTGGGGGTTTTCTTAAGCCCCAGGTATTTCACGATGTTGGGCAATATGGGGTTCTCCCCCACTATTAGCCCGTCCTCGTATATATAAAAGCCCCGCATGGCCTTGCGGCCCAGCTGCCCGTACTGTACCAGCCGCAATTGCGTGGCCGAAGGCGCCAGCCTTTCCGGCTTCCCGAGCGCGGCATAGATGGCCTGCGAAGCGTCATAATCCGCGTCCAGGCCGGCGGAATCCACCATTTCGAAAGGCCCGGCCGGGGCTTGCGCCACTTCGCGGAAAGCCCCGTCTATATCGTGCGGGGAGCCCCTCCCGGATTCAAGCAGCTTGAAAGCCGCCAGCACAAAAGGCCTGGCAAGGCGCTCCACTATCTGCCCCGGGTTGTCCTTTACGATAACCGGTGTCTTGCCTATCTTGCGCAGGAGGTCGGCCGCGGCGGTTATATATTCGTCACCGGTCTGGTCGGTCCGCACCAGTTCCACCAGCGGGTTCGTCCGCACCGGGGTCATGAAGTGAAAACCCAGCGTACGCTCTTTGGGAAAATCGGAGTACTCCATCGCCTCCTTCAGGGGATGCACCGAACACCCGGCCGCCAGCACGCAGCGCTCCCCGAGATACTGCCTGAGCTTGGAGAAATAAATCTTGCGTTCTTCAGCCGATTTGGAATCGGCCTCTATAACTATATCGGCTCCCGCGAACTTTGACAGGTCCTGTATACCCTCTATATTGGCCAGCAGCTTGTCCGTCCCCGCCTGGCGCAGCGACCAGGAGATCTTAGCCAGCGACACGTCCAGGCCGTCTTTGGAGTCGTTGTATACGCGCACCTGGAAGCCGTTTTTCAGGAAGACCTCGGCCATGGCGCAGCCCGCGGCATTAGCGCCCATTATCCCTATCGCCTGTATTTCCATTTTTCGCTCCGGATCCGGATTACCGTTAACCCCGTGACTTGTGATTTTAACTACGCCACCCGCACTTCCTCAAGCCTGACTATCCCGTCCTTGCTGAGAACGATGCGTATGCGCTCGTAGTTGACGGCGCACTGCCCGTCCCTGTTGGAATAAGTGTATTTCAGAACCAGGTTGAGGTGATAGACGCGCGAGCACTGCGCCACGCGCAGGTCGCCGGTGTCCGCGTCGACATAAGGGTAGTCCACCGCCGCGTCGTCGGCCTGGGCGATGAGCTCGCGGATGTTGAAGCGCATTATATCGTTGAGGTCGCGGCGCCGCTCGTGGCTTTTTATGATGACCTCGGGATAAAGAACGATCACTTTCTTGTACTTGAATACGCGCTCAGGCTTGCCTTCCTCGTCCACGGAGGTTATATTATCCACGCGGCGCATGCGTGCGATATCCGGCGGGATGTCGCGGTCGGACAGGAAGGTAAAAGCCTCCTTCAGTACGCCCAGGCGCCCGCCTCCTCCCGAAAAATCCAGTATATCTATCTTGCGGTCGGAGATCCAGCGGGTAAGGCTCTTGGAGAAGAGCATCTTAAGCCAGTCCTTTATGCGGTCCTTGAAAACGTAGCTTATCACCACGGCCAGAACGAAAGGCATGCTGTTTATGGCGTAACGGCTCTGCACCAGGAGCGTGACCAGCACAGTAAAGAGCATGGCCGCGCCCGCCGCCACTCCGAAGAAGACCTGCGTAAGGGTCTCCCACTCGGAGAACTCGGCCTTCAGGTAAAGCACGCTGGAGATAAATTTCTTCAGCACCCCGCGGCGGTAGATTATCTCTTCGTTGGTGGAGCCAGGCACCAGCACAGACGGGTATTTCATGGCCTGGCGGTAGCGGCTTTGGGCCGTAGCTATGGCGGTAACCCCGGTTTCCACGTCAGCGAACCTGGCGCGCGCGCCGGGGTTCGAGCGCAGGGCCTCCAGGAGCGAGGTCAGGTACTCCTCCAGGATAAGGCTGACGTACTCGTCGAAGAAGGCGGCGGTTTCGCGTATCTTGACCGGCACGGCCGGGTCCGAGATCTCGGCCTTAAGCGAGGAAAGGGCGGTCTCAAGGTTCTTCAGGTCGGACAAAAAGTTTTCCAGGCCCTCGCCGACGAACAGCTTCCGCTGCGCCGACGGCACCGCCGAACCGTAGGTGGCCAGCCCCTCTACGAAGATCTTGACGTAATCCCTTATCTCGCCGCGTATGATGCAGCCCAGAAGGCGCAGCTCGTTGCAGATGTTTATGGTGAGCGCCTGATCGCCGGCGCCCGAAAGCACTTTGGAGAGGTTCTCGCGCACGCGGTTGAGCGGCGAGGTTTTAAGCGACGGGTCGCACACCTTGCCGAGGCTCATCTTGGGGGTGCGGAACCTTATATAGCGCTGGCTGGAGTTATAGAATTTCTCCTTGTTATAGCTGTGCGGGCCCACGTTAAGCGCGCGCGGCACGAAAAAGTAAGTTTCCACCTCGTAGGAACTTTTCGCGGCGGCGTCCAGGTCTATATCCAGCTTTATCTCGAAGCGGTGCTTGTCGTGGAGTTTTATGCGGGAATCCAGAATATCGTTTTGGTCTTCGATCATACGGGTGGCGCGAAAGCGCGGGCGCTGGGACAGATCAGCCGCCGGCGATGTCTCCTTTATATTCCGACGTAATTAAAACGCATCTCTGTAACGATACAGGCCAAATCATATAAATTTCAAATTCCCGCGGCCAGCCCCTTCCGGGCGGTTCCCCCCGCTTACTTGTCCGGATGGTATTTGTCGTGCGCGCGCTTTATCCCGCCCTTGTCCACGTGGGCGTATATCTGCGTGGTATTGAGGCTGGCGTGGCCCAGCATCTCCTGCACCGAACGGAGGTCGGCGCCGCCCTGCACCAGGTGGCTGGCGAAGGTGTGCCTGAACAAATGGGGATGCGGTTTTATCTCCACCCCCGCCTCCCCGCCGAAAGCCACAATATCCTTCCACATCTGCACGCGGCTGAGCTTTTTGCCCGAGCGGTTAAGGAACAGCTCGTCCGCCACGGCCCGCCCCCCGAACTTCCGCTGCCTGGAGGCCAGGTACTCCTTAAGGCGGGAAAGGGCCGCCGCGTTCACCGGCACCATACGCTCCTTCGAGCCCTTCCCGAAAACGCGCAGCCAGCCCTGCTGAAAATTTACGGACTCAAGCCGCAGGCCCAGCAGTTCCGACACCCGTATGCCGGAGGCGTAAAGCAGCTCCACCGCGGCCGAGGCCCGCACCTTGGCGAACGCATCCCCCGCCGGGTAGGCCAGGAGCTTCGCCATGTCGGACAAAGCCATATAGCGCGGCACCTTGCGCGGCAGCCTTGGGGCGCGGAAATTGGCCGTCGGGTCTTTTTGGGACTTCCCCTCAAGGCGCAGGTAGCGGTAAAAAGCCCGCAGAGCCTCGGTCTTGCGGAAGATGGAGGCCGGCCCCAGGCCCTTCTCTTTTTTCAAAGACCAAAGGTAGGCTTCCACAAAAACGGCCTCCGCCAGAGCGGGGTCCGTTTTGCGGGCCTCGCAATAAGCCAGGAAAGCCCCGACATCCCCGGAGTAGGCCAGGCAGGTGTTCTTAGCCAGGCCCCGCTCCATGCCGAGATGCCTTGAGAAATCCGCCGCAAGAGCGCGCATCGGTATGCCTATTTCTTCGCCGATCTTTCCTTGCGTTCAGCCTTTTGTGCGCTGAATATTTTCGCTTCGTTCAGGTCCGCAGCCTTTTCAGCCGCGGCTTTTTCGGAACCTGCCGTGGGTTTAAGCCCCGGTAGCAGGAAGCGGCTGCGCAGTTCCTTTTCTATCTCCGCGGCTTTGTCCTTATTGGCTTTTAAATAGGCCTTCGCGTTCTCGCGGCCCTGCCCCATGCGCTCGGTCTTGTAGATGAACCAGGTGCCGGATTTTTCCAGCAGGCCGGTTTCCACGCCCATGTCCAGCAGGCAGCCCTCGGACGAGATGCCCTCGCCGTTGACCATCTCGAACTCCGCCTGGCGGTAAGGGGGCGCCACCTTGTTCTTAACCACCTTAACCCGTATGCGGGCGCCGGTCACCACGTCGGCCTGCTTTATGGTCTCTATCTTGCGTATATCCAGGCGCACGGAGGAATAGAACTTCAGCGCCAGGCCGCCGGGAGTTGTTTCCGGGTTGCCGAACATAACGCCTATCTTGTGGCGCAGCTGGTTGATGAACATCACCGACGTCTTGGTGGAGGACACGATGGAGGTAAGCTTCCTGAGCGCCTGGCTCATCAGCCTGGCCTGCAGCCCCACGTGCATGTCGCCCATTTCGCCTTCTATTTCAGCCTTGGGCACCAGCGCCGCAACGGAGTCTACCACGATAAGGTCCAGCGCGCCGGAGCGCACCAGTTTCTCGGTTATCTCCAGGGCCTGTTCGCCGCTGTCGGGCTGGGAAATAAGCAGGTCGTCTATATTCACGCCCAACTTCTGCGCGTAGATGGGGTCCAGCGCGTGCTCGGCGTCTATGAAGGCCGCCATGCCGCCCATTTTCTGGGCCTCCGCTATAACATGCAGCATCAGGGTGGTTTTGCCGGAAGCTTCAGGCCCGAAAATTTCTATTACGCGGCCGCGCGGCAGCCCGCCCACGCCCAGCGCCAGGTCCAGCGACAGCGCGCCGGTGGGGATCACCTCTATCTTCATGCGGGCCGAGCGCTCGCCCAGCTTCATAATGGCTTCCTTGCCGTAGCTTTTTTCTATCTGCGAAAGGGCGGCATCCAGGGCCCTGTTTTTTTCGTCACTCGCCATAAATAAAACCTCCGTTCTGAAATGTTTACGCTTTTACAACAATAGTCTACAACACCAACCGGACAGCGTAGTGTCGCGTTGATACCAGCAATTTTAACCTTTTTGGGGCTAAAATCCTACATTATGTTAACATATTTAAAAAACACGGTCCAAACCCGCCATTCTCCCGCGCTGACCGCCCGCGGGACCGGCAAAAAGGTGCGGTATATCTCAATATATTCGACTTTTCAGGGCGTTAAAATTACCCGGAAAACATTGCACAACGGAACCTGAAGGGACTTTATAGCGGCAGGGGATAATTTGTAGGATTAAACAGGGATCTCCATATTAAAGGAAATATAAATGAAATTTTTACTGTTCCTCTTTACACTGGCCGCTGTCCTGCCGGTCTCGGCCTCAGCGGCGACCATAAGGATAATAACTCCTTATATAGGCACCTTGGCCAGCGAGTATTCGGGGAACGGCATCAGCTTAAAGGATACGGGGGAGATGGACGGCCTGTACGCCCAGTGGATAAACACCGACAAATTCCAGGCCAACGGCTTCTACTACCGCGCCCCTGACGTCAGCTACAGCCTGATAAGCGGCATGCACCTGAACTTCGACTACTACATTAAACCGTCGAAGAGCGGGAAATACGTAGTAGGCGCGGGTTTCGAGGACATAAACATAGACATGTCCGCCGGAACGCACATAGCCGGGCTCAATTCGTTCGACATGAACAATGACGTGCGCTTCTATTTCCTGCGCGCCGGTCGGTACTTCTATTATAAAACCGGCGCACTGGACGCCTCCCTGCTGCCCTATGCCGGCTATGCGCATGAAGCGATAAGCGGCGATATCCATATGGATGTGGCCGGCCCCCCTCCGCCGATGACGGTGGATATATCCGATACCGACAACCACCCCCTTGCCGGCATTAACCTGGAACTGACTTTCGCTCATTTTATAAGCGTGCAGGGCAAGTGGATGGGCAGGTTTAAAAAGCACGAGACACTGAACGATTACTCGCTGATGGCGAACCTGTTCCTCACCCGCCACTGGGGCCTCTCCTATCGCTACAAATACATGGAGTACGGCTCCTCCTCGGACCGCTATAACTTGGCCGGGCTCACCTACTGTTTCTAGCCGCGCCCATTCATCAAACGGAAGCCGGACAGGCCGCAAGCCTTCCGGCTTTTTTACGGCTTTAAAATATAGTATCCTGAAATCGGGTTAGGGGGACGGCAAAAAAGCTTTCCTTTCTAGACTCTTTGGTCAAAAAGACAAGGGGGATGTTATGCTTTTAATGAAAAAAGAGGAGTTCAAAGAACTGTTAAGCGAAAAAACCGGCCCGTGCGTCTCTATCTTCATGCCGACGATAAAGAGCAGCGAGGAGACGAAGCAGAACCCGATAAGGTTCCGCAAGCTCCTGCGCGAGGCCGCCGTAAAACTGAAGGTCTACGGGCTCAAGCCGGCCGAGGCGGAAGAATTACTGGCGCCCACGCAGCAGCTGCTGGAGAACCACATATTCTGGCGGCACCAAAGCGGCGGGCTGGCAGTTTTCCTGTCGAAGAAACTCAACCGGGCCTACACGCTGCCGCTGAACTTCAACGAAATGGCGCTGGTAGCCGGCCGTTTCTGCGTAACCCCCGTCCTGCCGCTTTTCGCCGAAGACGGGATGTTCTTCGTGCTGGAGCTCAGCCAGCGCTCGGTCAAGCTCTACCATTGCAGCAGGTACAGCGTCACCGAAGCGGACCTGAGCCAGGTGCCCAAAAGCGTGGCCGATCTGCTGGAACTTAACCCCAGGGAAAAGCAGCTGCAGTTCCACTCCAGCGGCGAGGGGCGCGCCGCCGGGCGCGGCGGGACATCCACGTTCCACGGGCGCGCCGAGGACACCGACGAGGACAAAGATAATATCCTGGAGTATTTCCACAGCGTGAACAGGGGAATAGGCTCCATAATGGGGTCTTCCGGCTGCCCGCTGGTGCTGGCGGGGGTGGATTATCTCACCCGCATATACGAGAAAGCCAACACCTATAAAAACCTGCGCGGCAGGATAAGCGGCGGGGCCAGCGGCCTAAGGCCGGAAGAGCTCAGGGAAATGGGCTGGGAGCTGGTAAAGCCTGTCTTCGAGGCCGGCAAGCGCGCGGCGCTGGGGCAATTCGAGCAGCTGGCCGGCACGCCCCTGGCCTCGAACCACCTCAAGACCATACTCGCCGCGGCCGAGGAGGGCAGGGTGGCCACACTTCTGGTCTCGTCCAGAGCGCAGAGATGGGGTTTTTTCGACGAAGCCTCCGGGATCATCGACCTGCATAAAAAGCCGGAACTTTCGGACACCGAGCTGCTGGACCTGTGCGCCGTGCGCACGCTGGACCACGGCGGGCAGGTGCACGTGCTGGAGCAGGACAGTATGCCCGGCAAGGCCCCCGCCGCTGCCGTATTCAGGTACTGAGGCCGTCCCCGGCGGCTGCCCGGAAAAGGCCGCCGCCGGGGGGGTTTTAAAATTCAAGCGAAATCCCCCCGGGGAATTTGGTAATATTAAGGCGTACCGGCTTTCTGGAGTTAAAGCGAGCTTGGTCAATTTTAAGGAGACTCAAAATGGCAAACCCCCAGTTCATGAAACCTATACAGCCTGACGCGGACCTCGCGGCGATAGTCGGCAGCACGCCCCTTCCCCGCACCGAAGTGATCAAGAAGATGTGGATATACATAAAGGCCAACAACCTGCAGGACAAGGTGAACAAGCGCAACATCAACGCTGACGCCAAGCTTCTGAAAGTGTTCGGCAAGCCGCAGGTGACGATGTTCGAGATGGCCGGCTGCATCTCCAAGCACCTGAAATAAGGCGCTGAGCGGTTCTCTGCGGGGCCTCCTGCTTTAAAGCGGGCGGCCCCGTTTATTCTTTTGGGGCTTCCGGGTTTAGCGTGGGTTCGCGGGTCCTGACTGGAGGGCAGGGTTCTTCAGGCACGCGGCGGCCACACCGTGGCCGCGCTCCGCACTCGGCCACCGGGCTTATGCAACCGGCGGCCTCCGCGAGGGCCTTCAGAACCCTGCCCTCCAGTCACCCGCTCCACTTATGATTTTAACAGCGGGGCCCCCTCCCCAAAGCGGCCGTCTGATACGCATAGCGCCTGGGTGGAGCAAAGCGACACAATTCAGCGAACATTACGGCACAAGATAGCGTCTGATGACACATTGCAAGCGTAGTCCGCATGCGCAAGCATTGGCTCCAGAGCAACCCCATGTCCGCCCCTTTAAATCTTTTTCAACTTTAACTTATGCCCGAAGAAGCCCCCCAGGAACCACCCCATAAGCGGCGCGTCCGCTACAGCGGCAGGAACCCGCGCAGTTTTTCCGAAAAATACAAGGAACTGGACCCGGCCAAATACGCCGGCGAAGCGGCCCATATTATCGCCAAGGGCGGCACGCCGGCCGGCACGCACCGCCCTATCTGCGTGGACGAGATCCTGTCCGTACTGGCCCCTAAACCCGGGGAAGTATGCTTTGACGCCACCCTTGGCTACGGCGGCCACGCGGAACAGATACTGCCGCGCCTGCTGCCCGGAGGAAAACTCTTCGCGGTCGACGTGGACACGGCCGAACTGCCGCGCACCGAGGCCCGCCTGCGGGCGCTGGGTTTTAAGGACGCCCTGGTCATCCGCCGCATGAATTTTGCCGGTATTATGGGTCTTCTGCCGGAAGCCGGAGGAGGCTTCGACTGTATCCTGGCGGACCTGGGAGTTTCATCCATGCAGCTGGACAACCCGGAGCGCGGCTTCACCCACAAGGCCGACGGCCCGCTGGACCTGCGCCTTAACCCGGCGCGCGGCGCCCCGGCCTCGGAACTGATAAAGACCGTAACCTTAGCCGGATTGACCAGGCTGCTTGAGGACAACGCGGACGAGCCGCGCGCGGCTATCATAGCCCGCGCGATAAAAGGGGCTCAACTGCCCATAAGGACAACGGCGGAACTTGCCGCTTTAGTGAGGTCGGCCATTAAAGACATAGCGCCCAAAGAGACGGAAGAGGCGGTAAAAAAGTCGCTGCAGCGGACTTTCATGGCGCTGCGCATTGAAGTGAACGGGGAGTTCAGCGCGCTCGACCGTTTCCTGGAGGCGCTGCCCTGGTGCCTTAAGCCGGGAGGGCGGGTGGCCATCCTGTCGTTCCATTCGGGCGAGGACCGCAGGGTAAAAAAAGCTTTCGCCAAAGGCGAGGCGGCCGGGATATACTCGGGAGCGGCGCCCGGCCCGCAGCGCCCCTCACCTGCCGAACGCCGTTCGAACCCGCGCTCCTGCTGCGCCAAGCTGCGCTGGGCCATACGCTCCGCGACCCCCGCGCAGTAGTCAGTCCTGCCGCAAAAAAAGGCCGCGGGGAAACCCCGCGGCCTTTTTCATCCCCGCTATCGAGGCTAATTTTTTCAGCGGGCACTTCCCCTCAACGCGGGCCGCCTTATCCCGGGCGGGCGGAGCAATTAGTTTGCGTCAACCCTGTTACCGTCTATTTTACGGCTCAGTAAGGATTGTGCAGATAAGACAGAACACGCAAAATTCCATCAGCTTCCTGGGCGATCAGTATCCTGTGCGTAAACTCGCCGTCTTCCTGAGGATCATGTGAAGCCATTTGAATACCCACAAACCGATTCGCGCCCAGAAACGCCTTCTCGGCGGCGGCGGCCACTTCATTTATATTTTTAGATATAACTGCGTTTACGTGGCTATTATCATTGCTGACGGCTTCTTTGGCCTCGCTCCTTAAGTCTTTTGCAAATGTGCTTACAGCAGAGACTCCGGAATACATTCTGAAATAATGCGGATACTCCGAACCTATAGAGGACGGATTACTGCAATCAAGAGCGTCAGCGAATATCACATTCAATTTCGTGTTAGCCGGATAACTGGTTATTGCAAAAAAATAGCCATATCCCTGAAGTGTGCGGCTTTGAGAAGCGATAACCGCGTTGATAGGGTCCAGGATATTATCCGCGTAGGAGGCCCGCTCCACCGTGTCAGGCACGCCAGCGCTGACCGGAACCGGAATTGCTATGTCTTCAACGCTAATCAGAGATGATGCGGCGGATTCCAGGGATCCGCGCGCCGTATCCGATGCTAACGCATTACCGGTGAACGATATCGAGGCTGCAACCAAAAACACTATTCTATTCATAACATATCCTCCTTAATCAGCTTATCGCCGCTTTTGCTTTGTCCTGTAAAGAGACTAGTAAGACTCACGGGCCTATTGCCGCTCAAATCATTTGTCTTTATGCGCTGCGGCACAGTCCTTATTGCGCGCGCTTGCAATTTAACGCTTTATACGCCTTATCGATACTGATAAAATTGGCTGATGAGTGTGAATATAGCGCCAGGCCTGAACTCTCTTGCCGGATAAGCGAGTCGCTAAGATAGACGCCGTTAGTTTCCCCCAGAACCGAAGCCTCATCAGTGTCGCCGATATGCAAGAACCTCTTGCCGGAGTAATTCACCCCGTCACTCCCGAAGCTGCCGGGGCCGGGCCTCATTGACATAAGCGGCGTGTCCCCGATACTGATATCCTTCAGGATCGACGCATCCCAGTTGCCTGCTGAGTTATGAAGGACGAATGACACCCTGTTCCCGGAGAGGAAACTATGCGTAAACTCAACCTTATACTGGATCACCGCGTTGGCGTCACCGGATACCGAAGTGCAGATATATTCCGCGTCGCCGAAAGCAGCGGAAGCTTTATCCGCCGGTTCCTTCGCGGTACCGGGCATATCCGCCTCATCAGCCCCGGAAACTCCAGGCACAACCGTTTCGCTCAGGACTGTGGGAGAAACGGAAGTGTTTAACGAGTCTACAGAGGATTCTCCGGCATAAGAAATACCAGATCCGAATAAAACCGCCGCCGCCGCGTATATTAAGCTTTTCATAAGCTGATCTCCTCCAGAAGATTTAGCACACAAAACCCGGGGGGTTCACGCATTCAGCCCGGAAGCGCAACTACCGTTGCTCCGTACACTTCTCGCTAAAGTCAGCGCAGGACCAGAACAGGCGTTTAATGCAGTTCCTGACCTTAACCATGGCGGTACCTGGCGCCACGCCGTCTCTTGTGATCACGATAGAACCGTCCGATCTCTCGGCCGGGGTAAAGCCAAAACCATAACTTGCGGGAGCATAATTTGAAAACTCTCCGCGTTCCCCTTCGTTTCCGCTATAGGTGATCTTGAATGTTTGGCTGGCGGTATCATTAGTGTAAACGGCAAAAAGGTTACCGTTCTCTCCCTGTCTTACCTTATAACCGCAAGATGCGCCGTTTTCGGCAACTCCGGAAGCCTGAAAAACTATCTGGGAGTCGTAATCCTTTGCCTGGGACAGATCTTTGCCAGCATCCTTTACATCGGATCCCGTTGGCATATCTGCCGCTGCGGTAACCTCCGGCATTGCGGCTTTCGTCCCGGCTGCTGGAACTGCCGAAACCGGTTCACTTATTTCAGGCCCAATGGATACGCCGAGCTGCTCAGCGGCGGACTGAGCGCCGGCGATCGTCACGCCTGAGATCATAAATATCGCGACAAATAAGACATCCTTCATATTTACAAACCTCCATTCTTTCATTGTTTTTACTTTGTCCCGTTTAACCCTTATGGATCAACGGGACCTGGCAAGGCGGATCCCGTTGATGTATGTTTGTGAAAAAGCCACATTTTGTGAGCGGTGATCGGCCCGTGAATTAAGAGCGCCATCGTACATAAAGGCGCCGCCGCGCAGCACCCTGGGGCTGCCGCCTTCATCAAAGGCACTGCCATCTACAGGCGCGCCCTCATAAGAATCCCGATAGCTGTCCTGCACCCATTGCAGTACGTTTCCCGCCATATCGCACAAACCCTGCGCTGTATTTCCGGCGGGTTTCGAACACACCGGCCATGTAGACTCTTTACCGCAACCCCAGCCGCTTGCGCTGAAAAAACCGCTTTTGCCGTACATTACAGCTTTGTCGCAGGACGGCTCTTCGTTGCCCCAAGGGTATTTCTGATCCTTACCGCCGCTCGTAGCCGCATACTCCCATTCGGCCTCGCTGGGCAATCTGCTTTCCATAAACTTTGCGTACTGATTGGCCTGATACCAACTCACGCAATTAACCGGATGGAACCGGCGGCCGGGCTGCCAATAATTGCAATATCGTTCCACCTCGGGAAACTCCGCTTTGTGCGGCGCGTCGCATTTGCCTTTGTTAACGCACTCCGCATATTGTTCGACAGTTACCGCCGTTTTTGACATTTCAAATGTTTTGACGGCGACTTCGCGGATCGGCTTGGCATCTTTAAAACTTTTTCCGGGGTCGTCAGTCCCCATCATAAACTTTCCGCCGTTGATGACCACCCACTCGACCGGGGCTTTCGGCGCAGACACAGCGGGATCATCCGCCGCGATATGCCACTTGGAAACTTCGGGAACCGCAGTCTCACTTAGAACTGAAGGCTGAACGGAAGTTTTTAATGAATCAAGAGCGGACTCTTCCGCGTAAGAAATATTGACGCCTAACAAAACCGCTGCTATCGCGTAGATGGAACCTTTCACGGTAATCTCCTTAAACTTAATATTTTTCCTCTCCGTCATGATCACTGATATACTGATTCTTTCTTACCTTGTTCTCCGCTCTCGCTTTGTCCTGAAAGAGACCCGCAAACCCTCACATAACCTTATGAGATAGTTTACTCCTCCCGCCGGTTAATCACATGAGGCCAAAGTCTTAAGCGGTCTTGTTTTTTGACTCAGGAGCGGCGGTCCAACAAAACCGCCTTTCGTTAGACCGCCGGTTGAACTGTTTGGTATACTGGGAACATGGCCACTAAAATAAATATTTTCGGCAGTGTGCTGTCCAGGATACGCAAAGAGCAGGGCTACCCAAGCGCGTATCAGTTCTTCAAGAGCGTCGGCGGGAGTAAAACTATCGGCATCTCGTTCGGGAGCTACTGGGACCTTGAGCGCGGGAAGAAACTGCCCAAGAGCTGGCGGCTAAAGGCGATCATGTCCGCTCTGGATGTTGGCCAATACTCTCCAAAGGCCCAGGAACTTGTCCGGGCTTATTTCAAGGAACTTTCAGGCTCCGATGAACTCCTTCAGATATTGTCGGGTCCGCCCGCCGCCAGAGGCAACCTTACCAGCAGCGAACTGACTGAAACCGCTATCGAGCAGGCGCTCAAGCAGCGCCGCGTCAATATGACGCTGGAACAATGGAAAATATTTGGCAGGGATGCGGTGACGCACATATGCCAGTACTTCCTGGTTAACACGGCCGGCTGGGTCACGGTCCGGGAATTGTCTGACACGACCAAATTTAAGGAGGAAGAGATAAGGAAAGCGCTTGGAATCCTGGCTAACGGGGGGTTGGTCGAGTTTTCCAAAGATAAAGCGCGCAGCCTGTTTCAGAACAAAGTGGTCCCGATGCTGGCTCTAACGCCCGAAACGGCGGCGATCCATGCCAGGCAGCGCAAATTATGGAGTATGTGGCTGGCAGATTGCAAAACTTATGCCGCAAAAAGAACGACCGTCCGCATGACCAAAGAAAACATGGAGATATACCGCCAGCAGCTGGAGAAAACCGTTGCCATGTGCGCCGTCTATGAAAATATGGAAGCGAACAGGCAGGACTCGGCCATCTATTGTGTTGAATCGCGTGTATATCAGATCCTTCCAAAGGAATGAATTAACGCTCCTGCTGCGCCAAGCTGCGCCGGGCCGTACGCTCCTCCGCCCCGGCCCGATAGCATTCCCTCCGTCCTCCGGCAAAAAAGGCCGCGGGGATGACCCCGGCGGCCCTGTTTCGCCCCGCTGCCCGGCTTATTTTATCAGCGCACACCTTCCCCTGTCACAAAACACCTTCTCTTCTCCGGGAGGCCCGGGACAGTCATAAACGCACTGGGGGCAATTGGCCTTGGCGTAGTAGACCTCGATCTTATCC